>JBDSEK010000097.1:0-5742 GCA_039920085.1 Devosia sp. | reverse complement strand
TCAGCCATATCGAGCCCAACGACTTCGGCTCCTTCGCCAAGCCGGGCTACTATTTCAACTACAACTCTGCGGCCTTCAACAAGCTCATCGCCGATCTCGGCAACACGACCGATCCGGCCAAGCAGCTTGAATTGAAGCAGGACGTGCAAAAACAGTTGGCCAATGATTTCGCGGCCGGTTTCCTATTCGAGTTCCCCAACATCACGGTCGCGAACAAGGCCCTTACCGGCTATTGGGCGAATGCGCCGATCCCGGCTTCGCCGTTCGCCGAGATGTCCTGGTCGGAGTGATGGACTTTTGCCTTGCGATGGGGGAGCCTTCGGACTCCCCCATCGGGTCTGCGGGCACCTGAATGTCCTCCTATCTCCTGGCCCGAATCGGCGCGCTGATCGCAGGCTTGCTGGTCGCCAGCATCGTGATCTTCGTCCTGCTTGAGATCGTGCCGGGCGACCCAGCGCAATTCATGCTTGGGCTCAACGCCCGCCCCGATACGCTGGCTAATCTGCGCGCCCAGCTCGGCCTCGACCAGCCGGTCCTCACCCGCTATTTCAATTGGGTCGCCGGGATGCTGCGAGGCGATTTCGGAATCAGCTACACCTATAGAATCCCGGTGACCGAACTGGTCGTGCAACGGCTGGGCGTATCGCTCCCGTTGGCTGCGATGGCCCTGACCCTCACGATTCTGATCGCTTTTCCAGCTGGGATCATCGCCGCTTCACGGCGCAATTCAGGGACCGATTTTGCAGTGGTAAGCGCCACCCAGCTGGGCGTCGCGATCCCCAATTTCTGGTTCGCCATCGTATTGATCTGGATCTTCGCCGTCACTCTCCATTGGTTCTCTGCGGGCGGGTTTCCCGGCTGGGACAAGGGCTTCTGGCAGGGCCTGCGGGGGCTCACCCTGCCGGCTATTGCCCTGGCGCTGCCGCAGGCGGCGATCCTGACGCGGGTGATGCGCTCGGCGCTGCTCGATACGCTCGACGAGGACTATATCCGCACCGCCCGTGCCAAGGGTC
The DNA here is from genome assembly GCA_039920085.1 of Devosia sp. GTDB lineage: Bacteria > Pseudomonadota > Alphaproteobacteria > Rhizobiales > Devosiaceae > Devosia_A. The sequence continues at coordinate 4,729 of JBDSEK010000097.1, read as the reverse complement.
TCACTCGCATCCAGGTCCTCTGGCGTCACGCATTGCGCAACGCGCTCATCCCGGTGCTGACCATTGTCGGGTTGCAATTCGCCTTCCTGCTGGCCGGCGGCATCATCATCGAGAACGTGTTTTCGCTCCCCGGGCTTGGGCGGCTGATCTTTCAGGGCATCACTCAGCGCGACCTCATCGTCGTCAAATCCGTGGTGATGCTGCTGGTCTTTGCCGTCATCCTGGTCAACTTCATCGTCGATCTGAGCTACCTGGTCGTCGATCCGCGTCTTAGGCGCCGCCCATGAGCGAGCCGATGCTTACCGCCGCCGCATTGCCGCGCGGCACCTTGCTATCCGCCGCGATACGATCGCCGTCCTTCATCGCGGGGCTGTTGATCACGCTCGTTTTTCTTGGTCTCGCCCTAACGTCGTTCTTCTGGACGCCTTATCCCTATGCGGCGCAGGACATTCCCAATAAACTGCAAGGGCTGAACGCCGAACACTGGTTCGGCACCGATCAATACGGCCGCGATGTCTTTTCGATGATCCTGGCGGGGGCCCGGACCTCGATCGCCGTGGCGTTGATCGCAGTGGGCGTCGGGGTTGGAATTGGCGTGCCGCTCGGTCTCACGGCCGCAGCACAGCGCGGCAATCTCTTCGACGAGATCATCATGCGCGGCAATGATCTGGTCTTCGCCTTCCCGGCGCTGCTGATTGCCATCCTCATCACCGCGATCTTCGGCCCGAGCGCCACCAACGCCGTCATCGCCATCGGCATCTTCAATATCCCGGTATTCGCTCGTTTGAGTCGTGCGGCGGCGCTCACCCTGTGGACGCGCGAGTTCATCCTGGCGGCTCGCGTCGCTGGCAAGGGCAAGGCCCGCATTTCGCTCGAGCATATCCTGCCCAACATCCTCAACACCTTACTGGTGCAGGTCACGATTCAGTTCTCGCTCGGCATTCTGGCCGAGGCGGCGCTGGCCTATGTGGGGCTCGGCGCGCAGCCGCCGACCCCCAGCTGGGGCAAGATGCTGGCCGACAGCCAGACCCTGATCGGCCTCGCGCCGCATATGGCGGTGATCCCCGGCCTCTGCATCGTCTTCACGGTGATGGGCCTCAACCTGCTGGGCGACGGGCTGAGTGATATCTTCGATCCGCGTCTGAGGCGGAGCCGGACATGAGCAGTCTGCTCGAGATCAGCAATTTGAAGCTCGATATCGGCGCCATCCCGATCCTTAGGGACATCGATCTCAAGCTCGAGCAGGGCAAGGTGCTGGGCATCATCGGCGAATCCGGCTCCGGCAAGTCGATGACGGCGCTTTCGATAATGGGGCTCGCGCCGCGCGGCGCGCACCTGGGCGGCAGCGTCGCCTATTATGGTGAGAATCTGCTGCAGAAATCCGAAGCCGAAATGTGCGTCATGCGGGGGCGCGATTTCGGCATGATCTTCCAGGAGCCGATGACCGCGCTCGATCCACTTCAGACCATTGGCACGCAGGTTGCGGGCACGCTTTTGGCGCATGGCAGCATCAGCCGCCGCGACGCCTCGATCGAGGCCGACCGGGCGCTTGAACGCTCCGGGCTGCCGGCCGAACATTTCCCGCGCGATCGGTTTCCCCACGAGCTGTCGGGCGGCCAGCGCCAGCGCGTCGTAATAGCCATGGCCATCGTCATGCGCCCAAGGCTGTTGATCGCCGACGAGCCGACCACGGCGCTCGACGTGACCACCCAGGCGACGATCCTCAATCTGCTGCGGCGCTTGGTCGACGACGAGGGGATGGGGCTGATGTTTGTGACCCATGACCTCGCTCTGGTGGCTGGTCTGGCCTCCGACATCGCCGTGATGCGGCGGGGCGAAATCGTCGAGCAGGGTCCAACGCGCGAAATCTTCGGCCGATTGGGTCACCCTTACACGCGAACCCTATTCGCTGCGTCCTCGCATGTCCCGGTGCGCTATCCAGCGGCTGCCGGCAAGCCGGTGCTCGAGGTGGAAGGGCTGGTGCGCGATTATCGGCTGCCGCCGCGCCATCTCTTCGGCAGGCCCGGCAGCTTCCGCGCTGTCGACCAGGTGAGCTTCACCATCCGGCGCGGCGAAAATGTCGGGCTGGTCGGGGAAAGCGGCAGCGGCAAGTCGACGCTTGCCCGCGCCATCATGGCACTCGATCCGCCCCAGGCCGGCCGCATCGCGGTCCTTGGCGAGGCGCATGATATCGAGGGCGCCAGCACCCAGACGCGGCGCAAATTGCAGATTGTGTTCCAGGACCCCTACGGTTCGTTCGATCCGCGGCAGCGGGTGGATATCTTGGTCAGCGAGCCCTTTTATCTCCTCGGAAAGGACGCTCCGCGCGGCAAGGAGCGGCAGGAGCGGGTGGCGCGGGCGCTGCGGGAAGTCGGTCTCGCGCCCGAGGACGCGCGCAAATACATCCACGAATTTTCGGGCGGCCAGCGCCAGCGCATAGCGATCGCCCGGGCGCTGATCATTGAGCCGGCACTGATCATCCTCGACGAGGCAGTGTCCGCGCTCGATGTCTCGATCCGTGCCCAGATCCTCGACCTGCTCGCTAACCTCTCGAGCCGGCTCGGGATTTCGTTCCTCTTCATCTCGCACGATCTGTCGGTGGTGCGCGCCATCACCGACCGTGTGTTGGTCATGAAGGCGGGCAAGATCGTCGAGCAGGGGCGCACTGAGGATGTGTTCCGCAATCCCCAGCAGGTCTATACGCGGGAGCTGATCGCGGCCACGCCGAACCTCGAACGCGCGCTGGCCGGCGGCTAGGCGAAAAAAGGCGGAGCGGGCCTAAGCCGGCTCCTCTTCAGCGACCTTGCGGCCGGTCGGCGCGATGTCCATTGCCTCCACACGATCTAGCAGCGGCATGATCTTGTCGACATTGTCGATATGCCGCCCCTCCATCGAGAAGTTGAAGGTGACGTATTCGCGTCCCGGGCAGAAGGTGCAGATGTTCTGTCCTGGGTGCCAGGCCCCGACATAGAGCGGCTCAATCATCCCATGCGTCATCGGCCCATAAGTCCGATGTGGCGGCACCAGGGTGAGGGCAATCTCGATGCCCATCGAAAAACGCCAGAAGCGCTTGCCCGGCAGCCCCTTGAACAGCGAGTTGATGCCGCGGAGGGTCCGCATGGCAGAGGTCATCAGCACCATGAACTTGCTGACGTCTTTCTGCTCCAGCCGGCCGACCTGATCGTCGACGGCCCGGACATAGGCCACGAAATCGTCAAGCACCTGGAACTTGGCCTGCAGCGCCTTGACCCTCAGGAACCCGTCATCGGCATCGGTGCGGCGGCCATCGAGCAGCGTGTAGGCGGCGGCGATAGCGTTGCGGCGCTTGTGCTCGCCCTTGGCCTCATCGTTGAGGGCGGACGTGACCAGCGCGAAGTAAAGCGAGCGCTGACGTACGCCAAGCCTGTTGGCAAGATTGCGCAGGCGATGCCGCTTGATCGCCAGCGTTTTGAAGCCCCAAGGCTTCTCGTTTGGTGCGAGCAGATTCGCCATGGCGATGTAGCTCCAGGCCAGGAGCTGCCCCTGCACGCCAGCCCTGAGCTTGGTGAAAAGCCCGATCTTCTCGGTCTTGCCACCCAGGCCCCTGGCCGCCGATTGTGAGCGGGTGAGCATGGCGGAATCGGCGCCTTCGAGCAGCGCGTGGCTGGAGCGCACCTGCAGCATCGAAGCGCGGCCCTCGGCGTCGGGGCCGCCGCGGCGCACCACGGCCTGAACGCGGAACAGCGGCAAATCCTCGCGCCGGAAAATATCGGGCGAGTGGCTCAGCCATTTATCGGGATAGCCGTCGAATTCGTCGACCAGCTGCACGTCGGTAATGGCGTCGAGCAGATGCTTGGGGAAGGGCTGGCCGGGCCGGGCGCCGACAAAGCCATGCGTCATCTGCGGCGCCAGCGCGACCATCTCGGCGACGACGTTCTGGATCGTGTCCTTGGTGAAGGAGATTTTGGAAAAGGCGGTGAAATACACCGCGTCCTTGGCTTCGAAGAGGAACCATTGGAAGTCGCTGAACAGCGCCTGCGGGTGGCGGTCGACGGCGGCCTGCGCCGCCTGCAGCAAAAGCGCCTGTTCGCTGGCGACGCCAGCCGGGGACACCGTCTTCATTGCACTCTCCCTTTTCGCCGCCAGCCGCGACGATAGGCGCCGGGTTAACACATGGTCAACCTTTGTGAGTCGGGATCGTTAGCGCCCTGAAGTCCCTGTGGCGAATTTGCCGCGTTGCAGGCTTGTATCTCAGCCTACGACTCAAATTCCCCACGCCCCTTGCCGCCCGCGTCGCGCGCTGCCTCGCGAATGGCCTCCGCGAGCTGCAGCGCACCGTAGCCGAGCGCATCGTCCGAACGGGTCGTAAGGCCCACCGGACCCGACGTGTCGGCGGTATCGACCGGCAGCCGCACCAGATGGCCTTCGGCCAAATCGTCCGCAATCACGCCGTAGGAAATGACCCAAACGGCGTCGGTGCTGCGGGTGTAGCGCCGGCCGAAGGCGTTGGAGACGGTCTCGATGCTGCCGTGCAATGGCTCAACGCCATGCGCGAGCAGCAGCCGCTCGACGCTTGGCAGGATCACCGCACCCGGTGGCGGCATCAGCACTTGATAGGTCTGAATGGCGCGGAGGCTGAAGCGTTTGAGCCTGAGCAGCGGGTGGTCGGGGCGCACGGCAAAGACCACAACCTCCGAATAGAGATATTCGAAGGCGAGGCCGGCGATCTCGTCGGGCCCGGCCATCCGGC
>JBDSEK010000096.1:0-14494 GCA_039920085.1 Devosia sp. | reverse complement strand
GCCATCGCGGCGGAGCCCCCGGCCTATGCCGTGGTCGATCTCCGGCTCGAAGACGGCAATGGCCTCGATGTCGTCGATGCCCTTCACAAGAAGCGCCCCGACGCGCGGGCCGTGGTGCTCACCGGTTACGGCAATATCGCGACGGCAGTCACGGCGGTAAAACTGGGCGCCGTCGACTATCTCAGCAAACCCGCCGACGCCGACGACGTGATCAATGCACTCCTCGCGACCGGCGAGGTGCAGCCGGCGCCGCCCGACAATCCGATGTCGGCCGATCGCGTCCGCTGGGAACACATCCAGCGCGTCTACGAGCTTTGCGACCGCAATGTCTCTGAGACCGCGCGTCGCCTCAATATGCACCGCCGCACCTTGCAGCGCATCTTGGCCAAGCGCGCTCCGAAATAATCCGCATCCTTAAGAGGCAGCAATGACCGTCACGCTCCACTTCCACGGCGCATCCGGCACTGTGACCGGCTCCTGTTACCGGGTGGTCCATCCGGGCGGACAGTTCCTGGTCGATTGCGGCTTGTTCCAGGGCAATAAGAGCGTCCGCGACCTGAACCTCAAGCCGCTGCCCTTCGACGCCAAGGCCATCGACTTCCTGCTGCTCACCCATGCGCATATCGATCATGCCGGGCTGCTGCCGAAATTGACCAAGAACGGCTACCGGCAGCCGATCTGGAGCACCGCGCCCACTGCCGGCCTGCTCGAATATTTGCTGCCCGATTCGGCCGGCATACAGGAAAGCGAGGCCGAGCAAGAAAGCCGCAAACGCGGCCGCCGCGGCGATGCTCCTGCCGAGCCGCTCTATACGATGGCAGACGCCACTGCAGCGCTCGCCCTGCGTAAGACCGTCGACTATGAGCAATGGATCACGCCCGGCCCGGGTGTCCGCGCGCGCTACTGGAATGCCGGGCACATCCTCGGCTCGGCCTCGATCGAAGTCGAGATCGCGGACGGGGAGGGCAAGGCCATCACCATCCTGTTTTCGGGAGACCTTGGGCCGGACGAGAAGGTCTTTTATCAGGCGCCCAATGCGCCCTCGGGGTTCGACTACATCTTGAGCGAATCCACCTATGGCGGACGCGAACGGCAGGATTACACCTTGGTCGAACGCCGGACGGCGCTGAAGACCGAGATCAATGACGCGCTGAAACGCGGCGGCAATCTGGTGATCCCAGCCTTTGCCGTCGAGCGCAGCCAGGAATTGCTCCACGACATCGGCCTGTTGATCAAGCAGGGCGAGATCTCGCCGTCGCTGGTGTTTCTCGATAGCCCGTTGGCCAGCAAAGTCACCGCCGTTTACAAGAAATATGCCGCCATGTTCGACGATGTCGAATTGGGCGCCGACGAGCTGTTTTCGGACCCGCGCTTCCGCATCGTCGAGGCTGTGGAAGAGAGCAAGGCGATCAACGCCATCAAGGGCGGTGCAATCATCATGTCGGCATCGGGGATGGCCGATGCCGGCCGCATCAAGCATCACCTCCGCAACAATCTGCCACGTGCCAATGCCACCGTACTGTTCGTCGGCTACCAGGCCCCGGGCACGCTCGGTCAGATCATCCTTTCCGGCGCGCGCGACGTACGCATCCATGGCGAAGTCGTGCCTGTGCGGGCAAAGATCCGATCGATGGGCAACTACTCCGCCCATGCCGATCACACCGAACTGATGCACTGGATCACTGCCCGGCTGCCGGCCCACGGCGCGATCTTTCTCACCCATGGCGAGGACGAAGAGCGCACCGCCCTGCGGCAGGCGCTGCTCGATGGTGGTGTTGCCGGCGATCAGGTGATCCTGCCGCTGCTCGACGATGCCGTCGAATTGCGTGCCGGCGGCGCCGGACAGGTGCAGTCACCTGCGACCCGCCGCATCGATCTCAACCAGATCAATGCCGATTGGCACAATGCCTATGCCAGCTTCATCATCGATTTGAGCCATCGCTTGCAATCGGCGCCGACCGATGCGGAGCGGCTGAAATTGATGGCGGAACTGAAGGGCAGGCTGGGCGTGCCGGCCGTGCCGCCCAACCTCACGCCGATCACTCCCGTCAAGGCCAGTGGAACGGTGCTCCACGGCGAGCCAAGCGGGGAGTAGTCCCTAGCGCCACTTCGCAAGTGGGACATCGACACGCCGAAGCGGCGGGCCGGGCCTTCCGAGCCTCAGCTTCAGCTCAGATTCGCCAGCCATGAAATCGGCGCGCTGCAGGCCGAGCGCCGCCAGATGTTCGAGCATGAGCAGGATCACCGTGCGGCCGGGCGAAAAGTCCGCAAACGCCGGATCGTAGGCAGCAACATAGAGCGCCGCCTCGCCACCTCCAACAAAGGCTGCGATCGCCGCCGCCCGCCGATCGCCGACCCACAGGGTACCGAGAACGCACCGTCCATTTCGCGCGCCATCGTGTGCGAGCTGCTTGAAATCGTTGAGCGCGCCCTTCTCTCTCAGCCAGCCTCGCAAGCGACCCTTTCGGGGTTTCCATTTTCGCTTGCTCTCAAGCAGCCAGTTCAGATCGGCTCGAAAATTGTTCGTAGACCCGACGCTGAAGCGTACCGCTCCGCGCTGGCTCATTTGTTTCAGCATGCGCCGATGGTGCGATCGGGTCGCCGCCGAGAGCGTCGCAAAATAGCTTTCATACCCCTGAGAAAGATCGGCTTCGATTGTCATCAATCCGCGGCCACTGTCGAGGCGGCGGAACAGTGTTACAGCCAGCAGCGATGATCCCCGTAGACGGTGCAGCCGCAGGCGTCCCAACGGATTGCGACGCGCGATGCCGCCAAGCAGGTGCGCGACGATCGTCTCGGTATCCATGCCCTGCCGGACAAGGATATTTGTGTTCTGCGGCAGCACGGTTCCCAAGGCATCGATCCGCGCCATGAGCCCGTTGCGGATCAGCAGCAGCGGCGCAATCAGAACGATTCGCCCGGCCTCGCGGATCACCGCAATATAGAGCGCATCGGGCAGACGGAGCTGGATCCGCTGCCAAATGATCCAGCACCAGTTGAAGTCGAGATAGGGACCGCCGTCGAGCGCGTCGCCGAACAGCTCTTCCCATTCGGGCCGCAAAGCCAAAAAGCCGGCATCGTCGCGCACGAAATCCAGTCGATAGCCGCCCCTCATGGCGCTGGATCCATCAATTGGTGGATGCGATCGGCTCCCAGCCGGACCAGCCTCAGCAGCATGGCACGGCGGCGGGCCGGCGCGAGGATGAAATCCGGCGCGTCGCGGAGGATTTCGGCGCCATGCGCGTCGGCAACGATCAGCCCCTCGCTCGGCGGAAAGATCGCCGCATCGAGTTCGGGTGGTTTGGCAAAATAGAAGCGATCGCAGAAATCCTTGTAGTCGGGCCATTTGCTGTCGACGCGGAAATCGACGAGGCTCGATTTGATCTCAATGATCCAGATTTCGCCCTTCGGTCCCACTCCCAGCACATCGGCACGGCGACCGTTGACGAGCGGGACTTCGGCATAGCAGCAGAAATCGAGAATCGAGCGCAGGTGCCGCATCACGCCGCGCTGCGTCCTCAGCGCCGTCGGCGATTGTCGAAGATCGACAATCTGCGGCAGCTCAGGCATCGGCCGGTGCCACCTTGGCGCCGGTTGTTGGCTTAGGCGAGGTGAGGCTGCCGCATAGTAGCGCTGCCCAAACGATCATCGGCACCACCACGACATAGGACAACCGGATCCCCCAATGTTCGGCGACGAAGCCGAGCATCGGCGGGCCGAGAAAGAAGATACCATACGAGACCTGCGCCAGCGCCGCCACATTGACGGCGGCGGGGCGATCCGTGCGCTCGGCTGCCCCCGAAACGGCGAGTGGGTAAACCACACTGCAACCGAGCCCCAACAGCGCGAAGCCGAACAGTGCAAGATAGGGATGCGGCGCTAGTGCGATCAGCATCGCCCCGACGCCGGCGATCGCAAGCAAACTGGTTGCCACCACGCGCGGCCCCAATCGGTCGACAACAGGATCGGCAAAGAGTCGGCCGATTGTCATGGTGCCAGCGAACAAGGAAAGGCTGAGGCCTCCGACAAAAGCGCTGACCGTAAATGTGTCCCGCATATAGATCAGCGACCAGTCGACGCCCGCGCCCTCGACGAAAAATGCCGTAAGGCCGATAATGCAGAGCGGCACCAGACCCAGATTGGGAAAGGTGAAGCGGTGCTCTGCATTGGCTTCTGACATTTGCCCGACAGGCGCATCACGCATCCCGGAAAACATGATGATGGAAACCAGAGCCACCAAACCGAAGGCCATCGCCGTGTGCAGCTCGGGGCTAATACCGGTCTGCCTTATGGCAGCGCCTGCCAGCGCTGTGAGAAAGAAGCCCAGGCTCCAAAAACCGTGCGCCCGATTCATCACCCGGCGCCCCAGCTGAGCCTCGATGCGGGCGGCCTGCAAATTGAGGTTGATCTCGAGCATGCCGGCGAGAAGGCCGGCGGCAACGAGGACCGGAAAGACCAGCAGCGCATGCGGCAGCCACGGGACGATGGCGTAGCAGAGCGCGGTTCCGATTACCGTAGCAAAGGCCGTTGTCCGAGCGCCCAGCCGCACGATCCAGGGGGTCGACAGGGTGAGCGAGATCAACGAGCCGATTGCCATCGCAATCAGCGTCAAGCCGAGCTGGGATTCGGTGAGTTGCAGATCGCGCTGAATATCGGGCAATCGCGAAAGCATCGCCCCGATGGCGACGGCGAACAGGAAGAATCCGGCGAACACCCGATGCTGCGGCGCAATCCTCATCGCTAGTCGACCTCATGCAGGATGGGCTTTTTGCCGAGCGCGCCGGCAAAGACAAGGCTGAGAACGACAAGCGGCAAACCGATGCCGAACGACCAGCGAATGCCCCAATGCTCAGCGACCAAGCCCAGGAACGGCGGTCCCAGCAGAAAAGACACGAAAGCGATCTGGGCGAACGCTGCAACATTGACCGCCGCCGAGCGGTCGGTGCGCTGTGCGGCGGCCGACATTGCCAGCGGAAACAGCGCGCTCGTACCCACGCCCATCAGCGCGAAGCCGCAAAGCGCCACCCAGTCCTGATTGGTAAAATAGACGAGGATGGTCCCGAGCCCTAGAATGCCGAGCAGGACGCGTGCGACCGAGGTTGGGGAGTAGCGCTCGACAAAGCCGTCGGCGAAGAATCGCGTAATGCCTTGAGTAAGAGCCCCGGTGGCAACGGCGACCGAAGCGATGAAAGGGCTCGAGGCGAAAATCGTCTTCATGTAATTGGCGGACCAGTCGATGCCGGCTCCTTCCATAAGCACCGCAGAGAATACCACCAGGAACAGAACCATGATCCCCAGCGTCGGGGCGGCAAATCGCGTCGTCTCTTCGGTGCTGCCTCCTCTGCGCGGCGGCGCCGGCTGGAAACGGCCGAGGATCAGCAGCGCGCCCACCAGCACCACGGGGACCATCAGCATAAGATGCTGCTGCGGGTTGAGGCCGCTTTGGGCGATGAACGCCGAGGCCGCCCCCGCGCCGAAAAAGCCCAGGCTCCAGAAGGCGTGCGAACGGTTCATGATGCGGCGGCCGATCTGGTGCTCGGTTCGGTCAGCCTCGAGGTTAAGAATGAGCTCGATGCAGCCGATCACCAGACCCACCGGCACGAGCAGGACAAAGAACAGCGTCGGGTTGGGCGCAAAACTGGCGATGGCATAAACACCGACATCAACGGGATCAGTGCGAGAATCGCCCGCCGGAACCCGATGCGTTCGAGCAGCGGCGTGGCAAAGCTGAGCGAGATCAACGTTCCCACCGGCGCGCCGATCAGACCGAGGCCGAACGCACCCTCGGCGACGCCCATGGCATGCTGGATATCGGGCAAACGCGGGAAGATGTTCCCTAGGGCGAACGCATAAATGCCGAAGCCGCCGAACACCTTTTGTTGCGGCTGCAGGTCGAGACCAAATTTCATTTTGAGAAAAGACTCATTGAAAGCGCCGCGGAACCTAGAGCATTGGGACAGAAACAGGAAACCGGTCTTTGGCCCTAAGACCTTAGCTGTCGCTAAGCCCAAGAAATCGCTGTCCCCCGCCTGTGGAGGGCACGAGCCGTGGGTCTAGGTGGAGGCTCTCAAATAGGGCGAAGAACCCGCCGCGCCGTGGCTGTGAGACGCGCGGCCTCAGAGCACCATCTGCAGATCGTCCTTGAGGACGTCGACCCCGGTTTCGGGGCTGCGGATGATCTCGATACGGTGGAATTCTCCGCCCCCGCCGCGACGCGGATCGGTCTCGGCGCCGCCTATGCGCTCGCGGCGGTCGGGGCCGAAATAGGTGGCGGTCTCGTAGTAGATCTGGAGCGTCCCGATCTGACGACCGATGCGTGTTGTCAATTGCTCGGCGGCGATCGGCAGCGCGATCACATCGTCAAAGCCCATATTGATGCAGGCTTTGATATTGTCGGTCGAGGGCTTGCGCGCGAAATAGATCAGCGGCGAGAAGCGCAGCTTGCGCGAGGGCGAAAAGCGGATGGCGTCGGCCATCGGCTTGAGGCTCGCGACGTCTGCGACCGCGGCGCAGAGAAAGAAAAGGAGCGGCGTCTCGTGCGCCTGCGCCTCGGCCTTTGCCAGCCCCCGGTAGGGCTGCACCGGATCGAACCCCGCCTCGAGGGCCAGCTGTATGAGTGCGGCGCCAGCCAACTCCTGCGGGCCGACAACAAAGGCCGACGCTTTCAACGATCGTCCCCCGACGAAAGGCATTCACACCCGTTTTTCCCATGCGCGCGCTGAAGATAGCGTTAAGGCTGCGGCTCAACGAAGAGGTCGGTCAGGGCGAAGGCGTTGACATCGACCAGCCCCATATCGGTGAGCCTGAGTTCGGGGATCGTCGGCAGCGCGACGAACATATGCTGGATCAGCGCATTGTTGAGCGTGCAGCCGCACTGCACCATGGCGAGGCGCACCTTTTCCGCCTTGGCCGCGACGATTTCGGCCCGCTCATCCGACATCATTCCGGCGATCGGCAGCTCGACCAGAGCCAGCTCGACACCCTTGCTGATCACGATGAAGCCGCCCCCGACCTCCTGCAGGCGGTTCGCCGCCAAAGCCATGTCGTCGCGGTTGGTGCCGACGACGATCATATGGTGGCTGTCATGCGCCACCGTCGCGGCCACTCCGCAATCTGCCGTGTAGCCGAAGCCATTGACGAAGCCATTGACGACGCGGCCCGTGCCCTTATGCCGCTCGACGACGGCCACCTGGGCCACGTCCTGGTTACGGTCGGCCAGGACGAGCCCGTCCTCGACCGACAGCACTCGCTCGAGAGCTCTGGTGTTGGTCTTGTTCTCGATAATCCCGATGACCCGTGCCGTCACACTGTTCCTGCCCTCAGGGGCGGCAATAGCAAAATCGCCGGGCACAATTCTGCGGCCAACCTTGACTGTTCCGCGCGCGAAATCGGGATAGGCATAGGGCGCGATTTCGCGGCTGAGTTTGCCGTGCTCCGCCCAAACTTCGCCATGGGCGATGACCGTCTCGATCGGTAGCGCCACGAGGTCGGACGTGACAATCAGATCGGCGCGGCGGCCCGGCGTGATCGAGCCGAGCTCTCGTTCGAGCCCGAAATGGCTGGCCGTGTTGATGGAAGCCATCTGGATGGCGGTGATCGGCTTGAGGCCCTGCGCGATGGCGTAGCGCACGACATCGTCGATATGCCCGTCGGTGGTCAGCGTCGTCGCAAACCGATCATCGGTGCACAGAATGAAATTGCGGCTGTCGAGCCCCAGTTCGGTGATCGCCTTGATCTGCGGAGCAACATCGTACCAGGCCGAGCCAAAGCGCAGCATCGCCCGCATCCCCAGTCGCACCCGGGCGATCGGATCTTCGAGCCGCGTCCCCTCGTGATCGTCCGCTGGGCCGCCCGCCACATAGCCATAAAACGGCCGGCCAAGGTCGAGGGAAGCATAGTGACCGCCAACGGTCTTGCCGGCGCGCTGCGTGGCGGCGATCTCGGCCAGCATCTTCTTGTCGTTGGCGACAACGCCGGGAACATTCATCATCTCGCCCAGCCCGATGATATTGGGCCAGCCCATCGCCTCGGCGACATCGTGCTCGTCGATCGAGGCGCCGGCATTTTCGAGCCCCGGCGCGGCAGGCACGCAGCTGGGCATCTGCACGAACACATTGGTCGGCATCGCCGCCGCCTCGTCATGCATTAGCCGGATGCCGGGAAGGCCGAGGACATTGGCGATCTCGTGCGGATCAACGAACATCGACGTGGTGCCGTGCGGCAGCACGGCGCGCACGAATTCGGTGACCGTCACCATGCCGGACTCGACGTGCATGTGCCCATCGCAAAGACCGGGAACGAGATAGCGGTCATGCGCGTCGATCACCACGGTCCCTGGGCCTCTGGCGTAAGCGAGGTCCGGGCCGATTGCGGCGAAGCGCCCGGCTTTGATGGCGATGTCGGTGCCGGCGATGATCTCGCCCGAATGCACGTTCACCCAGCGCCCATTGGTGATGAGCACATCGGCGGGAGCTCGTCCCATGGCGACATCGACGAGTTGCGACGCGGTTTCCGACCAGGGAGCGATGGGCATGGCGAACGGCTTTCACTGACGCGTTCCGGGCATTGAGATGCGGCCGGGGCCACCACGTCAAGCGCCGCAAAAGCAGAGAGGGCGCCCAATGGGACGCCCTCTCCTGTTTGTCTGCTGCGAAACTCTCGTCAGACTTGTGTGAGGCACACTTTGGCAGTGCCGGATTGCATGATGCCGAGCCGTGTGGCTGCGGCCTTGCTGAGATCGATGATGCGGCCCCCGACATAGGGGCCCCGATCGTTGATCCGCACCTGCACTGACTTCCCGCTGGTCTGGTTCACCACTTTTACGACGGTCCCGAAGGGAAGCGATTTGTGTGCGGCGGTCATGGCATTCTGGTTGAAGGTCTCACCCGAGGCGGCGGTTCTGCCGTTGAACCCCGGGCCATACCAGGACGCACGTCCGCATTGATTGCTGCCGGCGACAACTTCCCCGGTGACGAATGAAAAACAACCCGTCATCAGGGCGGCAGCAACAACGATGTGCTTAATCAAACTACTCACTCACGCTAGTTAACGACCAGCGCGGGCTAGTGACGGCCTGTGGCGAGATTGTGCGGTGAATCCGGCAGAGAAAAGTGGTTTACCAAGTGTTGCCGCGTGGCATCACGACGATGGAACTATTCTCGTAGTTACTGTGAGCGAGAAAAAGCGTGTGAGGTTAGGACTCTAGCTTTCGGCGAGCGCCACCAGCGTCCGCAATGTTCGCAACATGTTCTGCCGCCTGCGCATTTTGTCGCGGCGGGGCGATTTTGATGGAACCGGCCGACTCTGGAGTGGTCAATCTTTGACCAATTGATAAAAAATCCCGCTGTGCTAGCGTTCTGCATCAGGTGGCAGCTAAACCGTGCCGCCTCAAGGAGGGGTGCGGATGGGCGAGGGGTTGCTCAAGGACGGCATTGCCGCGGGCCGGCTCGCGCCGGAGCAATATGCCGAGAACTTCGCCGATCTCCATCCGCCGCTCGACCGGCACGAGGCCTTTGTCGAAGCGGACCGCTGCTATTTCTGTTACGACGCGCCCTGCCAGACGGCCTGCCCCACCTCGATCGATATCCCGCTCTTCATTCGCGAGGTCCTCGGCGACAATCCGCTCGGCGCAGCCGAGACCATCTTCGAGCAAAACATCTTGGGCGGCATGTGCGCCCGCGTGTGTCCCACCGAGCAACTCTGCGAGGAAGCCTGTGTGCGCGAGGCCGCCGAGGGCAAGCCCGTGCGCATCGGGCTCTTGCAGCGCTACGCCACAGACGCCGCGATGCGCGAGAACAGGCAGTTCTTCACCCGCGCCCCATCGACCGGCAAGCGCGTGGCGGTCGTCGGCGCCGGGCCGGCCGGGCTGTCGGCGGCGCATCGGCTGGCGCTCCACGGCCATGAGGTTGTGATCTATGACAGCCGGCAAAAGCCCGGCGGGCTCAACGAGTATGGCATCGCCTCCTATAAGACTCCCGGCGGCTTCGCCCAGGCGGAAGTCGACTATGTGACGGCGATCGGCGGCATCAATATCGAGAGCGGCATGGCGCTCGGACGCGATCTCTCGCTTGAGGCGCTTGTCGGCAAATATGATGCTTTGTTCCTCGGGCTCGGATTGGGTGCGACCAACGCTCTATGGATCGACAATGAGCTTTCCGAAGGCGCCGTCGATGCGATCGATTTCATCGCGGAGCTGCGCCAGGCGGGGGACCTCGCGAGCCTGCCGATCGGGCGGCGCGTGGTGGTCATCGGCGGCGGTATGACGGCGGTGGATGCCGCCGTGCAAGCCAAGCTGCTCGGCGCCGAGCAAGTGACCATGGTCTATCGCCGCGGTAAGGCGCAGATGAATGCCTCTGGATTCGAGCAGGACCTCGCCGCCGCCAAAGGTGTCACCATCCGCTACTGGCTGGCGCCCAACCGCGTGTTGGTGGAGGACGGCAAAGTGGCCGGACTGGAGCTGGACTACACGGCGCTCGATGCGAGCGGGGCGCTGCAGCCGACCGGCGAGACTACCACAATCGCCTGCGACCAGGTCTTCAAGGCGGTCGGCCAGAAGCTCGAAAAGCGGCCGGAACTGACGCTCTCGGGTGGCAAGATCGCCGTCGACGCAGAAGGTCGCACCTCGATGGCCAAAGTCTGGGCCGGCGGCGACTGCGCCACTGGCGGCGACGATCTGACCGTGACCGCCGTCGCCGAAGGCCGCGACGCGGCCGAAAGCATCAACCGCTTCCTGAGCGGACACTAGGGGGAGGGTTCGGATGGCAGACCTTCGCAACAATTTCGTCGGCATCAAATCGCCCAATCCATTCTGGTTGGCGTCGGCACCGCCGACCGACAAAGAATACAATGTCGAGCGCGCCTTCAAAGCCGGCTGGGGCGGCGTGGTGTGGAAGACGCTAGGCGAAGCGGGCCCACCGGTGGTCAATGTCAACGGCCCGCGCTATGGCGCCATCTGGGCCGGCGACCGGCGCCTGATGGGCTTCAACAATATCGAGCTGATCACCGACCGCGACCTGCAGAAAAATTTGCAGGAGATCAAAGCCGTCAAGCTGCGCTGGCCCGACCGGGCCGTGGTCGTCTCGCTCATGGTCCCCTGCGAGGAGCAGGCCTGGAAGGCCATTCTACCTTTGGTCGAGGAAACCGGCGCCGATGGCATCGAGCTCAATTTCGGCTGCCCGCATGGGATGAGCGAGCGCGGCATGGGCGCCGCCGTAGGGCAGGTACCCGAATATGTCGAAATGGTCGTCCGCTGGTGCAAGCAATTCTCGCGCATGCCGGTGATCACCAAGCTCACCCCCAACGTCACCGACGTCCGCCGGCCGGCGCGCGCCGCCCACTCGGGCGGCACCGACGCAGTGAGCCTCATCAACACCATCAATTCGATCACCGCCGTCGATCTCGACGAGATGGCGCCCGAACCCACCATCGATGGCAAGGGCACACATGGCGGCTATTGCGGTCCTGCCGCCAAACCGATCGCGCTCCACATGGTGGCCGAAATCGCCCGCGACCGCGAGACGCTAGGCTTGCCGATCTCCGGAATCGGCGGGATCACCAATTGGCGCGACGCGGCCGAGTTCATGGCGCTGGGCGCCGGCAATGTGCAGGTCTGCACGGCGGCGATGGTCTACGGTTTCAAGATCGTCGAGGAGATGATCTCGGGGCTGAGCAACTGGATGGACAGCAAGGGCTATTCGTCCCTCGACGATTTTGTCGGCAGAGCGAGCCGCAACGTCACCGATTGGCAGTTTCTCAATCTCGAATACATCACCAAGGCGCGCATCGATCAGGACCTCTGTATCAAATGTGGCCGTTGCCACATCGCCTGCGAGGACACCTCGCATCAAGCGATCATGAAAGAGAAGAACGGCGTTCGCCACTTCGAGGTCATGGACAATGAATGCGTCGGCTGCAACCTTTGCGTCAACGTCTGCCCGGTCGAGGACTGCATCACCATGGTGGAACTCGCGCCGGGCACAATCGACGAACGCACCGGGCGGGTCGTCACCGGCAAATATGCCAATTGGACCACCCATCCAAACAATCCGATGCGCAAGGAAATCGAGCCGGCGGAGTGAGCATGCTGGACCAAGACTTGCATCAACCACAGCTCCGCTGGTGGAGTGTCGCGTGGCGGCTTATTGTGTCGCCCACCGTACCGATCCTGATGCTGGGCCTGTATTTAGGCATTCAGGGTGGCACGGTTTCGGACTTGATCGTGGCCCCAGTGTCCCCGCTATCGGCCGGGCCACTTCCGGTTTTCGCTGCATTGATTGCCGGACTTCCCCTTTATGCCCTTTACCGCAAGCTGGGTTGGCAGCGTTGGTGGCTATACTGCGGGGGCGCTGCACTGGTTGCAGCCGCGGTTGCTGCCCTATTTTTCTTGCAGCCGCCTGGCCAGGGAAGTTGGGCCTCCTATTCCAGTGCGAAGGGAAAGTGTGACGCCATAATCGACGGGATTCGGACCGCCTGTGGCTGGCGTGACGCCCTTGGTGTCGTTGGCGTTTTCGCTGGATACGGCACCGCAAGCGGCCTGGTCTTTTGGGGATTATTGCGGTGGAGGCAGCGGACCCGTCCCTCGCCGGCCCAATAGCGCGTCGCGCGTCGAATTGTAGGACTTAGCGCCAGAATCGCTGCGGCTTGCCGAGAACATTCCGGCCATCCTCAGTGTAATCCTGAATGAATTCGAAGCCGTGGCGCTCTGCAATCGCGGTAAGAATGTCGACGAGTGCGTTACACTCCTTCTCCTCGAGGTCGGGTAAAGACAGGCGCATCGGCGGCCTGCGGCCTCTTGGAACGACCAAGAGAGCGAACTCGATCGGCGCCCGCGAAGGGCCGAGCAGCGAAGGAGCATGGGCCAGCATTCGAACCTCTCGCCATCCGACATACTTCATGCCGAACAATCCAGGGGCAGCGATGCCCTCCGCATCAATGGCAACGGCTCTGTGGGACACATGGCGGCGGTAAAGCAGCGTCGTGCCTAGAAAAAGAGCCACCCCGAACGAGACAATAAGAGCAAGCTGTGGAATGGAATTGTTGCCACCTACTATCCTCATGAGCGTCAGCAGGCCGCCGAAAACGACCGCCCCGATGACGATGTCGCGGAGTGTCAAAACATAGCCGCGCCAAGGAAGGAGCGCCTTCAACTCCTGCGGATAGAACTCGGGTCGAATTTTCAAATGGCCCTCTTGGACATCTTACCGGGGCGACATCCGACTCACTAGTCCAACTCCGTTTGGCACCGGTGGAACTTCGTCCTTCTTGGCACACTTCGGAACGTCCTGCTGCCACAAGCTGACACCGCTTTTTGCCATATTGCCTCCATCCAAAGGAGGACAATATGAGCAATGAAATCAACAGCTTCAGCCTTGCCGTCAGCGACGCCGAAATCGCCGATCTGAAGACCCGCCTGGCCCAGACGCGCTGGCCCGATTCCGACCCTGCCGGCGACTGGAGCCGCGGTGTTCCACTCGACTATTTGAGGGGTCTCGCGGCCTATTGGGCCGATGGGTTCGATTGGCGAAAAGCCGAGGCTGCGCTCAACCGGTTGCCGCAATTTACCACCGAGATCGACGGCCAGGTTTTCCATTTCGCGCATCTCAAATCCAGACATTCGGGCGCGTTTCCGCTCGTCCTCTGCCATGGCTGGCCGGGCTCGTTCGTCGAGTTCGCCGGGATCGCCGAAGCGCTGGCCAATCCCGACGACCCCGCGGAGGCCTTCGATGTGATTATCCCGAGCTTGCCCGGCTTCGGCTATTCCAAGCCATTGTCGTGTGCCGGCTGGGGCATGCCGGAAAGCACCCGCGCCTATGCTACCATCATGGAGCGGCTCGGCTATGCCCGCTATGGCGCCCACGGCAGCGACATCGGTGCCGGGATCGCCGGCCATCTCGCCTCGTACTTTCCCGATCGGCTGACCGGCGTGCACGTCGCGAGCGATCAGCAGACCCTTGTTCACGCCGGCGTCTATCTGCCGCTGCCGGCCGATCTGAGCGACAAGGAGAAGGCCGAGCTCGACGCGATCAAGGCAGGCCTGCGCGATGGCGATGGTTACATGCGCCAGCAGCAGGGCAAGCCCCAGACCCTTGCCTATGGGCTCGCCGATTCACCGGTCGGTCAGCTCGCCTGGATCGCTGAAAAGTTCCGGGAATGGACCGACCCGAAAAAGGCCCTGCCCGATCAGGCCGTGGAGCGTGACGCGCTGCTCACCAATATCGCACTCTACTGGTTCACCAATTCGGGTGGTTCTTCGGCACAGTTCTATTGGGAAACGGCCCATGCCAAGACTGGCTGGACCGCGCCGTCCGGGGTGCCGACCGGTTGGGCGGTGTTCAATACCCACCCGCTGATGAGGCGGATCATGGACGCCGAGAACAAAATCGCCCATTGGACCGAATTCACTTCCGGCGGTCACTTCCCGGCAATGGAGCAGCCCAAGCTGTTGGTTGAAGACATCCGCAAATTCTTCCGCCGGCTGCGCTGACGGCTTGCGCGA
>JBDSEK010000095.1:0-20937 GCA_039920085.1 Devosia sp. | reverse complement strand
GCTTCCCGACCCTGCCCTCTACGCCAAGGCCGTTTTCCCTTCGGTAGCAACCCAGGACGCTGCCAAGAAGACGATCAGCGAAAATTGGGACAGCGTCGTCGGAGCGAATGTCCAATAGTCTGACCACCGCCACTGAAATGGCGCCAAAGGCCGACCCGGTTTCCGCCGGGCCGGCCAGAATTCTTCCCAGGCGAGGCGGCGGCGGACGCTTCCGCAGAGGCATCGTGCAATATCTGGGCGTCGCACCTTTCCTGATTTTTGCGCTGCTGTTCCTGATCATTCCGACGCTGAACCTTGCGATCAGCGCGTTCCGAGATCCCGCCGGCAACTTCACCCTCAACAACATCATCGAGCTCAGGCGTCAGAACATCCTTGATGCCTACTGGATTTCGATCCGGGTCTCGGCCGCTTCGGCCGCCATGGGGGCCGCGATCGGCCTTGTGATCGCGCTGGCCGTGATCCGCGGCGACCTCCCCAACTGGATCCGCTCGACGGTGATGACCTTTTCCGGCGTCGCTTCCAATTTCGCGGGTGTGCCCCTGGCCTTCGCCTTCGTTGCGAGCCTGGGGCGGCTTGGCATGGTGACGGTCGTCCTCAAGCTATTTGGTTTCGACCTCTACAAGGCCGGCTTCAATCTGCTGAGCTTCTGGGGCCTCACGGTCACCTACCTCTATTTCCAGATACCACTGATGATCCTGATCATCGCGCCCGCCGTGGATGGACTGAAGAAGGAATGGGGCGAAGCCGCCCAAACTCTTGGCGCTTCGCCGCTGCAATTCTGGCGCTACGTCGGTCTTCCTGTGCTCTGGCCCAATCTGCTGGGCACCCTGTCCCTGCTCTTTGCCAATGCCTTCGGCGCCATCGCCACCGCCTACGCACTGACCGGCTCCTCGCTGAATATCGTGCCAATCCTGCTTTACACGCAGATTTCCGGCGACGTCCTCCACAACCCCGGCCTCGGAGCGGCACTGGCGCTCGGCATGATCGTTATTACCGGGGTCGCCAATATCATTTACCTGGTAGTCCGCACCCGCGCCGAACGGTGGCTCAAATGAAGCAAGGCAGGGCCTGGGCCTGGATCGTCTTTGCAATTGGGGCAGCCTATTTTTTGATACCGCTTATCGCGACGGTCGTCTTCTCGTTGCGCATGCGGCGCCACTATCTCTCGCTCGATGCCTACACTTCGGTCCTGTTCGATAGGCAATTTCACGCGACCTTCGGCTATTCCCTTGTCGTCAGCCTATTCACGATCGTGATCGGACTCATCGTCACAGTGCCCGCCGCCTATCTTGTGCGACTTCGCCTGCCGCAGCTGCGCCCCATCGTCGAATTCGTCACCCTCTTGCCGCTGATCATCCCGCCGCTGATCCTCGTCTATGGCTATATCAAGATGTACAATACGAGCTCCATCCTGCCGCTCACCGGCTCGGCGCTCGGCACCGACATCCTGTTGACGCTGAGCTACGTCGCGCTCGGCCTGCCTTACATGTACCGCGCTGTCGATACGGGGATGCGCGCCATCGACGTGCAGACGCTCACCGAGGCGGCCACGATCATGGGCGCCAGGCAATGGACCATCATCACCCGCATCATCCTGCCCAACATCATGATCGCCGTGCTCTCGGGGGCGTTCCTCACCTTCGCCATCGTCATCGGCGAATTCACCATGGCGAGCCTGCTGGGACGGCCGGCCTTCGGCACTTACCTGCAGCGGATCGGCATCTCCAAATCCTACGAACCCGCGGCTTTGGCGGTAATCTCCTTTGCCATCACCTGGGGCGCCATGGGGATGATCCAACTGCTGTCGCGCTTCGCCCCCAAAACCGCCGTCCGGAACGTTTGAGATGACTGAACCTTTCCTTGCGATTGCCAACATCACTAAATCCTTCGGTGGCAATCAGGTCGTCAAAGGGGTGGATTTGAGCTTCGACAAGGGCGAGTTCGTCTCGCTCCTCGGTCCCTCCGGCTGCGGCAAGACCACGATCCTGCGCATGGTCGCCGGTTTCGAGCGTCCGACCACCGGCTCGATCATCGTCGAGGGCAGTGACATCACCGATCTGCCGCCCAACCGGCGACAAATCGGAATGGTGTTCCAGGCCTACGCGCTCTTCCCGAACATGAACGTCGCCAACAATATCGGATTTGGTCTCAAGATCGCCGGCCAATCGCGTGAGGCGATCACGCATCGCGTCGATGAAATGCTGCGACTCATTGGTCTACCAAATTTCGGCGAGCGCTTCCCTTTCGAGCTGTCAGGGGGCCAGCAACAGCGCGTCGCCCTCGCCCGCGCGCTCGCGCCGAGCCCCCGCATGCTGCTGCTCGATGAACCCCTCTCGGCCCTCGATGCCAAGATACGTGTGTCGCTGCGCGAGGAAATCCGCGCCATCCAGCGCGAACTGGGCATCACCACTTTGTTCGTCACCCACGATCAGGAAGAGGCGCTCTCCATCTCGGACCGAATTGTGGTGATGAATGCCGGCCGCGTCGATCAAGTGGGCCAGCCATTTGAAATTTACAATCGGCCGGCCACGCGGTTCGTTGCCACCTTCGTCGGCACACTCAACACCATCACCGCGATCGTCGCCGATCCCGCGGCGCGGAGCGTCACCATCGATGGACAATCGGCGTCCGTGCCGGCCCTGCCGCCCGGCGCCAAACCGGGTGATCCGGTTTCGCTTGCGCTTCGCCCCGAAGCAATTGCGCTTGGCGAGGCCGGTCCCGGAGATATCGCGCTCAATGGTACGGTGTCCGAAGTCAACTTTCTGGGCGCCGTGATCCGGGTTCGCGTCGGCCTGGGCGACAACGATCTGCATGTCGACATTTTCAACGATCAGCGCACCCCGCCCCCCGCAATCGGCTCGCCCGCCCGCCTCGCAATATCCGCGGCCGATCTCTTGCTGCTCGCGAGTTGAGCGTGACCCGGACACTCAGCTCGCCGCGCATAGCTGCCCGCTTCTGTGGAGTCGACGCGCCGGTAACACCCGGCTAAGGTCGCTAGTGGGAAGTCCTGTGCGTTAGAACCGAGCGCGATTTGTCGATCAAAGCCGCCATCTATCACCTCACGCACTACAAATACGACCGCCCCGTCGTCCTTGCCCCGCAGATCATCCGGCTGAAACCGGCTCCGCATTCCAAGACTAAAGTGCTGAGCCATTCGCTCAAGGTGTCGCCCGCCAAACACTTCGTCAATCTGCAGCAGGACCCCTACGGCAACTGGCTATCACGCCACGTCTTCCCAGAGCCCGTGACCGAGCTCAAGGTCGAAGTCGACCTCGTCGCCGACATGACCATCTACAATCCCTTCGACTTCTTCGTCGAAGAGAGCGCCGAGACCTGGCCCTTCCAATACCCCGAGACGCTGCGCGACGATTTGTCGATTTATATGAAGCCGCAACCAGCGGGTCCGCTGCTCACGGAGTTCCTCGCCTCGGTCGACCGCGCCCCGCGTAACACCGTCAATTTCATCACCGAGCTCAACGCCCATGTGCAAAGCCGCATCGGCTACATCGTGCGGCTCGAGACCGGCGTGTTCGAGCCCGAAGAAACACTGGCTCGCGCCCAGGGCTCGTGCCGCGATTCCGGTTGGCTGCTGGTTGAGGCACTGCGCCATCTCGGTTTTGCCGCCCGCTTCGTCTCCGGCTATCTGATCCAGCTCAAGCCCGATCTGGTGTCGCTCGATGGCCCGCCGGGCACGCCGGTTGATTTCACCGATCTTCATGCCTGGTGTGAAGTCTATCTTCCCGGCGCCGGCTGGATCGGTCTCGACCCCACCTCGGGGCTGTTGACCGGCGAGAGCCACATCCCGCTGGCCGCCACCCCCCATCACCGCAATGCCGCGCCGATCTCGGGCGCCTATTCCGGCAGCGCCAATGTCGAATTCGCTTTCGACATGAGGATCACCCGCGTCGCCGAGCATCCGCGCATCACGATGCCCTTCTCGGACGAGAGCTGGGAGCGACTGAACGCTCTCGGCCTGAAGGTCGATGCCGAACTGCAGCAGAACGACGTTCGCCTGACCATGGGTGGCGAACCCACTTTCGTATCGATCGACGATTTCGAGAGTGGCGAGTGGAACGCCGACGCCGTCGGTCCCACCAAACGCGCCCTGGCCGATACGTTGATCCGCCGCCTCCGCGAGCGCTTTGCGCCTGGCGGCTTCCTGCATTACGGCCAGGGCAAATGGTATCCCGGCGAAACCCTGCCGCGCTGGACCTTCTCGCTGTTCTGGCGGCGTGACGGTCAGCCCGTCTGGCGCGATGAAAAGCTGGCGGCGAAGGAAAAAGAGGTCACACCTGCGACCGATTCCAGCGCCTCGGAATTCCTCGTAGCCTTCGCTACCAATCTCGGCCTCGATGGCGAGACAATCGACGCCGCCTACGAGGACCCCGGCGAGTGGCTTTTGAAAGAGGCCAACCTTCCCGGCAATGTCGACCCGCTCAATTCCGAGTTGGGCGACCCCGAAGCGCGGGCGCGGATGGCCAAGGTCTTCGAGCACGGCCTGACCCGCCCAACCAGCTACGTGCTCCCCGTGCAACGCTGGAACGCCAGTGCCGTCGATCGCCGCTGGCTCACTGAGAAATGGAAGACCCGCCGCGGCAAGCTTTTCCTCACGCCGGGCGATTCACCGGCTGGCTATCGGCTGCCCCTCGCGTCGCTGAAGCATTTGACACCCACTGCCTATCCTCATGTCGTGCCGCGCGATCCCCTGGTGGCCGTCGGGGCGCTGCCCGGCATCGATGAATTGTTGCAGCAGAAGGTCGAAATCCGCGTCGGCCACCACGCCCAGCCCACCGCTTCTTTCACCGCCGATGCTGGCAACCAGCAGGATCGTGCCGAGCAGACCATCTCGGAGATCGAGGGCCAGGTGCGCACGGCCGTTACCGCGGAAGTCCGCGACGGCCATCTCTGCATTTTCCTGCCACCAGTGGAAACCCTCGAAGACTATCTCGAGCTGATCGCGGCGGCTGAAGCGTCGGCCAAGGCTATTGGCCTCCCCATCCAGATCGAGGGCTACCCGCCGCCTTACGATCCGCGCCTCAACGTCATCCGTGTCGCACCCGATCCTGGGGTCATCGAAGTTAACATCCACCCTTCAGCGAATTGGGACGACGCAGTCGCCACCACCACCGCAGTTTATGAAGAAGCGCGGCTCTCGCGTCTCGGCGCCGACAAATTCATGATCGACGGCAAGCATACCGGCACCGGCGGTGGCAATCACGTCGTGGTCGGGGGCGCGACGCCCGCCGATTCTCCCTTCCTTCGCCGTCCGGATCTACTGAAGAGCCTCGTCCTCCATTGGCAGCACCACCCATCGCTCTCTTATCTCTTCTCGGGACTATTCATCGGCCCTACCTCGCAGGCGCCGCGCTTCGACGAGGCACGGCACGACAGTCTCTATGAACTCGAAATCGCCCTGCAACAGGTGCCGCTGCCTGGCCAGGGCGACGCGCCATTGCCCTGGCTGGTCGATCGCCTGTTCCGAAATCTTTTAGTCGACGTCACTGGCAATACGCATCGCTCCGAGATTTGCATCGACAAGCTCTATTCCCCAGACGGCCCGACCGGCCGGCTCGGCCTTGTCGAGTTCCGCGGCTTCGAGATGCCACCCAATGCGCGCATGAACCTGGCGCAGCAATTGCTCGTGCGCGCGCTCATCGCTCGCTTTTGGAAGGCGCCGATCGAACGCAGCTTCATTCGCTGGGGTACGACACTGCACGATCGCTTCATGCTGCCGCATTATGTCTGGAGCGACTTTCTCGACGTCCTGATGGACCTTCGCACACACGGCTTCAACCTCGACCCCGAATGGTTCGCGGCGCAGCTCGAGTTCCGCTTCCCCTTCTGCGGCGAGGTGGAATATGAGGGCTTGAAGCTCACCCTCAACCAGGCGCTTGAGCCGTGGCATGTGATGGGCGAGCAGGGCGCCATCGGCGGCACCGTGCGCTTCGTCGACAGTTCCGTCGAGCGGCTGCAGGTCAAGCTCGAGGGTATCAACCCCGAGCGCTACATCGTCACCTCCAATCAGCGCCGCGTCCCGCTTAAACAGACCGGACAAGCGGGCACCAGCATCGGCGGCGTAAGGTTCAAGGCGTGGCAGCCCGCCTCAGGCATGCACCCAAAACTGCCGGTCAATGCCCCACTGACCTTCGACATCTACGACACTTGGTCACAGCGCTCGATCGGCGGCTGCGTCTATCACAGCGCCCATCCCGGCGGCCGCAATTACGAGACCTTCCCGGTCAACGGCAACGAGGCCGAGGCTCGCCGTCTCAGCCGCTTCATCGCCGAGGGCCATAGCCCGGGCGCCTTCACCCCGCCGCCCGAGGAACTGCCGGGCGAATTCCCTTTGACCCTCGATCTCAGGCGTCCGGCGGCCACACCGCGTTAAGAACTTTGACCATTCGGGCGGAAACAGCTTGCGATTCAAGCCGCATCCGGTAGCGCTATCGGTCAATGGACAAGCGGAATCAGCGTCAACCCGCTCGCGGCAAAGGCCCCGGCCTCGCCGCCGATTATCGTCTCATTGACGGCATTCCCGACGAGATGATCGATCCGGCCGGCAATATCCGTCCCGGCTGGTCGCAGCTTCTGGCCGGCTTCGACGAGTTGGGCCCTGAGGGACTCGCCGCCCGCTTTGAGCGTGCCGATCAATATCTGCGCGACGCCGGCGTCTTCTATCGCAAGTATGATGGCGCCGAGGGTAAGGAGCGCGCCTGGCCGCTCGCGCACGTCCCGCTCATCATCGACGAAACCGACTGGATGCTCATCACCCGCGGCCTCGTCCAGCGGGCCGATCTGCTCGAGCGCCTGCTTGCTGACATCTACGGCAACAACGACCTCGTCGCGCGCGGCCTGTTGCCACCCGAACTGGTCGCCCGCAATCCCGAATTCCTGCGGCCGGTCGTCGGCGTCGAGCCGGCCAGCGGACACTTTCTCCATTTCTGCGCCTTCGAACTCGGCCGTGGCCCCGATGGCGGATGGTGGGTGCTGGGCGATCGAACACAGGCTCCTTCCGGTGCCGGTTTCGCGCTCGAGAACCGCGTCGCCACCACGCGCGCCCTCTCCGACATCTATGCGCAGATGCATGTGCATCGCCTCGCAGGTTTCTTCCGCGATTTTCGCGATGCGCTCAACGGCGATGCGCTCAAGAACGATGGCCGTGTCGGCATCCTCAGTCCCGGCCAGCACAACGAGACCTATTTCGAGCACGCCTATATCGCACGCTATCTCGGATTCATGCTCCTCGAAGGCGAGGACCTCGTCGTCGATCACGGGCAGGTTATGGTTCGCACCGTCTCCGGCCTGAAACCGGTCAGCGTGCTGTGGCGCCGCATGGACGCAAGCTTCACCGATCCGCTTGAACTGCGGACGGATTCCCGCATCGGCACGCCGGGCATGACCGAAGCCGTCCGCCAGGGTTCGATCTCGATGGTCAATGCACTTGGCTCCGGCATCCTCGAAACCCGGGCCCTTGCCGCTTTCCTGCCCCGCCTCAGCCAGGCCCTGCTCGGGGCCGAACTTGAATTGCCCTCGATCGCCACCTGGTGGTGCGGACAGGACGCCGAGCGCGATCACGTCATTGCCCATCTCGACCGCATGATGGTCGGTCCCGCGTTTTCGACCACGCTGCCCATCGACGATCATCAATCGACCGCGCTCGGTGCGACGCTCGACCCGGCCGCTCGCGCTGCGCTCATCGAACGCCTCAGGGAAGAAGGCAGCGCCTTTGTCGGCCAGGAACCGGTGCGACTCTCGACCGCCCCGGTCTATGTCGGTGGCCGCCTTGAGCCGCGCCCCATTACCTTACGCGTCTACGCGGCCCGCACCGCCAAGGGCTGGTCGATCATGCCGGGCGGCTTCGCCCGCGTCGGCTCGACCCCGGACACCACCGCCATCGCCATGCAGCGGGGTGGCCAGGCCGCCGACGTCTGGGTGGTCAGCCACAAGCAAGTCGAGCGCATCTCGTTGTTGCCGCAGGATGGCGAAAAGCTCATTCGCAATTCCGCCGGCGCATTGCCGAGCCGCGCCGCCGACAATCTCATCTGGCTCGGCCGCTATGCCGAGCGCTGTGAAGCCCATGTACGCATCCTGCGTGCCTACAATGCGCGCCTTGCCGAGGTTTCCAACCCCGATCTGCCGATCCTCACGGATACGCGCATCTATCTCGAGTCGATCGGTGTCGATGCGCAAAGCGCCCTGCCGCAGGGCCTGCTCGCGGCCATCGACAGCGCCGTTCATTCGGCGAGCCAGATCCGCGACCGCTTCTCACCGGATGGCTGGCTGGCCCTCGCCGATTTGCGCAAAACCGCCCGCAATTTTGCCGCCCGCGTGCAGCCCGGCGACGACGCGACCCGCGCTATGACCGTGCTGCTCCGCAAGCTCGCGGGTTTCTCCGGGCTCGTTCACGAAAACATGTATCGCTTCGCCGGCTGGCGCTTCCTCGAGATCGGCCGCAGGCTTGAGCGCGGTATCCAGATCGCCGGCATCACCCGCTGGCTGACCCGCACGGACGCGCCCGACAGCGCGCTCGATATGCTGCTCGAGATCGGCGACAGCGTGATGACCCATCGCCGCCGCTACAATGTCGCGGCCGGCCCGAACTCCTATGTCGACCTGCTGGTGCTCGACCCGCTCAATCCGCGCTCGGTCCTGTTCCAGGTCGCCGAGCTGCGCGAGCAGATCGAAAAGCTTCCCGGCGGCATCGAAGATGGTCAGCTCTCGACCACCGCCAAGGCTGTACTCGAACTGCACACCAGCCTCCGCACCGCCGAGCCCGAAGACATGACCAGTGAGCGCCTGGACGACCTTGGCGCCAGCATCGCTGGGCTTGCCGGCCTCATCGCCGATTCCTACTTCGTCTAGCGCGATGCTCTACGACGTCCGCCTCGAACTCCACTATGACTATGAGGGCGTCGTGCATGGCGACCGTCATCTGATCCGCGTCGCTCCCATCACCATCCCCAATGTGCAGCGCGTCATTGCCTCCGCGATCTCGTTCGAGCCGCGCCCGGACAGTGAAACCACCTTCACCGATTTCTTCGGCAACAATGTCAGCACCGTCTCCTATGCCGCCTATCACGAGCGGCTGGACGTAAGGCTCGCGGCTCGCATCCAAGTCGAAGACATCACGCCGCCGGCTGACCTCTCCCCCAATCTCGACAGCCTGAGGCGCGACCTTGATACACTGTGGTCGCTGGGCCCCCATTCCCCGCATCATTTCCTCGCGCCCTCGCCGCGCGTCGCGCTGAGTAAGTCTATCACCGACTATGCAAGGCAATCCGTGGCCCGCACCGCATCGGTGCGCGCCGCCGCGATGGATCTCTGCCTCTCTATCCACCGCGATTTCGACTATGACCGCAAAGCCACCAAGGTCGACACCCCCCCGCTTGAGGCCTTTGAGCTGAAGCGCGGCGTCTGCCAGGATTTCGTCCATGTGATGATCGCGGGGCTGCGCGGTGTCGGTATCCCGGCGGCCTACGTCTCGGGCTTCCTTCGCACCCTTCCGCCAAAAGGCAAGCCGCGGCTCGAGGGGGCCGACGCCATGCACGCCTGGGTCCGCGTCTGGTGCGGCCAGCATCAGGGCTGGCTGGAGTTCGATCCGACCAACGCCATGCTGGCCGGTCCCGACCACATCACGATCGGCCATGGCCGAGACTATGCCGACATATCCCCTATTGTCGGCGTTTTGCGCACATCGAGCAGCGGCCACGAAACTAAGCAGGCCGTCGACGTCGTCCGGGTCGAATAGGACAGTCGACCGCCTCCGCCCTCCCGATTCATTCGCCTTTCCACTTTGGAACCGAATCCCAATGGCCCCGTTAATTGGCCAGCGCGGTCATGCGCGAACATCCGAAGAAGCGGCAGCCGACCTCCCTCCGGCGAAATGACAGAAGGATCAAAGCGATGACACAGTTGGAAATTCACGCTCTCGAGCATGCTGGACGGACCTCCATGGGGTGGTCGCCGGAAGGCTATGACGGGCGTATCCATCTGCGCGCTCTGTTAGGTGCGATGGTTCCGGCCATCGGAATCCTTGCGATAGCGGCGACGTTCCTCCTCGCCGCTTTCTGAGAGCGCCAAGCGCCAATCAAGGAGAGCGAAATGCTCAGCACCATTCTAATCATAGTTCTTATCCTGTTGCTGATCGGCGCCCTGCCGAACTGGGGATACTCCCGCTCCTGGGGTGTGTTCCCGTCCGGTATTCTGGGTGTCGTGCTCGTGATCGTCATCATCCTCGTGTTGATGGGCCGGATCTGAGCAACGCGGACCCTAGGTCGCCCCCCTTTCGGGTCCGCTAAACCACCCCGGTTCGCTCCCCCGCGAACCGGGGTGTTTCTTTGCCCAAAGCTGCTGTGCGGAACCACGTACCGGGCAAAAACGTTGTTGGTTCCAGATCAATCCAGGAGCTCTCATCATGGCCGATACTGCCGATATGGCCCCAAGCCGCACAACCCCGCGCCGCGCCGCCAATGGCGCCACGCGCCCTCGGCGCGCCAGCGTCCGTGCCAAAGGCGACGATCTCGAAGCCCAGGTCGAGCAACTGCAGGCGGACCTCAAGAGCATCACCCACACCATATCGCGTATGGGCGAACTGGGCGTCGACGAGGTTAAGAGCCGTGCCAAGTCGCAGGCGAGCAATCTCGTCGATCGCGGCAAGACCGCCATGTCCGATGCGCAAGACGAATTCAGCCAGATCGAAAAGCAGATCAAGGACACTATTCGCGAAAAGCCGCTCACCGCGGTCGCCGGCGCCATCGCGCTGGGCTTCGTGCTCGCCGTCATCACGCGCTGACATCCATGCTCGCACTTCTCGCCCCGCTGGCGTCACTGCTGGGCATTGAGACGGAGGCGCTGATGGCGCGCCTCCGCCGGCAGGCGATCGTGTGGACGGTTGTCGGCATCTTTCTGGTTGTGGCGGTCTGCTTCTTTCTGGCGGCCGCCACCGCCGCGCTAAGTCTCCAGTTCGGCCCGGTTGTGGCCCCTCTGATGCTGGGCGGGGCGGCGCTTGTGATCGCCCTGCTTATTTATCTGGTATTCGAATTGCGGGCCTCCCATGCGCGCCGCGTGCGCGAGGAAAAGCGTGACAGCAATGAACGTACTGCCTTGCTGACAACGGCTGCCATCAGCGCTGTCCCATTGCTACTCAAATCGCCACTCCTCAGAAAGATCGGGCTGCCGCTCGGCGGCACGCTCGCGGCGGCTTACCTGCTGACGCGCTCAAGCGCCGTGAGCGACGACACCGAATAGGGAACCTTCTCCGCTTTTCGCGCGTTGATCATTTTCCCTCAGCCCCGAGGGAATTTCAGGGGCGACGACAAACCCGAAAGGATTTGCCATGTCACACATCAAGCGGCGGATCGTGACGATCCTCAAGGACGACCATCTCGCGAACGACGAAAAGATCGAAGTGCTTCGCCAGCTCGAAGCCGATTCCCTCAGCAAGGAGCGCAGTGCCACCGAGGGGATGACCCCGGTGGATGGCGATGACGGCGAAGATCTGAAGTCAATCGAGCAGGCCCTGCGCAAGCTGGGCCAGCAGCCGGTAGAGGCCGGCGCCGCTAGTCTCTAGTACATCAGAGCGGCACTGCCATTTGCGCCCCGCCCGGTCCACCGGGCGGGGTTAGCGTTTAGATGAGGGGCCTCCGCGGCTCGATACCGCCGTCCCAGCCCGCCTGATCGCGCAACCCGTCGGCGTCGAGCACCTCGCAGGCCCGGTCGAGCCAGCGGATCAGTCCCTTTTGCGCCAGCTTCTTGAGCGTCTTGTTGGTGTGGACCAGCGACAGCCCGAGTGTATCGGCGACGTGCTGCTGGCTGATCGGCACCAATAGCTTCTTGCGTTCGGCCAACCCGACCGAGGTTGCGCGCTGATAAAGAAACGCCAGAAGGTAGGCCGCACGCTCAAGGGCCGAGCGCCGGCCGAGGCTCAGCAAATTCTCGTCGAGCATCCGCTCTTCCCGCGAGGCGAGCCAGGTAATGTCGAAAGCGAGGCCCGGGTGCCTCGAGAACAGCTCATTGAGCCTGTCGCGCTGGAAGACGCACAGCACGGTCGGCGTCAGCGCCTCGACCGAATGCTCCATCTCCCCGAGGACGGAGCCCTGCAACCCCACCAGATCGCCTGGCAGAACGTAGTTGAGGATTTGCCTCCGCCCATCTTCTAGCGTCTTGTAACGAAAGGCCCAGCCCGACAGCAGCGTGAAGAGCTGCGCGCTATGGGCGCCCTCTGCAAGGATGACTGAGCCGGTTTCCGCGACCAGCTCGCCACGCTTGAAACTGGAGACAAATCGCAGCTCTTCGGGGGTAAACGCCCGAAAATGCGTCATCGCCCGAAGTGGGCATTTCTCGCAGGGAACGCGGCGCGTCGAGATCGGCAGGGCAGTTCTCACGCTGATTAACCTCGCCAACATCCCCTAAATGGGCGAGCAACGCCAGCCAGCGGGTGGCAGTTGCGCCAAGTCTCCTATGTCTTTGTTAAATGACGCTGATCGCCTTCGGAGCACCGCGCCACCGGCGCTCTGTTACCCGCCAAGCCTTTCACCGAGGAGGATGTCTGGCGGCCTGCATCAAGGCGCGCGCCACCCGCAGCCTTAGCTGAGGGTATGCGTGGTCACCTGCGCTGAAACCGCATCCGGCCCGAAATCGGCCTCGCCGGTGACCCCCAGCACGTCCTGCAGCCGCGTTCTGGCGCGGCTAACGCGGCTCTTCATGGTCCCGACGGCACAATTGCAGATTTGAGCCGCTTCCTCATAGGAAAAGCCCGAGGCGCCGATCAGCACGATCGCTTCGCGCTGGTCCGGCGGTAGGCCGTCCAGCGCTTTCTTGAAATCGGCCATGTCGAGAATGCCGTACTGACTCGGATGCACAGCCATGCGCTCGGTAAAGGCGCCGTCGCTGTCCTGCACCTCGCGGCCACGCTTGCGCATCTGGCTGTAGAATTCGTTGCGGAGGATCGTGAACAGCCACGCCTTGATGTTGGTGCCCATCTGGAAGCTGTCCTGCTTCGCCCAGGCCTTCATCACCGTGTCCTGCACCAGATCGTCGGCTTTGTCGTGCCGCCCCGAGAGCGATACGGCGAAGGCGCGCAGGGACGGCAGCGTAGCCAGCATCTCGCGCTTGAACGAGGGGGTTTCGGCGAGCGCAGATGCCTCTGGCTGCGGCTTTTTTTGTCCTGCGGACGCTTTGGCGGTCACGGCGGTCAATCGCCCTTCCGCTTGCCGGCCTGTTCGACCGCGTCGAGCTTTTCTAGGAGATCTAGAAATTTGTCCGGTATCGGCTGGTCCTGCACGGCGCCGTAATAGGCTCTGAGCTTGGCTCCGATGTCCGAATTGGATCCCAGCCCATCATTGCCCCGCCGTTCGCGCGAGCTGAGTGTCTCTTGCATTTTGGTCTTGTCTTTCACTACCCCAACCCATCAGACAGAGTGACGCCGAGCTCTGTGGTGGTATCATGAATGGCTGAAAGAGCGCAAAGTTCCATCGCTATGGAACGAATAGCAGGTAGCGGCGTTTGTCCTGCCATTCGGGCAAATAGCGTCACAGGGAGTTCAATATGACCTTGTCTATGCGGATCGCACCGCATCTTCCGTATCTGCGCCGGTTTTCGCGGGCAGTTACGGGATCGCAAACGTCTGGCGATGCCTATGTTGCGGCGACCCTGGAGGCCCTGATCGCCGATGTGTCGATCTTCCCCGAGACCTCAAGCGACCGGATTTCGATTTACCGCCTGTTTTCCAAACTGTTTACGTCGTCCTCCGTCCGCGTGCCGCAACCCCAGCCGCATTTTATCTGGGAGCAGCGCGCCGCCCGCAACCTTTCCAACCTCTCGCCCCGCTCACGCCAAGCCTTCCTCTTGGTCGCGGTGGAAGGCTTCACCAACGACCAGGCGGCCGAGGTCCTCGACCTTGGCAAAGAGGAATTCGCCCAGCTCCTCGCTGAAGCCTCGCGCGAAATATCCAAGCAGGTTGCGACCGATATCCTCATCATTGAGGATGAGCCATTGATCGCCATGGATATCGAGCAACTGGTCGAAAGCCTCGGCCACAAGGTCGTCGGCATCGCCCGCACCCACAAAGAAGCCGTCGCCCTTTATGGCAAGACCACCCCCAAGATGATCCTTGCCGATATTCAGCTGGCCGACGGCTCCTCCGGCATCGACGCCGTCAACGACATCCTGACCAAGGAAGCCCTGCCCGTAATCTTCATCACCGCTTTCCCCGAGCGGCTTTTGACCGGCGAACGACCCGAGCCGACTTTCCTCGTCACCAAGCCGTTCAACCCCGATATGGTCAAAGCGCTGATCAGTCAGGCCCTCTTTTTCGAAGAAGGCTCGCGCGCCGCGGCTTAAGACGTCCTTCCTCGTGTGTGCTGGCGGCCCCGCCTCGGCGGGGCCGTTCTTTTGCTTGCCATTGGCGGCGCTAGCCTGTTCCCTTGCATCATGACCCCGCGCTCCGGCGTTGCCTCGCAGCCCATTCTCGAACTCGACGATTTGCACAAGTCCTTCGGTGATACCGAGGTGCTACGCGGTGTCTCGCTGACCGCTAGCGAGGGCGAAGTCGTCGCCCTGATCGGCTCTTCCGGCGCCGGCAAATCGACCCTGCTGCGCTGCATCAACATGCTCGACGTACCCGACAGTGGGACGGTCAGGATCGCCGGCGAGACCATCGCTCTCACCGGCACGCCACCGCATCGGCGCGTTGTCAGCGAGGCTCAGATTCGCCGCATCCGCTCGGGGCTGGGCATGGTCTTCCAGCAGTTCAACCTGTGGAGCCACCTCAGCGTCCTCGACAACGTCA
Source organism: Devosia sp. (assembly GCA_039920085.1). GTDB lineage: Bacteria > Pseudomonadota > Alphaproteobacteria > Rhizobiales > Devosiaceae > Devosia_A. Next base: position 6,149 of record JBDSEK010000095.1, on the reverse strand, counting down.
TGGAAATCCCCCTCCGCGTGCAGAAGCGCGACCGCGCCGAGGTACGGGCAGAAGCCATGGAGATGCTCGGCAAGGTCGGCATCGCCGAAAAGGCAGCCTCCTATCCCTCCCAGCTCTCGGGTGGCCAACAGCAACGCGCCGCGATCGCTCGCGCACTTTGTATCAATCCGCGCATCATGCTCTTTGACGAGCCGACCTCGGCCATCGACCCCGAGCTCGCAACGGAAGTACTCCGCGTCATTAGGCTGCTGGCTGAAGAGGGGCGCACCATGCTTCTCGTCACGCACGATATGGACTTCGCCCGCACCATCGCCGGCCGCGTCGTTTTCCTCGATGCCGGCCGGGTCGACGAACAGGGTCCGGCCGCCCAGATTTTCGATGCCCCACAATCGGCCCGGCTGAAGCGCTTCATTTCTGCCGGCCGGCACCGGTGAATTGACGCCCGGCGCAATTGGGCTAGCCTAGCGGCAAGTCGCGGCATCGCGGCACCAACGCCACTTGGAGACTACGATGAAACCGCTCTTGCTGGCCGCGCTCGCAACCCTTGTCCTCGCCGCCCCTGCCGCAGCGCAGACCAGGCTCGGCACCGAAGGCGCCTATCCGCCCTTCAACTACGTCGACGACAACGGCAAGGTTGGCGGCTTCGACGTCGAAGTCGGGAACGAAATCTGTCGCCGCGCCGGCCTCGAATGCGTCTGGGTCGTCAATGAATGGGACTCGATCATTCCCAACCTGATTGCCGGAAACTACGACGGCATTCTGGCCGATATGACGATTAACGACGAGCGCAAGCAGACGATCGATTTCACCCAGGCTTATTTCCCGCCCGATCCTTCGACCTACATCTCGCTCGCCTCCGCGACGATCGATTACGCCACCATGACGGGTTTGCGGATCGGTGTTCAGGGTGGCACCATTCAGGCCGCTTGGCTCGATGCGAACCTCAAGGCCGACAACACCATCCTCACCTATGAGGCGATCGATCAGGAACTCGCCGATCTCAACGCCGGCAATCTCGATCTGGTGATGGCCGAAGGCTCCTTCATCGAGGAAACGGTCCAGGGATCGAATGGCACCCTCAAGGCCGATGGCCCCAGAATATCGATCGGCGAAGGCGCCGGCATTGGCCTCCGCAAGGCGGAGGACGAGCTCGAAACCAAGTTCAACGACGCGCTCACCGCCATGAAGGCCGATGGCTGGCTCGATGCGACGATCACTCGATACTTCCCCAATATGGGTCCTGGACCGTTCTTTAAATAGCGGTGCTTGTCGGGCGGGCACGTCCCGTCCGATCCCCCTGGGTCCAGTCAGGACTGCTCAGTGCTCGACCTACTGCCGCAATGGTTGCGCGACGGCATCGACGATGATGCGTCCTTCTGGCTGTCCTACCTTACCAATGGCAAGCATCTGGCCTGGTATGCGAGCGTTCAATACACGCTCTACGCCGCGATCCTCGGCGGGTTCGTCGCCCTGATCCTCGGTCTTGCCACGGCAGCCGCACGCAATGGCGGGCCATTGCCGCTGCGCTGGCTCGCCGCCGGCTATATGAACGTCGTGCGCGGTGTGCCGGACGTGCTGTTCTTCCTCTTCTTTCCCATTGCCCTCGAGCAGGGCGTGGAGTGGTTGGCCACACCAAGCCTTTGTACTGCGGAAACGCTTGCCCAAAATCTCGGTCAGTGGCCCCCCTGCGACGCCGCCAATTGGCATTTGACCACGCCCGAATATCTGCTGCTCGCGGCACTTTCTCTCGGCATCATCTACGGTGCGTTCACCGCCGGCGTGATCTCCGGCGCGCTCAATGCGGTCCCCGCCGGCCAGCTAGAGGCGGCACGTGCTTTCGGCATGAGCCGTTGGCAGATTCTCAGCCGCATCCACCTGCGTCAAATGTGGATCTATGGCCTGCCCGGCCTATCCAATGTCTGGATGTCGCTGATCAAATCAACCTCCCTGCTTTCGCTGCTCCAGATCATCGATATCGTCGCCTGGGCGCAGCGGCTGGGCGCTGCCAATTATTCAGCCGTCTCCGGCCTTGTCCATGACGATTGGCGCTGGCGCTACTTTGCGGTACTTCTGGTGTTCTACATTGCCCTGACTATGGTCTCCGAGAGAGTCTTCGCCGCCCTCATCCGCCGCGCCAATACCGGTCTCGCCGCAACTCACGCGCACGCCGCATGACTGGGCTCGACGCGGTCCTCGCCGATATCGTCACGCTGTCAGGTCCGGCGCTCACCAATATCTATTTCGCGGTGGCCTCGATCCCAGCGGGCTTCGGTCTCGGGATCCTTTTGGCACTGGGCAAGGCCTCAGCCAATCCGCTCGTCAGCCGGCTTTGCCGCGGCTACATCTATTTCTTCCGCGGCTCGCCCTTCTTTATCCAGCTCTTCGCGTTTTATTCGCTGGCGCTGGCGTTCAATCTTTCGCTGTGGAAACCGCTCGGCATCGACGGCTTCGTGCTCCATCCGCTGTTTCTCGGCCCAGCGATCCTCACGCTCAACACTGCCGCATATGATGCCGAAATCTTTCACGGCGCGATGCGTGCCGTGCCGCACGGGGAGCTGGAGGCTGCCCGCGCCTTTGGGATGAGCCCGGCCCAGCGCTTTCGCTCGATCATATGGCCGCACATGATCCGCATCGCCTGGCCGGGCTACACCAACGAATTAGTGCTGCTCTTTCAGGCGACGGCGCTTATCTATTTCACCCTGCCGGTCGTAGGGGATCAGAAGGATCTGATGAACAAGGCCGGGGAGATGTTCGAGCGCGACTACAATGTCTTCCTGCATTTTGGCGTTGCTGCGCTCTACTTTTTCGCTGTCTCGCTGCTGATCTTTGCTCTCTGCGGCCTGATCTATCGCCGGCTAATGCGGCACCTGCCGCACCAGACCCTGCGTTTCAGCTTCCGCCGCATTGGCGATCTCTAGCGCGCTTATCTAGGCGACAATGCGCTGCCCGGTTTCTCCGTCGAACAGATGCACCGATGCCGATTCCGGCCGGATTTTCAGGCTCTCTCCCGGCTTGGTGGTGATCCTCTCGCGGAACGCGCCCATGATCTCCTGCCCGGCATACCGGGCCACGACCTGAGTCTCCGAACCGGTAGGCTCCACCGTGACCACTTGTGCGGCGACGCCACTGCCATCAAGCGAGAAGTGCTCAGGCCGCACACCAAGCGTCACGCGCCGTCCCGCCGAATTGGCCGGCACGATGCTGCCCAGCGGTATCTGCGTGCCGTCGTCGGCAATGAATTTGTCGCCGTCGAGTTTACCGGTGATCATGTTCATCGCTGGCGAGCCGATGAACCCTGCGACAAACAAATTAGCTGGGCGATCATAAAGCTCGAGCGGCGAGCCGATCTGCTCGATAACACCATCATGCATCACCACAATCCGATCGGCCATGGTCATGGCTTCGATCTGATCGTGCGTCACATAGACCGTCGTAGTCTTGAGACGCATGTGGTTCTGCTTAATCTCTGAACGCATCGCGACGCGCAATTTGGCGTCCAGATTGCTGAGCGGTTCGTCAAACAGAAACACCGCCGGGTTGCGCACGATAGCTCGGCCCATCGCGACACGCTGACGCTGGCCGCCGCTGAGATGGCGGGGATAGCGTTTGAGGTACGGCTCCAGCCCCAGAATTCCCGCAGCGTTTGCGACCCGCTTGCGCGTCTCTTCCTTGTTGACTCGCTGCAGCTTCAGCGAAAAGCCCATGTTCTGCTCGACTGTCATATGCGGGTAGAGCGCATAAGACTGGAACACCATCGCAATGTCGCGGTCCTTGGGCGCAAGATTGTTAACCACCCGGCCGCCGATCGAAATCTCGCCGGCGGTAATATCTTCCAGTCCGGCGATCATTCGCAGCAGGGTAGATTTCCCGCAGCCCGAGGGGCCGACCAGGATCACGAACTCGCCATCGGCGATGTCTACCGTGACGCCATGCAACACTTCGACGTTGCCGTAGCTCTTCTTCACATTATCGATATGAACCGCACCCACTTGGCTTCCTCCGCGCGTCAGGACATTGCCGTTGACGCAATAAGTTTCACAGCCAGCACAAGAGGGGTACCCTCTCGCCCGGCGACGGAACAAGGCCGAAAGCCCGGCTGCCCGCATATCGCGGCATGTCCACCAAGCTCGATCTTAGCAGCAACAAAGGGTTTTGCTAGAGGCGTGCGCCGCGTCACTCGCCATTGGCTAGGACAAGAAGCGCATCCGCGTGACACGGCGAACCCGGCCGGCACCAGCAAGCCAGGTTGTGCCCTCCGAGTGCCGAGCGGATCTCGGCTCGGGTGGGCGGCGTTCCAGGAGACAGACTCTCCTCGAGAGACCCGCGCAACCATGCGCCGCAAAGCGCAACTGCCCGGGCTTGCGCCGCATCCGGGTCAAGGCCGTAGCGCCCTGCGATTTCCTCTATCGTGAACGGGTTGCCCCACTTCCCTGGACGAGTGACCCGCTTGGCCGGCAGCCCGTTGAGCGCGCGCGACGCCGCCTGCAGATTGAACCCGGCCCTCCGGCTCAGCTGCATGCGCTCAGGCTTCATCGCAGATTCTTGTCATAGACGAATTTTGGCATGCCCCATTTGAACAGGATCGCAAAGCCGCGCAGCGCAAACCCCACCACGATGGCCGCCACCGTAATAAACTCATGGGCCACGCCCAAGCTGAGCCCGAAAAAGTAGATGGCGGCCGAAACGATCGAGACGGTGGCGTAGAGCTCTCCCGAAAACACCAGCGGCACATCGTTGCACAGCACATCGCGCAACACGCCGCCGCCGATACCCGTCAGCATCCCCGAAACGATCACGATCAAGGGCGGCTGTCCCATCTCGATCGCGATATCGCAGCCGATAATGGTGAACACCACCAGCCCTAGGGCATCGAGCAGGAGGAACGGCCAGCGCAGATGATCCATGAAGCGGGCCAGCGCGATCGTTGCCAGTGCAGCACCGCAGCAGACCAAGAGCAGCCAGGGCGACGCGACCCAGGTCAGCGGATAGTGTCCAAGGATCAAATCGCGCGCCGTGCCGCCGCCCAGCGCCGTAACGCAAGCCAGCACGCAGACCCCAAACCAGTCCATCTCCCGCCGCCCCGCCGACAGCGCCGCCGTCATGGACTCGGCGGCGATGGCGGCGATGAAGACGACCTGTAGAAGCATCGGCTAGCCATTGCCTTTAGCCGTATTGATGGCAATGATTTTGACTGCAGGGTCGGCGCAGCTCTCATCCTTGCAGGTGCCGCCAAGCCACAGCTGGCCGGTCCCGAACATGATGCCATCGGCATTGACGAACAGCGTCTCGTAGGTTTGCGCCATCACCGCGGCCTTCACCTCCTCGGTGAAGAACTCAGCGACCCGCGCTTTGAATTCAGCCTCGTCGGCGAGTGTCACTTGCTCGCCATTGAGGAAGATCGGCGCACCATAGGCAATGAGCGCCGCCAGCGCGTCGACATTTTTCGCCTCGACCGCCGCGCGCAAATCGACGAACGCCGCTTCGTACGGCAGATGATTGCCCAGGACACTGTCGATGCGCGCATCGACATCCTCCGGCGCCTGTTGCCCAAGAGCCGGAACAGCGGAAAGGATCAAAACGGCGAGGATCAGACGAAGCATGGGAAAATCCGGGTTGTGGCGTCGGCTTGGTCCCGACATTGATAGGGGCTGCCGGGCTAGGCGGCAATGGAGGCGAAATGAGGAAACCCCAGTCGATGCGCGCCCTCGAGGAACTGGGCCGCGTCCGCCTCAGCGAGAGCTTCTTCATGCGCGATTTCCTCCATTCCGAAATCGCCAGCTTCTACGGTTTGGCCAATATCCCGGACGATCCGGAGCTCGCCATCATGGCCGGACGCAAACTCTGCGAGGATGCGCTCGAGCCCCTGGCCGCCCGCTTCGGCCGGATCTCCATCCGCTCCGCCTACCGCAGTCCTGAAGTCAACGGCTTCGGCAACAAGCACAAGCTCAACTGTGGGAGCAATAATAGCAATTTCGCCGGCCACATCTGGGACCGGCGAACGGACAAGGGTGAGATGGGCGCCTGCGCCACCATTATCGTCCATGCCCTTGTCCCCTGGTACGAGACAACCGGTCATTGGGAGGCGCTGGCCTGGTGGATCCACGACCATCTGTCCTATGACGAGCTCGAATTCTTCCCCAAATACGCGG
>JBDSEK010000094.1:0-22479 GCA_039920085.1 Devosia sp. | reverse complement strand
TGCAGAAGATGTCGCTCAAGGCGCATGCGGCGCTGGGGTGCCGGGGCGTCTCGCGAAGCGATTTCCGTTTCAACGACAGGGCAGGCGAGGACGGCGAGCTTGTCTGCCTCGAGATCAACACCCAGCCTGGCATGACCGAGACGTCATTGGTTCCCGAACAGGCGGCCGCGGCCGGCCATTCGTTCGAGGAGCTGGTCGCCTGGATGGTGGAGGATGCGAGTTGCAACAGGTAGCCGCGAGGGACTTTGCCGGCGCCCAGCTCGTCGATCCGCGCCAGTTCCCGGTGCCGATCGGCCAGATTTCGAGGCGGGCGCACCTCAATTTCCGTACCGCATGGGTGCTGCATCGCCGCCTGATCCTGAGGGGGCTGGCGGCGGCGCTGGTGCTCACGAGTGCGGTCGTCGCCTATGAAGCGCGCGGCCTGATCGCAAGCGGCGCCGTGGCCGTCAACGATCTGGCTCAGGGCGAGTTTGCCAAGGCCGGGTTCGGCGTCAGTAAGATCAACATTTCGGGCCAGTCGCTGACCAGCGAGACCGAGATCCTGAAGGCGCTGGCGATCGGCCCCAGCAGTTCGACGCTCAATTACGATGCCGATGCGGCGCGCGACCGGCTGATGGCCTTTCCAGCCGTGAAGTCGGTGACCATTCGGCGGGTCTATCCGGGCGAGCTGCAAGTCATCATCGAAGAAAAGGTGCCAATGGCGCGCTGGCGCATTGGCGACGCGACCTATTTGGTCGACGCTGATGGCAGCGCCGTTGCCCCCGACGACGGCAGCTTCCGCGAACTGCCGCTGGTGGTGGGCGAGGGCGCTGCCGATGACGCGATGGTGATGATCAAATCGCTCGATCGTCACCCGGCGGTGCGCGAGAATTTGGCGGCGCTCAGCCGGGTTGGCGACCGGCGCTGGGATTTGATCTTTTACACCGGGCTGCGCGTGCAGCTGCCGGAATTCGGCGTCGCCCAGGCCCTCGACCAGTTGGAAATGTACCAGCAGACCGAGCAGTTGCTCGATCGCGACGTGACGGTCATCGACATGCGGGTCGCCGGCATGGTGTCGCTCAAGCTGGGCGATCTGGCGCTTGCGGCGCGCAAGGACGAAGCAAAGAAGTCCAAGCGCGTCACCAAGGGTGACGCCGATTATGAAACGCCGGCCGAGCGCGCGGCGGAGGCCAAACCGCAATGATCGCCGATTCGATGACCGCCCGCCTGAAGCCGGTACAACCGGGCAGGGCTTCCCTGGTGTCCGTGCTCGATATCGGGTCGACTAAAATCTGCTGCGTCATCGCCCGACTGAGTCCGCGCCCCGAGGGCAAATCGCTCAGGGGCCGCACACATAGCGCCGAAATCGTCGGCTTCGGCTATGGCGCAAGCTCGGGCATCAAGAGTGGGGTGATCACCGATCTCAGCAAGGCCGAGCAGGCGATCCGCACGGTCGTGGGCATGGCCGAGCGTGCCGCGGGGCTGACGCTCGAATCGGTAATCGTCAATGTGACTGCGGGGCGTCTCGGCTCCGAGACGTTCTCGGCGTCGGTCAGCCTCGGCGGCCAGGAGTGCGAGAAGGCCGATATCCAGCGCGTGCTGCGCGCTGTCAACGAGCGCAGCGTACGCCCCGAGCGCTCGATCGTTCACGCGTTGCCGATCGGCTACGCCATCGATGGCCAGAAGGGCGTCAAGGATCCGCGGGGGCTGGTGGGGGAGAATCTGTCGGTCGACATTTCGGTGATCAGTGCCGAAACGCTGGCGATGCGCAATATCGAACTGGTGCTCAATCGCTGCCATCTGCAGATCGAGGCGCTGATGGCGACGCCTTATGCCTCGGGCATGTCGACGCTGGTCGACGACGAGGCGCAGCTGGGTGTCGCGACCATCGATTTCGGTGGTGCCACCACGACGCTCGCCGTGTTCGCAGAGGGCCAACTGGTCCATTGCGATGCCATCGCCATTGGCGGGCACCATTTGACGCTCGATATTGCGCGGCAGCTTTCGGTTTCGGTTGCCGATGCCGAGCGGTTGAAAACGGTCTACGGTTCGGTGCTGCCGGGTCAGGCCGAAGAGCGGGACATGATTTCCGTGATGCCTGTGGGCGCCCCGGCCGATGAGGTCCCGGGCCAAATTCCGCGCTCCCACATCACGCGCATTCTCCGTCCCCGAGTGGAGGAAATTCTGACGGCGCTACGCGACCGGATGCAGGCCACCGGCATGATGGATATCTGCGGCCGCCGGTTTGTTCTGACTGGCGGCGCCAGCGATCTGACGGGGCTGCCGGAAATGGCGCGGCGCATTCTTGCCCGCAATGTGAGGAACGGTCGGCCCATGGGTATTGCGGGCCTGCCGGAAATGGCCAAAGGACCGTCCTTCGCGACTGTTGCGGGCATGCTGATCTATCCGCAGATCTGCGCGCAAGAATTTGTCGAGCCGCAGCAGACGGCAAAACTCACCGGCACCGACGGCTATCTGGCCCGCGTCGGCAACTGGCTGCGCACCAGCTTCTAATCCACGACTTCAGCATGGTTAACGGATGGTAAGCGGGGGCTGGGGCAACCGTCGCATTCTGCATTTGCATTAACGGATTGGCGTCAATTGTTAGGAGCCGGTTAACGAATTGGCGACTAACAATGGTCTCGAAACGCCACCGATGGGGCCCTCAATGCCAATCAATCTTACCATCCCTGACATCCAGGAACTGAAGCCCCGCATCACCGTCTTCGGTGTGGGGGGAGCGGGCGGAAACGCGGTCAACAACATGATCACGTCCGGTCTCGATGGGGTGGACTTTGTCTGCGCCAATACCGACGCCCAAGCGCTGGCGCTCTCCAAAGCGCCGCGGATTATCCAGCTCGGCGTCTCGGTGACCGAGGGGCTTGGCGCGGGTTCGCACCCCGAAGTCGGCCGGGCAGCGGCGGAGGAGAGCTTCGACGAGCTCAACGACCACCTTTCGGGCTCGCATATGGTGTTCATCACGGCCGGCATGGGCGGCGGGACGGGTACCGGGGCCGCTCCGGTGATCGCGCGTGCGGCGCGCGAGCAGGGTATCCTGACGGTCGGCGTCGTCACCAAGCCGTTTACGTTTGAAGGCAATCGCCGGGCTCGCCTCGCCGAGGACGGCATCGACGAATTGCATCGGCACGTCGATACGCTGATCGTCATCCCGAACCAGAATCTGTTCCGGGTCGCGAACGAAAAGACCACATTCGCCGACGCCTTCAAGATGGCCGACCAGGTGCTCTATTCGGGTGTCTCGTGCATCACCGACCTGATGGTCAAGGAAGGGCTGATCAATCTCGACTTCGCCGACGTGCGCGCTGTGATGCGCGGCATGGGCAAGGCGATGATGGGCACCGGCGAGGCCTCCGGCGAAGACCGGGCGCGGCACGCGGCAGAAGCGGCGATCGCCAATCCGCTGCTCGACGATGTGTCGATGCATGGCGCGCGTGGACTTCTCATTTCGATCACCGGCGGTCCGGACCTCACCCTCTACGAAGTCGACGAAGCGGCGAGCCGCATCCGCGAGGAAGTCGATCCGGACGCCAACATCATTCTGGGCGCGACCTACGATCCCGAAATGAGCGGCAAGATTCGCGTCGCGGTGGTCGCGACCGGAACCGACGCGACCATGGTTCAGGCGCTCGAGCCGATGAAGGCCAACACGTCGCGTGCCCCGCTTGCCGTCAGGCCGCGGCAACTGGCGCTGGAACAAGCGGCGATGCCGCAGCTTGAAGCCGAGGTGCAGCAGGCCGTTGCCGAAGCGATCCATCAGGAGCCGGCCTATTCGACTTACGAGCAGGATGACGGGATCACCGTCGAGCCCTACATCCCAGCCGCCGCGCACGCCCATATCGAGGAGCCGATTCGGGCTCCCGAGCCGCCGATTCCGAGCGTCTACGTACCTTCCCATGCGGAACGTCCCGATGTTCAGCGCCGTATGCCCCGCACTGAGGAGCTTCCAGCTGTTGCCAGAAGGTCACTGGTCGCCGAAGAACGTCGCGATCCGGAGCCCCGCAATGCCCGCGCATTGTTCAAAAGGCTGGCTTCAAACGTGGGTATCGGACTGCGCCCGCATGCTCCGCAAGTGCGCGATGAAACGTCCTATTCGGCGGTCGATGATGCCGCCGCGCGCAGCGCCATCGAGGCCGGTGGGGCCCGCAATTCCGGGGCTTCCGTGGCCCCGCAGGGTGCGGCTGGCAATCTCGACGCACAGGGACGCCAGGTGCCTCACAAGGACCATATCGAGATCCCCTCTTTCCTCCGCAAACACGGTTAGGCGGGTCAAGATCAGGACCGTGGAACAGTGTCCGGCGCGCCTTCCGCGCCGGATTTTTTTTGGCTAAGACTGATTTGGGTCAGGGGTTTGGAGTTCTTTGATGCAGAAGCTGTCGGCGCGGCAACGCACCCTGGGTGGTGCGTTGGAGTTCAGCGGTTTCGGCGTTCATTCGGGGCTGCCTGTTACGCTGATAATCGAGCCGGCCGCCGCTGACAGCGGTTATAGAATTCAGCGCAAATTTGAGAATGGCACGGTGGTTGGACCGGTTGCGGTTCATTTCTCGCGCGTGACGCGAACAACGCTGTGCACAACGCTCGACCTGGGCGACAGCGTCTCGGTCGCGACGGTCGAGCATGTGGTCTCGGCGCTGTCCGGCCTCGGTGTCGATAATGCGCTGATCACCCTGAACGGTCCCGAATGTCCCATCCTTGATGGCAGTGCGGCGCCGTTCGCCGATGCGATCCTCCGCGTCGGTCTCGAAATCCAGTCCAAAAGCCGGCGCTACATCAAGATCATTCGCCAGGTGCTCGTCCGCAACAATGACGCATCGGCGGCGCTCGAGCCTTACAATGGCCGGCTGCTTGATCTCGAGATCGAGTTCGACAGCCGAGTGATCGGCCGGCAGCGAATGATTTTCGACTGGACGCCCCGCAAATATTATCGCGACGTATCGCGGGCCCGCACCTTCGGCTTTGTGCGCGACGCCAAGATCCTGCGCCAGGCGGGGTACGCGCTTGGCTCCTCGCTCGACAATTCGATCACCGTGCATGAGGACCGCATTCTCAATCCGGGCGGGCTTCGCTACGAGGACGAGTTCGTCCGTCATAAGCTGCTCGATGCAATGGGTGACCTGGCGCTTTGCGGGCTTCCAATCTATGGCCGGTTCCGGTCCTTTAAGGGCGGCCATGCGCTCAATGCGCTGGTGTTACAGGGGCTGTTTGCCAGCGAAGCGAATTACGAGATCGTCTCTGCGGAAGATTTGCCGCTGGCCTTTGATGCGCTAGACGACATGCCGGAAGGCATCGAAGTTCGGCCCTATATCCGCTCCGTCGGCTGACCCCGCGTCACAGTTTTGATGGATTTGATGTCTAGGCCGCACATCAGTGATATGGTGCGGCGCATAACCGGACGGGGCAATTCGTGACAGCTACGGAATTCAGGGCGGCTACCGGCCTCACCGGCCGTATTCTTGCCGTGGCGATCGCCTTGGTATTCCTCTCCGCTTGCAGTTTGTTCGGCCCGACAAAACTGGTCGACGAAGAGATCATCCCGCCGGAAACGCTTTACAGCGAAGCGCTCGCCAGCATGGACGCCCAACATTATCAGGCGGCCCTCGATACGCTGAAGAAGTTGGAGCGGCAGCATCCCTACTCGCAGTACAACGAGAAGGCGAAGCTGATGGAAGTCTACGGCAACTACCATATCGGTCGGTTCACCGACGCGATTGCCGCCGCCGATCGCTACATCGCGGTCTATCCTGCGTCCGAAGAGATGGCCTATGTGCTCTTCCTTAAGGGCACCGCGTATTTTGCGCAGATCACCGACATCACGCGCGACCAGAAGATTTCGCAGCAGGCCATTGAGACTTATACGCTGCTGATTTCCAACTATCCCAAGAGCGAATACGCCAAGGACGCCAAGGATAAGCTGGTGATCGCCGTCGATCAGATGGCGGGCAAGGAAATGTCGGTCGGCCGCTACTATGAGGGCAATGGCCAGTACGCTGCCGCCATCAATCGCTTCCGGGTCGTGGTCGACCGGTTCCAGACCTCGTCGCATATCGAGGAAGCCCTGTTCCGATTGACCGAGGCGAATTTGGCGCTCGGGCTGACCAATGAGGCGCAGACCGCGGCCGCCGTGCTGGGCCACAATTACCCGAGCAGCCAGTGGTACAAGGACGCTTACGCCCTGTTGCAGAAGGTCGGACTCGAGCCAGTCGTCAACAAGGGCAGCACCCTCGCGACGGCGCTCCAGGGCTAGCCAAACCTCGTCGATGTTGCTATTTTGTTCTTGCTGTCGTCGTTGCGGCGGGAGCGGGCATCTGCTGCAATTGAGTCGGCAGCGGCGGAGCTAGACGGATTTGCTGAGCGCCATCTCGGTTCGCAATATCGTGCTGATCGACCAGCTCGATCTGTCGGTGGAAGGCGGCTTGACGGCGCTAACCGGCGAGACCGGCGCGGGTAAATCCATTTTGCTCGACGCCCTGACGTTGGCTCTTGGCGGCCGCGGGGACGCGTCGCTGGTGCGCAACGGCGCCGAGAGCGGGCACGTCGTCGCCATTCTGCAGCTCCCCGAAGAGCATCCGGCGCGGGTCGCGCTACGTGAAAACGACATTGCCGACGATGCCGATCTCATCTTACGCCGGACCCAGTTTGCCGACGGCCGGACACGGGCCTTCATCAATGACCAGCCAGTGGGCGCGGCGCTGCTGCAAAAGATCGGCCGGCAGCTGGTCGAGATTCACGGACAGCATGATGATCGCGCTCTGGTTGATGCGGCGACCCATCGGGCGCTGCTGGACGCCTTTGGTGGTCTCGAGGCAGAAGTCGCCTCGGTGCGCGCCGCGCACGGGGTACTGGTCGCCGCCGATGAGGCGGTCGCGGCTCAGCGCCGGGTGATTGCCGAGGCGCAGACGCGCGAGGACTATGCCCGGCACGTCGTCCAGGAACTGGCAGAGCTTGCGCCTGAGGCCGATGAAGAAGAGGCATTGGCGGAACGACGGCAGCGGCTCATGCAACTCGAGAAAGCCGCCGAAGAAGTCCGCGATGCCGATGAGATTCTGAGCGGTCCCACGGCGCCCGGACCGGCGCTGGCGGGGCTGATGCGCCGTCTGACGAGGAAAGCCGAAGGTGGGATGAGCGTCTTTCAGCCGCTGATCGAGGCAGTCGATGCTTCGCTCCTGGCGCTCGACCGGGCCGGGGAGACGATCGATGCGTTGAAGCGCGACATGGCGTTCGATCCCGACGAACTCGAAAAGGTCGAAGCGCGGCTGTTCGCGCTGCGCGGTATGGCGCGCAAGCATCATGTCGCGGTGGCCGACCTGCCGGGAGTGCTCACGAAATATCGCGACGATCTCGAAATGCTGCTAAGCGGTGAAGGCACCTTAGTGAAGCTGGAGACGGAAGCGGCGGCAGCGCGCCTCGCCTATCAGAAAGCGGCAAAGGGGTTGAGCGCGGCGCGGGGAAAAACCGCGAAGCAGCTTGGCAAGGCTGTCGAAGCGGAGTTGCCGGATCTCAAGCTGGGAGCGGCGAAGTTCGTCGTCGATATGCAGAGCGATGAGGCGCGAATCGCGAGCAGCGGGTTCGACCAAATTGCGTTTCATGTGCAGACCAATCCGGGGACCGCAGCCGGTCCCTTGATGAAAGTTGCCTCAGGCGGGGAGCTCAGCCGGTTTCTCCTCGCGCTCAAAGTCGTGCTGGCCGATCGCGGCTCGGCGCCGGTGCTGATCTTTGACGAGATCGACACGGGTGTCGGCGGCGCGGTGGCCGATGCGATCGGACGACGCCTCAAGCGCCTCGCAGGCAAAGTTCAGGTGCTGGCGGTCACTCATGCGCCGCAGGTCGCGGCGCGCGCCGAGACGCATCTCTTGATCGAAAAGCAGGCGGTGGAGGAGGGTGCCTTCATGCGTACGCATGTCCGCCGACTCGACGGGGCGGCGCGAAAGGAAGAGATCGCGCGCATGCTGGCCGGTGCCAAGGTCACCGATGAGGCCCGCGCCGCCGCGGGGCGCTTGCTTTCGGAAGTCGCATGAGCGCCGAGGCGCGCGAAATCGAGAGCTTCTCGGAAGAGGCGGCGCGCGCCGAACTCGACCGCCTGCACGAAGTGCTGGCCAAGGCCGATGCGCTCTACTTCGAGGCCGACGCGCCGGAGCTGACGGACGCCGCCTATGACGCACTGAAGCGGCGCTATCAGGCGCTCGAGGGAGCGTTTCCGACACTGAAACGGGCCGATAGCCTCAGCGACAAGGTTGCCGGCGCTGCCGTCGAAGGTTTCGCCAAGGTCAGGCACGAGGCACCGATGCTCAGCCTCGCCAAGGCTTACGAGGAGCAGGACGTTGTCGACTTCGTCGACCGCGCCCGCCGCTTCTTCGAGCGCGACAAAGATCTGCAGCTGGACTTCACCGCCGAGCCCAAGATCGATGGGCTATCGGCCTCGCTGCGCTATGAGAAGGGCGTTCTGGTGCGCGGCGCGACGCGGGGCGATGGCAGCGTGGGCGAGGACATCACGGAGAACCTCCGCACCATTGCCGACATTCCGCCCAAGCTTAAGGGCAAGGGCTGGCCCGAACTGATCGAAATCCGAGGCGAGGTCTATATGACTTACGCCGAATTCGCGGCCCTGAAGGCGCGCTCTGCCGCGGTGGGCGGGCAGGAATACGTGAACCCACGCAATACCGCCGCTGGGTCGCTGCGCCAGAAGGACGCCAGTGTAACCGCCAGCCGCAACCTCAAATTCTTCGCCTATGCATGGGGCGCGTCCTCGGCCGATCCGGCGCCGACGCAATATGAGGCGGTGCAGAAATTTGCCACCTGGGGCTTCAAGACGAGCCCGCTGATGGCCCGGGCCTCGACGGTCGATGAGCTCGTGGCGCAATATCGCGCCATTGAGGCCCAGCGCTCCTCGCTCGGTTACGACATCGACGGCGTCGTCTATAAGCTCGACCGGCTGGATCTCCAGCGGCGCTGGGGCACAGTAACCGGCGAGCCGCGCTGGGCCATCGCCCACAAATTCCCGGCCGAGCAGGCGACGACCGTGCTGCGGCAGATCGATATTCAGGTCGGGCGGACCGGCACGCTGGCGCCGGTCGGGCGGCTCGATCCGGTTACGGTGGGTGGTGTCACTGTGGTCAATGTCACGCTCCACAATGAGGACTATATCAAAGGGCGCGACAGCTTCGGGCAGCCGATCCGCGGCGAAACCGAAATCGACATCCGGATTGGCGATACGGTGGTGATCCAGCGGGCGGGCGATGTGATCCCGCAGATCGTCCGCGTAATCACGGAGAAGCGGCCCAAGGGGGCCAAGCCCTATGAGTTCCCGCACACCTGCCCGGTTTGCGGTTCGCCCGCGATACGCGAGATCAATGAGAAGACGGGGAAGGAGGATGCCCGGCGGCGCTGCACCGGCGAGCTGATCTGCGCCGCGCAAGCGGTCGAAAAGCTCAAACATTTCGTGTCGCGCGGCGGGCTCGATATCGAGGGGCTCGGGGCTGAAAATATCGAGCTGTTCTTCGCCCGCGGCCTGCTCAAGACGCCTGGCGACATATTCCGGCTGAAGCGGAAGCGCGCTGCGGTAGAGAAGGCACTCCACGGGCGGCGCGAGGAGCAGGCGCGGCAGCGCGAAGCGGCGAGCGGCAAGAAGCGGCAGAAAATTCTTGCGGCGGAAGAGCGCACCTATGAAGGGCTCGACAAGCTCTTTGGTAATATCGATGCGCGGCGTGAACCCGAACTCGACCGCTTCCTGTTCGCCCTCGGCATCCGGCATCTGGGCGAAACCAACGCGGCGGTGTTCGCCAAGATTTTCTCGACTGTCGAGGGGTTCCGCGCGGCCGGGATCAGTGGCGAGTTTCCCTCGATCCACGGCATCGGCGAAGTGGTAACACGAGCGGTCCGTGACTTCTTTTCCAATGCGCGGAACGTCACGGCGTTCGACGATCTGCTGGATGAGGTTCGCCCGAAGCCCTATGTGGTCACCGTCTCGGCCAATTCGCAGGTGGCCGGCAAGACCGTAGTGTTCACCGGCAGCCTCGAGAAGATGACGCGCGGTGAGGCCAAGGCGATGGCCGAACGGCTGGGCGCCAAGGTCGCGGGCTCGGTGTCCAAGAACACTGATCTGGTGGTGGCGGGGCCGGGTGCGGGAAGCAAGCTCAAGCTCGCGGCGGAGTTCGGAATCTCGGTGCTCACGGAGGAGCAGTGGCTCGAGCTCGTGAACGCCTAGCGTCAGAGCGGACGGGTCGCTTCTTTCAGCCAGGATTTGGTGCCGCCTTTTAGCGCGGGGCCGATCTCGCGAAAAACGCGCTTATGATAGGCGTTGAGCCAGTCGCGCTCGGACGCGGTGAGCAGAGACTCGTCAATGAGCCGCAGATCGACCGGGCAGAGCGTCAGGGTCTCGAATTCGAGGAACTTACCATCGCCGATATCGCTCTCGACGACCAGAACGAGATTCTCGGTGCGGATGCCATAGGCGCCGGGCTTGTAGTATCCGGGTTCGTTCGAGAGGATCATCCCCGGCTCGAACGGCGTGGTGTAGCGCGGCGAGATGCCGATCGGCCCTTCATGCACGCCCAAGAACGCGCCTACCCCATGGCCGGTGCCGTGGTTGTAGGTGATGCCGTCCTGCCAGAGGAACTGACGGGCCAGCACATCGATCTGGGCGCCGCTCGTCCCTGTGGGGAAGCGCACCATCGAAATGGCGATCATGCCTTTGAGCACGCGGGTAAAGCGATCCTTCTGCTCGGCAGTCGCCTTGCCCGTCGACAGAGTGCGCGTGATGTCAGTGGTGCCGCTGAGATATTGCGCGCCCGAATCGAGCAGCAACAATTCGCCGGGCTTCAGCCGGCGGTTGGTCTTGAGGTCGGTGTGATAATGGATGATCGCGCCATTGGGCCCGGCACCCGAGATGGTGTCGAAGCTGCCATCGACGCAGGTTTCTTCCTCGCGGCGAAAATGTTCGAGGGCGGTGACGATGCCGATCTCGTCAAGCTTGCCCTTGGGTGCTTCGGCATCGAACCAAGAGAGGAATTTGGCCAGTGCGATGCCGTCAAGCCGGTGTGCCTCGCGCATGCCCCCAATCTCGGCATCGTTCTTGCGCGCCTTGGGCAAGAGGACGGGATCGCGCTTTTCGATGATGCTTGCGTCGCTGACGCCCTTGATCGCATCGAGGATGGCAATCGGGATGCTGGCGGGATCGACCCAGACGCGCTTGTCGGCGGCGCCGAGCTTACGCAGATCAGCCATCAGCGCATCGAGGGCGGCGATCTTGGCAATACCCTTGAGGCCGTGGCGCAGTTCGGCGTCAATTTTTGAGTCATGCACGTAGAGCGTTGGCATGCCTTTCTTGGGCACGATGGCGAAGCCGAGGACGACCGGGACATTGGGGACATCGCGACCGCGCATATTGAGCAGCCAATTGATCGATTCCGGCAGATTGAGCACCAACACATCGGCGTTCTCAGCGACCAGCGTCTTCTGCAGTTCAGCGAGCTTGTCCCCAGCGGTGCGGCCGGCGCGGTTGTGGCCGAGAAATTCTATGATGCCATTAGGCGGGCTGGGACGGTCGGCCCAGATGCGATCGACGAGATTTGCGGTGGGGACCAGCACGGCTTTGCCGTCGAGCTTTTCGCCAAGTTCCTTGATCTCGCCCGGTGTATGCAGCCAGGGGTCGAAGCCGAGCTTGCCGCCTTTGGGCAGATAGTCGCCGATACGGGCATCGACACCGCCCTGCAGCGTTTCGACGATCGCGACGAGCTTCGGATCGGTCTCGGCTGGGGCCTGCAGCGTATAGCGCGAGTCGACGAACAGCGCCGCCTTGGTAGAAGAGACGATGGCGATACCTGCGGAACCGGTGAAGCTCGTGACATAAGCGAGGCGGGCTTCGCTCGCAGGGACCGATTCACCGCGATGAGCATCGGCGCGCGGAATGAGGAAGGCATCGAGGCCCGCATCGGCCAGCGCGGCCCGCAGGGCCTTGAGGCGGGGGCGAACGGTGGCGTGACTTGTCTTCACGTCGAAGTGCTGGAAGATCGGCGGGCTGAAGCCGGTGATGTCCATCAGGCTTTCTCCAGAATGAGCGTGGCCCAGTCGCCGCGTTCGAGGCGCTGGCGGAGGACCAGGCCGGCGCGGGCATAGGCGGCCGTGACGCGTGCCGCCTGGGTGCCGAGAATGCCGGACAGGATGATGGCCGCGCCACGACCCGCCGACTTCGCCATGGCGGGCGCGATTTCGATCAGGGGTGCGGCGAGGATGTTGGCGACGATCAGATCGTAGGGCGCCGATTTAGCAATCAGCCGGTGCTCGAGGCCTGGGGCCGTGATGGCAATGATCTGGCGGCCGACGCCATTGGCGGCAGCATTGGCGGCGGTGGTGCGCGTCGCAACCGGATCGATGTCGCTGGCGATGACGCTCAGACGCGTGCGCTTTGCGAGCGCAATAGCGAGGACGCCCGTGCCGGTGCCGATGTCGAGCATGTGACGGGGGCGGGTGCGCTTCAGGATGCGGTCGATGGCTTCGAGGCAACCGGTCGTGGTTTCGTGATGGCCGGTGCCGAAGGCTTCGGCGGCGTCGATGCGAATGGGGATGAGGCCGCTGGGCGGTAGGGCAGTCTCGTGGCTGCCATAGACATAGTAGCCGCCGGCCGAGACTGGCTTCAGGCCTTCAAGCGATTTGGCGACCCAGTTGACCTTGGGATCGATGGGCGTGATTTCGAAGCCGATGCAGCCACCCAAGGTGGTGCGGGCCAGCTCCTCGAACGCGGTGAGGTCGGGCAGGGTGTCGCAGGTCGCCTCGAACACCCATTCGCCCGTCTCGGCATCTTCATGCGCGGAGGCGGTGAGGGCAAGATCGTCAAGCTCCATCACGGCGTCGACGAGCGCGAAGGCCTGATCGCGAGTGAGGGGGGCTGAAAGCTGGCTGAGAGTCATGGGCGGGTGTTAGCGCGAATGGCGAGGGAGCGGAAGCGGGGATCACCGGCTTGCAATGGCGGGAGAAACGGGGGATGGAATGACCGACGATCCCTCTTCGCGCGAACCCGTGTCTTCAGCTCCTTCCAGTGCGCCGCGCGATGCGGCTTTGACGGGCATTGCGCTTAAGGTGGCGTCGGTCTGCGTCTTTCTGGGAATGTCGGCGATGCTCAAGGCCGCGCAGGGCGTGCCGACCGGCGAGCTGGTGTTTTTCCGCTCCTTCTTCGGGTTCCTGACCGTGGTGGTGTTTTTGGCACTGCGCGGAGAATTGAGCGCCGGCGTCAGGACGCAATCGATCGTCGGACACGCGACGCGCGGGATCGTTGGAACGGTATCGATGATGCTGTTCTTCTTTGCGCTATCGCGGTTGCCGCTGCCTGAGGCGGTGACGCTCGGTTATGCCATGCCGCTGCTGATCGTGGTGTTCAGCGCCGTGTTCTTACGCGAAGTGGTTCGGCTCTATCGGTGGACGGCAGTGGCGGCGGGATTTGCCGGCGTGGTGATTATTGCCTGGCCGAGCCTGACACTGTTTTCGTCGGGCGTCAGCAGCGCGGCCGCAATCGGCGTCGCGGCGTCGCTGGGCGCTGCGACGCTTGGTGCGGTCGCGCAACTGCTGGTCGGGCGCATGGTCGAAACCGAGCGGCCGGCGACGGTGGTCTTCTATTTTCTCGCAACGGCGAGCGCATTGTCGCTGCTGACGGTGCCTTTCGGCTGGGTGACGCCGACACCATTGCAGGCGGGCTATCTCGTCGGCGCCGGGATCGCCGGCGGGATAGCCCAGATCCTCCTCGCCGAAAGCTACCGCCATGCCGAGATGAGCGTCGTCGCGCCGTTCGAATACAGCTCGCTGGTACTTTCAGTGCTGGTGGGCTTCGTGTTCTTCGGTGATGTGCCGACACTCTTTATGCTTGTGGGTGGGCTGATCGTGGTCGCCTCGGGCATCTTCATCATTTATCGCGAGCGAAGGCTCGGAATCGACGTTGCCAAGGCTAAGGCGCGGGCGGCCACGACGCTTTGATTTGGAACGGGTTGTTCCCCCGTGTCGAAATTGGCCGGGTTGGCGCGACATAGGGGCACAAGGAGGACATCATGCTCGCAGTGACATCATACAATGGCGACTATCTGGCGGCCCGCCGGGCCGAGGTGGCCGCACAGCTCAAGGCGTACCGCAAGCTGCTGAAGGCGGCCCCCGACGAAGCGAAGGCGTTCGCACCCGGCCATTTCGCTTCGCTGGTGCTGGCCCTCGACAGCTACTTTCTGCATCGGCAGCGGAGTCTCGAAGGCAAGGAAGGTGGAGCGCTCAACGAGCTCAGGATGCTGTGCGACGGCATCAAGGACAATTATGGGGTAATGGGGCAGAACGCGACCATTAAGTACGACGCGGGGAAGTCGGTGACGGGAATCGCGGCGGGAGAAAAGATCCTCCTGGACGACAAATTGTTCGAGCGGCTGGCCGAGGCAACATTCGCCGACGTAGGCAAGAGATATCGATAGCCGAGCCGGCATTAGCGCAAAGGAGGGTGGGGAGCGCGGCGCCTCAGCCTTTGCTCACAAAACTCTCCAGCACCTTCTTGCGTCCTGCCTTTTCGAACTCGATGCTGAGCTTATTGCCTTCGATGGATTCAATCCGGCCGTAGCCGAATTTCAAATGGAACACCCTTTCGCCGGCGGCGTATTTGCTGCCGCGGCCGTCGTCGGTTGATCGCGCGACGAGGTCACCGTCGATGGTGAGAGGACCGCCGCCTTTGCGGTCTTTGGCCTGGGCGCGGGCGCGTTGCCAGCCAGGGGTTTCGTAGATCGAGTCGAAGGGGTCGGCGGTCGAAAAGCGCGAGGAGGTGCGGCCGCCATAGCCATAGCCGCCATAGGCACTGCCGGTATCCTTGACCTCGACGGCTTCGGGCGGCAGCTCGTCGAGAAAGCGCGAGGGAATGGCGGATTGCCAGAGGCCGTGGGTGCGGCGGTTCTGCGCCATAGAGATGCGGGCGCGCTTTCTAGCGCGGGTGATGCCGACATAGGCGAGGCGGCGTTCCTCTTCGAGGCCGGCGCGGCCGCCTTCGTCCATGGTGCGCTGGCTCGGAAAGAGGCCCTCTTCCCAGCCGGGAAGGAACACCGTGTCGAATTCCAGCCCCTTGGCGCCATGCAGCGTCATGATCGAGACGGCGTCGGAGGCTTCGTTGGTGTCGCGGTCCATCACCAGCGAGATGTGTTCGAGAAAGCTGCCCAGCGTCTCGAAATCGGCCATGGAGTTGACGAGCTCCTTGAGGTTTTCGAGACGGCCGGGACTGTCGGGCGATTTGTCGGCCTGCCACATGGCGGTGTAGCCCGATTCATCGAGGATGAGCTGGGCGAGGTCGGCGTGCGGCATGGTGCGCGCCAGATCCGACCAATTGTCGAACTGGGCGATCAGCTCGCGCAAGGTGGTGCGCTGCTTGGGCTTCAGATCTTCGGTTTCAAGCAACAGGCGGGTGGCGCTGAAGAGCGTCCGCTCGGTGGCACGGGCAGTCTCGTAGAGGGTGCGCACGGTGGAGTCGCCAATGCCGCGCTTGGGGGTGTTGATGATGCGCTCGAAGGCGAGATCGTCAGCCTGGTTGGCAACGAGCCGGAGATAGGCGAGGGCATCGCGGACCTCGAGGCGCTCATAGAAACGCGGGCCGCCGATGACTCGGTAGTTGAGGCCGAGCGTCACGAAGCGCTCTTCGAATTCACGCATCTGGTAGGAGGCGCGGACGAGGATGGCGATGTCGTCGAGCTTGCTGCCCTTGTGCTGGAGCTGTTCGATCTCCTCACCGATCTGGCGGGCTTCCTCCTCACTGTCCCAGACCTGAGTGACGCCCACCGGATCGCCGAGCTCCCCGACATCGGTTTGCAGCGTCTTGCCGAGCCGAGATTCATTGTGGGCAATGAGGTGTGACGCGGCGCGGAGGATGTTGGAGGTCGAGCGATAATTGCGCTCGAGGCGGATCACCTTGGCGCCGGGAAAATCCTTCTCGAAGCGGAGGATGTTGTCGACCTCCGCGCCACGCCAGCCATAGATGGACTGATCGTCGTCACCGACGACGCAGATATTGGCTTCGCTCGCGGGCTTGCCCTGAGCGAGGAGGCGGAGCCAGAGATATTGGGCGACATTGCTGTCCTGGTATTCGTCCACCAGCATATATTTGAAACGACGGTGATACTCGCCGAGGACATCCGGATTGTCCTTGAACAGCCGGATGTTCTCAAGCAGCAGATCGCCGAAGTCGGTAGCGTTGAGCGTCTTGAGCCGCGCCTGGTAGCCGGCATAGAGCTTGTCGGCGCGGCCATTGGCGAAAATGCCCGCCTCGGCGGGGGTGATGTCACGCGGCAAGAGGCCACGGTTCTTCCAATTGTCGAGCATGCCGGCGAACTGGCGGGCGGGCCAGCGCTTCTCGTCGATGTTCTCGGCTTCGAGGATCTGTTTGATCAGCCGGATCTGATCGTCGGTATCCAGAATGGTGAAATCGGATTTGAGCCCGACGAGCTCGGCGTGGCGGCGAAGGATGCGGGCGCCGATCGCGTGGAAGGTGCCGAGCCATGGCATGCCCTCGACGGTGGCGCCAATCAGTGTGCCGATGCGATCCTTCATCTCGCGGGCGGCCTTGTTGGTGAATGTCACCGAGAGCAATTCGGAACCGCGGGCGTGGCCGGTGGTCATGATGTGAGCGATGCGAGTGGTCAGCACCCGCGTCTTGCCGGTGCCAGCGCCTGCTAGGACGAGCAGCGGCCCGTCGATGGTCTCGACGGCGTCGCGCTGCTCGGGATTGAGCCCCTTGAGGTAATCGGCATCGCGCCGGCCCAACTGGCCGGTGATGGGATTGGCGCGGACGGGTTCGGCAGGACTCACTGGGGGAACGAATCTCTTTTTGTTCTGGCCCTTTCATATAGGCGTGGATGGGCCCCGAATCCATTGAAGGGCCCCGAGAAACACCCAGTCCGGGCCCAAATTCCGCCGTGGAGGCAAGCGATTGCAGGGGTGACGCGGGGCGGTGGCGTGCATAGAGTCGCCTCACGAAGTTTTGGGACCGAAGTCGGGCCGTGCTCAACCGCCTGTTCATCGCCATCGGGGTGCTGGTCATCCTTGCCATCGGCGCGGCTTTTGTCGCGCCGGGCTTTATCCAATGGGGCGCGTATCGCGAGCGGCTGGAAACGCTGACCAGCGAGGCCTTCGGCGCGCCCGTCCGGATCAACGGTGACATCCAGTTTTCGCTGCTGCCGCAGCCGCAGCTGGTCTTGAGCGATGTTATGGTGGGGGACGAGGCGGCGCCGGCACTGAAGGTCGCCCGGGTGGAAGCGCAGGTGTCGCTGTTCGATTTCCTGCGCGATCAGTACCGCGTGACGCGGCTGCTGCTGCAATCGCCGCAGATCGGTCTCACCATCGGGCCGGACGGCAATGTCACCGCCGGGCTGGTGCTGGCCGAAGGCGTCGGGGCGACCAATGTGTCGGTCGCCGAGGCGCTGGTGGCTGATGGGCGTCTTCGCATCGACGATCAGCGGACCGGGACGGCGATCGAGGTATCGGGGATTGAGGGCGAGGTGCGGCTCGACTCGCTGCGTGGGCCGTTCAGTTTTCAAGGCAGCAGCAATTATGGCGGCGCCAGCTATGGCGTGAGGCTATCGAGCGGCAAGGCGGGTGCCGACGGTGCGACGCCATTGTCGCTGTTCGTCAAGGGCGGCGATGACGGCTTTACGCTTTCGGCCGAGGGCGCCTTTGCCACGTCGGGCCCGCCAAAATTTACCGGTACCGTCAGTCTGCGGCAGCCGCCACCTAAGCCCGCGGCGGGGCAGATTGCCGACGCAGGGCGTGGTGATTTTGTCCTCGAGGGTAAACTCGAGGCCTCGGCGGAACGGGTGCTGATCTCGGATTATACGCTGTCACCTGATGAGAACCGACCGGGCACACGGCTCAGCGGCGCTGTTGAGCTGATGCTGGGCAAGACACCCAGCTTCAATGCGGTGGTGTCGGGCGGTGTGATTGTCCTGCCGCCGCGCGATGCGACGGCCGAACTCAGTGATCCGCCCTATGAGCTGGTGCGGCTGTTGAGCGAGATGCCGTTGCCGCCGATCCCGCCGATCCCGGGCTCGGTGGGACTCGATGTTGCTGAGATCAATCTGCGTGGCGTGTCGCTCAGGCAATTGCAGCTCGATGCGCGCACCGACACCCACACCTGGCAGATCGAGCGGAGTGGCGCGACGCTGCCGGGCAATGGACGGATCAGCGTTGAGGGCAATCTCAGCGTCGTCGATGGGAAGCCGATCTTTGCCGGCCGCCTGACGGCCCAGACTGAACGGCTCGATGCCCTCGTCCAGCTCTGGCGGAAGGCCCCACCGGGAAACCCATTGTTCAATATCGGCGGCTCGCTGGTCAGCAATCTGACGCTGTCGAGCGATACGCTGGCGCTGACCGGCGCCGAGCTCGCCGTCGGTGACGTCAAGCAGAAGCTCGATCTGGAGATCGGCTTTGTGCCGACGGCGCGGCATCTCAAGCTCAGTGCCGATCTCGGTTCGCTGAGCGATGAACAGAGCGCGATGCTCGCGGCGCTGGTGCCCGAGATCGGCGCCAATGGCAGTTTCGGCGCGACTTTCCCGCGCGGCGAGGTGGAACTGAGCGCAGCACGTGCCTCCATCTTTGGTCTTGCCGGTCAAGGGCTGGGCCTCAGCGCGAACTGGGACGGCGGGGTGCTTGATGTAACCCGGCTCGCGGCGGAGGATTTGGGTGGAGCAAAGCTCGATGCGAGCTTCACTGCGTTCGGGACTCTGCAAAAGCCGGAACTTTCGGGTACCGGGACCGTGGGTCTCGCGAGCCCCGATGCGCCTATGCTGGCGCCGCTGTTTGCGGCACTGGGAATGGCGCCGGTGCTTCAAGAAACGATCAAGCGACAATTGCCAGCCGATCTTGCGCTGCGGCTCGACCCACCGACCGGCGAGGGTGGGCAAAGCGTCGGCGTGTCAGGCACGCTCGGCGCGGCGACACTATCGTTCGATGCTAAGCTCGGAGACGGAATCGTTGGTCTGCTCGACAATAGCCTGAGCCTTTCGCTCGAGATGAGTTCGGACACGCCCAGCCGGATGAGCGCGCAGCTCGGCATGGGTGACGGGCAAATCTTTCCCGAGGACAAACCGCTGCGCTTGATCGCGACGCTCGAAGGCGCGCCACGCACCAGCCTCGAGGCGCGCATGACGTTGGAAGGCGGCGAGGACATCGTCTCGTTCGCCGGCACGATCATCGCCGCCGATCCCGAGCGAGTCACCGGTAGTGGTGTGGTGCAGGCGACCCTTGGCGATCCGTCGGCGCTGCTCGAAGCGCTCGGCGCCGGTGGCATCTATGGGCCGGCCGTCTCCGGTACGGCGACGCTGGATTTTGCCGGCAATGAGGAATTACGGCTCGGGCAGATTGAGGGCAAGTCGGGCGGCGTGCCATTTACGGGTTTGTTGTCGCTGACGCGTCGCGGGGACGCGGCCAATGTCGTGGGATCGCTAGACCTTACTTCATTCGATGCGGGCGCCCTTCTGCCGCTGCTGGCCGGGCCGGCGGCGAGCCTCATGGCCAGCGGAGAGGTCTGGCCTCAGACCCCGATCGATCTCGGTCGCGCGCCGCGCAGCGTCGGCGGGCGGGTGAGCGTGCATGCGGGCGAAGCCACCGCCTTTGGAACGCCATTCCTGGGGGACACCAATTTCAGCGTGGACTGGGACAAGCAGAGCCTTCGCATCCGCAATTTCGAGGGCGTCGCGGGAGAAGGCCGGATCAAATTCGATGCAGCAATCTGCTGCTCGGGCGCCCTGCCGGACAAGCAGTTTACGGGGCGGGTGACGCTTAGTGGCGTCGAGCTCGACAGGCTGATGCCAGCCCCAGTGAAGGCAGTGCTGGGCGGCGTCGTCGATGGCTCGGCGCAGTTCGACGCGACAGGCGGCAACCTGGCAACAATGATGACGGCGATGACCGGCAGCGGTAGCTACACCATAAAGGGGTTTACGGCGGAGCATCTCGACCCCGATGCCTTTGCGGCGGCGGGGGAGTTTGAGGATGTGTTCGATATGGACGAGGCGGTGCTCGAGGGGCTGATCCGAGACCGGGTTGGGCAGGGGGCGTTTACG
Source organism: Devosia sp. (assembly GCA_039920085.1). Classification (GTDB taxonomy): domain Bacteria; phylum Pseudomonadota; class Alphaproteobacteria; order Rhizobiales; family Devosiaceae; genus Devosia_A. The sequence continues at coordinate 2,431 of JBDSEK010000094.1, read as the reverse complement.
GCGCCGGATACGACCGGCACCTTCACCATTGCCGGCGGCGTTTTGCGGAGCCCGAACCTTGCGGTCGACGGCCCGGCGGCGCGCCTCTTTGGCGGCCTCTCGCTGAGGCTCAGCGATCTGATGCTCAGCGGCCGCTATGCCATGACGCCCGTCGCCATTGTCGAAGCCGCGAGCGGCATTGCGGCGGCAACGGCCGAGGTGGCGGTGGATATTGCGGGTTCGCTCTGGTCGCCGGAAGCGAGCATCGATGTTTCTGGCCTCGTGTCCGAGATGAAGATAGAGGCGAGCGAGGCCGAACTGGCGCGGCTCGAGCAATTGCGCGTCGAGGAGGAAGCGCGGCGCAGGGCCGCGGCCGAGGAGCAAGCCCGGCTCGATGTCGAACAGGCCGCGGCCGAGGAGGCCGCCAAAAAGCTCGCGGCCGAGGAAGCCGCCCGCAAGGCCGCGGCGCCCGAGCCGCCGCCGCTTGATCTTGGGCTCTAGCGCTCGCGGGCGGCGCGGAGCACGGCGAGGCGGAGCGCCGAGGTGAGATTTGGGCCCTCGCGCTCGCGGTCGATGATCTCGATTAGATTGGCGAGCCTCAGCCCGCGCGAAGCGGCGAGTTCCTCAAGGCTGGTCCAGAATTCGGGCTCGAGCGCGATCGAGGTGCGGTGACCGGCGATAGTCAGCGAACGCTTGGGCAAGATCTATTTCTTGCGGAAGGCGTCGAGGCTGACGACTTTCTCGCCCGGGGCTTCGCTAGCGGCGGCGGACGGCGGCGCAAGTTTCTGGGCTTCCAGCGCTTCGGCTTTCTCGTCATCCGTCGGCAGCCCGGCGGCGCCGTTGAGCTGCAGACCAAATTGCACCGAGGGGTCGAAAAAGCCCTTGATGGCGGCGAGGGGGATCACCAGCGTCTCCGGCTTGTCGTCGAAGGAGAGCCCGACTTCAAAGCCGATCTCGCTGACCTTCAAATCCCAAAATTGGTTCTGGAGGACGATGGTCATTTCCTCCGGATATTGATCGAGCAGCTTCTGGCTCAGGCGCACTCCGGGGGCGCGGGTCAAAAAGGAAATAAAGAAGTGGTGCTCGCCGGGAAGGCCGGTCTTGCTGACTTCGGCCAGCACCTTGCGCACAACGCCGCGCAGCGCTTCCTGGGTCAGAATGTCATATCGGATGTGGTCTTGCGCCATGCCGCCTGCTCGCCATTTGGCGCATATCAGCCAGAGCGACCGACAAAGACAAGGAGAAAGCGCCATGGCCGGGCAGTTGGGCCCCCGCGCTGCCTATTGTGACGCAGACCCGCCGTGCTAGGAACCGATCCGGGACTTTTGGACGCCACTTGGCTGTCCCAAAACCCTGCCGTTCGGGATTTCTGCGTGCGCCAACTGCTTGCCGTGATGCATATCGAGGACGTGGCGCGCGGCCACGTCAATCTGAAGCGGCGCCAGGGCGACCCACTCGATATTTATCTCAGGAACGCGGTAACGCTAACGCAGTCGCTGCGCGTGTGGGGCTGGGGCCTGACAGTGATGTCGGACGCGCCTGAGGTGCTCATCAAGCGGGCGGCCGAAATTGGGCTCGAGAAAGATCGGCTGCCGAAATTCGAGCGGTTCGATTTCAAGCTCGAAGTCCCCCCCGGCATCCGCTTCCGCGGCGCGCATTTCCGCTTCGAGCTCTACGATGCCATCGGACGAGGCGCGTTCGGCCCGGAAGTGGGAATGATCGATGTCGACTGCGTTGCGATCGGTGCCGCGCCTGCAATAGTCGTCGCGGACGATGAAATCATCGCCTATCCGATCGATTGGGGGCAGGCCGGCTGGCGCAAGGTGGGACCCGATCTCGACCGGTTGCTGGGAAAGCGCCCTGATGCGACACTTTGGTATGGCGGCGAATTTCTCTATGGCAGCGCCAGCGCGTTCCGAAAACTCGCCGATCGCTTCAAGGAAATCTGGCCGGTCTACACCGCCGATCCCAGGAGCTTCGCCTATGTCGGCCAGGAAATGGTGCTGACTGCATTGCTGCACGGCACGCCCGGGATCCGTGTCAGAAGCGCTCACGATGAAAAGATTATTCTCCGCTGGTGGAGCCACCGAACCGTGGGGCGGCAGGAAAGCTTCGAGAAGGCGCGGCGCTTTGCGATCCTTCACATGCCGGGGGACAAGCCGTTTCTCGCGCGCTTCGCCGATGCGCCATTCGATGCGTCCGATTTCCTCAGGCGTTATGAGTGGCATTTGCGCGGGCGGATTTTGGCCTCGCATCTCTCCAACTGGACGGCGTGGTTCAATCGCGGCGGCGTCAAGGAAGTACCGCGTCTGCGATGAAAAGGAGGGGAGAAGTGCAGGCTTCTGTTGCCAGGTGCCTGCGAACCCCGCCTTCAAACCGCTAAAGCCTGAAGGGCTTTATTTCAGGTGCCAGCACCGCTTACGCGGCGAGAGCAACCTTAGCTGCATAGTTA
>JBDSEK010000093.1:0-16520 GCA_039920085.1 Devosia sp. | reverse complement strand
GATGAAGATAGCGATCGCGGCCACGGCGGAAATTGCCATCTCACGGATCGCTATCAAGGCAACCACCAGCGAAGGTTTGGGGTTCACTGGCCGGAGCGAAGGTCTGATGGCGATGGCGACCGTCAGTATCGAGCTGCCCCGGGAGCAATGATGTTTCACACTGCAATCCTCGACAAAGCGCGTACCATCAACCACACGCTGGTCGCACGCCACCAGAAGATTGTCACCGCGGAGAGCTGTACTGGCGGCCTTATCGCCGGGGCGTTGACCGATGTGCCGGGCTCATCTGAGGCGGTTTTTGGCGGCTACGTCACCTATGCCAACGAGGCCAAGAGCGGCATGATCGGGGTCGATCGCGAGCTGATCCGCGCGCATGGGGCGGTTTCCGAACCGGTTGCGCGAGCGATGGCCGAAGGTGCGCTGCAGACCAGCGGTGCCGCGGTCGCGATTGCGGTCACCGGCATCGCCGGGCCCGGCGGTGGCACCGAAGGCAAGCCCGTAGGCCTGGTGCATTTCGCCTTTGCGTCGGCCGGCAAGATTTCTCATCTCGAACGACAATTCGGCGACATCGGTCGGCAGCAAGTACGCGAAGCGACCATCGTGCAGGCGCTGGATATGGTGCTTGACGGGCTTGGCGTTCCGCGTCCCTAGCCGAACCGCCGGTTGGCCTCGTCGACAAAGGCGTCGATGATCTCGTCCTGCTTTCCGGCAAAGGCCGGCTCGGCGGCGACCGCGATGAGAGGATTGGCGATCTTGAAGTCGAGGTCGAAGCGGATCCGCGTCCCCTCGCCTTCGGGCTCGAAACTCCATTTGCTGTCGAGATAGGCGAACGGTCCATCAACGGCCTTGGCGACGATGGTACGCGCCTTTGGGTCGGCCTCGACCCGGCTGGTGTAGGACTGCGTGAAGGGGCCGGCCTTGATCGTCATCCTCGCATAACGAACGTCACCGGCAGCACCGCTGTCCCGCTTCACCTCCATCTGCCGGCAGTTCGGGATAAATCGCGGATAGGCCTCGAGATCGTTGACGAGGTCAAACATCCGCTCGGGCACATGCGGCACATGCCGTTCGAGAAACAGATCCATCAGCTGCCGAGCTTGGCGAGCCGCGCCGCCCGCAGCGCCGCGAAGTCTTCGCCGGCGTGATGCGACGAGCGGGTGAGCGGCGATGACGAAACCAGCAGGAACCCTTTGGTCTGCGCAACGGTCGCGTAGGACTGGAACTCGTCCGGCGAAACGTAGCGCACCACCGGATGATGCTTCCGGGTGGGCTGCAGATATTGGCCGATCGTCAGAAAATCGACATCGGCGGAGCGAAGGTCATCCATCAGTTGCAGAACTTCGTTTCGCTCCTCACCCAGCCCGACCATGATGCCGGATTTGGTGAACATGGTGGGGTCGAGTTCCTTGACCCGCTGCAATAGCCGGACCGAGTGGAAGTAGCGGGCGCCTGGCCGCACCTTGAGATATTTGGACGGCACCGTCTCGAGATTATGATTGAAAACGTCCGGCTTGGCGGCCACCACGATCTCGAGCGCCCCCTCCTTGCGGAGAAAATCGGGCGTCAGCACTTCAATGGTGGTCGCAGGCGTGCGCGCGCGGATGGCCCGGATCACCCGAGCGAAATGTTCGGCGCCGCCATCGGGCAAATCATCGCGGTCGACCGAGGTGATGACGACATGATGGAGACCGAGCTTCTCGACGGCGTTGGCAACGTTGTCGGGCTCTCTCGGATCGAGGGCGGTTGGCAGGCCGGTCGCGACGTTGCAGAAGGCGCAGGCGCGCGTGCAGATCTCGCCCATGATCATCATCGTCGCGTGCTTTTTGGACCAGCACTCGCCGATATTGGGACAGCCGGCTTCCTCGCAGACGGTGACGAGATTGTTGTCGCGGACGATCTGCTGGGTCTCGCGATAGATTGGCGAGCCCGGCGCCCTGACGCGGATCCAGTCTGGTTTGCGCAGCATCTCGGTATCGGGCCGGTGGGCCTTCTCCGGGTGGCGGACGCGTCCTTCCAGCAGCGTGACCAAATTGTCTCCTAGACCCTCAGCAGCCTGGCGATGAGAAGCACGATGATGGCACCGACTGTCGAGGTGACGATCTGGCTGACCCAGATGTTTCGGATCGGCAGGTTGATCTTGAGGGCGCTGAACAGATAGCCGCCCACGAACGAGCCGATCACGCCGGCAAGAAGGTAAGTGATAAGTCCGCTGCCACCGACGATCAGGCTGGCGAGCCAGCCCGCGATCAGCCCGATGATCAGAAAGATGATGATCGCACGCGTATTGTCACTGCTCACGACTGGATCTCCACCTGCCTGTTGACGCTCTGGTATTCCCATCTGTGTGCTCTCAAGACCCTCAAATCATATCGCCCCGGGGTACCGCCATTGCAATGGCGCAAACGCAACGGCGCCGGCTGCGCGAGGCAGCCAGCGCCGTTGAGTGTACGTCCTTGCGGTCTAGACCGTCGTGTGACGGCGGCCAGTAATCGCTCGAACGATTGCGATCAGCAGACAGGCGCCGACGATCGCGATCAGCAATTGGGCCAGGATACCGCCTGCCGTGGCTCCGAAGATGAGCGTGAGCAGGAAATTGCCGACGATCGCGCCGACAATGCCGAGCACGATGTTCATCAGCAGGCCCATGTTCGAATGCATGATGCGCTCGGCGATCCAGCCGGCAAGGCCACCCAGAATGATGGCGAGAAGCCAACCAACACCAACCATTTGTTCTCTCCTTGCAAGGGGTTGAGAACAGGAAAACGCCGTTTGGGCCAAATGGATGCGTCAGCGCTGAACCAGCTGAGCGAAGAACCTGATGACAGGCTCTAGAACCGCGCGGAACGCCACCCTGAGCCAGGGCTCGAAGGGCAAATTGATATTCCCCAACTCCAGCACGAGGCCGATGCCCAAAGCCACGAAAACGCCGACGACGATGTTGCGAAACAGTCCACCCCGGAACAACAGCGTCGCCGCTGAACCGGCGATCACGCCAATCAGTGCAACGACGAGGTACCAAGTCAAATCGCGCGGCATTGGGGATCTTTTCCACGGTCATGGCGGCATCGTCAAACATTGAGCGCCCGCCCATAAGCATCGAGCACGCTTTCCTTCATCATCTCGCTCAATGTGGGATGCGGGAAGATCGTGTGCATCAGCTCTTCTTCCGTCGTCTCAAGATTCATCGCGACGACGAAACCCTCGATCAGTTCGGTGACTTCCGCCCCGACCATGTGAGCGCCCAGCAGTTCACCGCTCTTGGCATCGAAAATCGTCTTGACCAGCCCCTCGGGCTCGCCCAGCGCGATGGCTTTGCCATTGCCGATGAACGGGAAGCGGCCGATCTTGACTTCGCGACCGGCTTCCTTCGCCTTGGCCTCAGTAAGACCAACCGAGGCGATCTGGGGCTCGCAATAGGTGCAACCCGGAATGCGCCGCCTATCGAGGCCATGGACCTTGAGTCCGGCGATGGTCTCGACCGCAATGACTCCTTCGTGCTCGGCCTTGTGCGCCAGCATCGGTGGGCCCGCCACGTCGCCGATCGCCCACAGACCCGGCACATTGGTGCGGCCGTGATCGTCGACCACGATGGCACCGCGATCGATTTTGACGCCGAGCTTCTCCAGCCCCAGATTTTCGGTGTTGCACTGAACGCCAACGGCGGAAATCAGCCGGTCGCCGGAGATGGTCTGTTTGCTGCCGCCCTTGAGCTCGACATGCGCTGTGATGCCCGTTTTGGTCTTGTCGACTTTGGTGACCTTCGCCTCGGTCATGAATTTGATGCCGCGCTTTTCGAAGCGCTTCTTCACATGCGCAGCGATCTCGGCATCCTCGACGGGCAGGATTTGCGGCAGAAGCTCGATGATAGTCACGTCGCTACCGAGCGAGCGATAGAAGGAGGCGAACTCCATGCCGATGGCGCCCGAGCCCATGACGACCAGGGACTTGGGGAGTTCCGCTGGCACCATGGACTCGAAATAGGTCCAGATGCGGTCGCCCTCAGGCTCGATGCCGGGCAACACGCGCGGGCGCGCGCCCGTGGCGACGATGATGTTCTTTGCCTTGTAGGTCCCGGCGCCAAGCGCGTTCTTGGGCGGCGGGACCTGCGGCTGCATGACCTTCTTTTTGGTCGGTTCGACCCGAATCTCGCCGGCACCGGTGAGCACCGCCTCGCCCCAGATTGTGTCCACCTTGTTCTTTTTCATCAGGAACTGGACGCCGTTATTCATCTGCGCCGCGATGGCGCGCGAGCGTTTGACGACGCCGTCTATCTCGAAGCCGAATTTTTCTACGGTCAGCCCGTAATCCTTGGCATACGCCATGTGACCGTAGATTTCGGCCGAACGCAGCAGCGCCTTGGTAGGAATGCAGCCCCAGTTCGAGCAGATGCCGGCCATGTGCTCGCGCTCCACGATAGCCGTCTTGATGCCCAGCTGCGCTGCACGGATGGCGGCGATATAGCCGCCCGGGCCGGCACCGATGACGATGAGGTCGTAAGAGTCGGCCAAATCGGCCTCCTAGTTCTAGCGTCGGACCGCGGGTGAAGCGCAAGTCGCGACAATTGGCCCCGGTCGAACGCTCAAAGTTTCAGTTTCTTTGCGAGAGTTGCGATTGTCGAACTGCTCGTCATTTTAGTCGGAACAGCCTGGCCGGCCTTGAGGCCGAACGGATTACCGCTGGTCATCTGCAGGTAGTTTGCGACACCTCCAAAGAAGCAATCGGACTTGCCGCCGGGCAAATCAAAGTAAAGGCAGGGAATCTGAGTCCCGAAGTCCAGTTCCTTGATGGCCCAGCTTCCTGTCCCCACGACTTTGGTGCGTAGATTCCAGCTCAAGAGACCGCCGGCTTTGCTCAAATACACAATCAGGGGGCCAACCGGTGGCGCACTGATCATGTCGCCCACACCCTGCTTCGTGACCTTGATGAGAAACGTGCGGTCCGCAAAATGGGCAGCAGCCAGGCGCCCGCTTTTTCCCAGCCAAGCGAACAAGTCGTCGTAAGTGAGGCTGGAGACATCAAGTGACCGAGCAGGCGAAGCGGCCGTGAGCGAGACGACGATCAAGATCATAACCGCGCGCAAGAAACTCAAAACTAAAGTCCTTGCCTCGACCGCAACAGCTGTCCCCCCGATCTTCCCGCGCATGTCCGTTGCCTCCTAAAGTCCGAAGATGCTCTTGACGAGCGGCACCAGGCCGAGCCCGATGGCTCGTGTATTGGCCTGGTCGAGGTGGATGCCGTCGCGCGGATCGGTCTTGGCCACCGCGCCGGCGTCGAAGAATAGCGCCTCTTCCTCCTCCGCTCGCCGCTGGTAGGCGGCGGCGAATCCCGATGAGGCTGCGAGCGCTGCAGCATGCCCGCCGAAATGCTGTTCCATGTCGTCGTTTGCCGTCTGTTGCACCGTCACGGGCGGCGCGACGAAGACGATGTGAGGCGCCGTGCCCTTCAGCACAGCGGCGTGGCCGCGCACGATCTGCGCCAGCCGGCGCATGCCGAAGGACGCCTCGAGCGCCGTGCGACCCAGGAACGGCTTAATGTCGTTGGTGCCGAGCATGATGATCACCATGTCGAGCGGACTGTGCGAGCTGAGTAGCGTGGGCAGAATGCGCGCGCCGTTGCGATCACCCTCGCCCGCCCAGTCGTCATGTACCGTAGTGCGGCCGCCCAGACCCTCGGCGATGCAGCGCGCCTTGCCGCCGAGACCTGCTTCCAGGGCCGTCGGCCAGCGATCTTCATAGGCGTGGCGCGGGCCGTTCTTGATGGGGCTTGCGCCATAGGTGAGGCTGTCGCCAAAACAGAGGATGGTTTTCATGCGAGCATCATCACCGGGGTTTCGATTAGGCCCTTAAACGCAGCAAGCAGTTCTGCGCCAAGCGCTCCATCAACGGAGCGATGATCGCAACTCAGCGTGACGGTCATGAAATGTCCTGTTTTGATCTCACCATGTTTGACATAGACGCGCTCCTCTCCGGCCCCGACCGCCAGGATGGTGCCATGCGGTGGATTGATGACCGCGGCGAATTCGCGGATCCCGAACATCCCGAGGTTGGAGACGGCGGACGAACCCCCCTGATATTCATGCGGGGCAAGTTTTTTGGAACGCGCGCGATTGGCGAGATCCTTGACCTCTTCCGAAATCTGCCGAAGCGACTTGCTCTCGGCGGCCTTCACCACCGGCGTGAAAAGACCGCCCGGCACGGCGACTGCGACCGCGACATCCGAATGCTTGTGCAGGAGAATTGAATCGACCGCCCAGGTCGCATTGGCAGTCGGCACCTTTTGCAGGGCAGCGGCCCATGCCTTGATGACGAAGTCGTTCACCGAGAGCTTGTAGGCGGGCTTGCCGTCCTTGAGCGGCGCGGCGGCATTGATCTGTTCGCGTGCCGCCATCAGCGCATCGATATTGCAATCAAGCGTCAGGTAAAAATGCGGGATCGTTTGCTTGGCCTCGGTGAGGCGGGCGGCGACCACTTTGCGCATTCCGTCATTGGGGACGAGCTCGTAGGACCCTTCCTCATAAAGCGCCAGCACCTGCTGCCTGGTCATGCCGGAAGGCATCGCACCGCCGGTCGGCGTGCTCGCAGACTGCTTCAGCGGCGCCTTGCCGGCTTTGACCGCCTCGACGTCGGATTTGACCACCCGACCGTGTGGGCCCGAACCGTTGACCGCGCCCACATCGATGCCAGCATCCTTCGCGAGGCGACGGGCCAGCGGTGAAGCGAAGATTCGCGAACCGTCACTTTTCGCTGCGTTGGAATTGGCCGTGGCCGAAGGCATCTTGGCAAAGTTCGCCGCCGCCGCCTGCCGAAGCGATTCAGCCTCGGATTTGTTCGGGTTCGCTTGCGCCGCGGTATTCTCGCGCATCACAGCCCCGGCGTCATTGGCGGCGGGCGCGGGCGTTTCCGTGTTGGCAGCAGGCGCTGCCTTTGCGTCCGCAGCATTTTCGCCTTCGGTCAGCAGCACCGCGATCACCGCATTGACCTTGACGTTCTCGGTACCCTCTGGGACGACGATCTTACCGATCTTGCCCTCGTCGACCGCCTCGACCTCCATGGTCGCCTTGTCGGTCTCGATCTCGGCGATGACATCGCCGGAGGAGACATTGTCGCCCTCCTTGACGTGCCATTTGGCGAGCTTGCCCTCCTCCATCGTCGGAGAGAGCGCGGGCATGGTGATGTTGACGCTCATGGCCGCCTCACTCGCCGATATCCTCATTCCAAAGCCCAGGGTGCTTTTCGATAAAGTCGGCCATCATATGCTCGCAGCGCGACTCGTGATGATCGCTCACATCGACCCCGGCGAGCGCCAGCACATCCTGGAAGCCCTTGAAATTCTTGCTCTCGGCGACGACCACCCGGCCGATGCCGAACTGGATGATGGTGCCGGTACACATCATGCAAGGCGAGAGCGTCGTGTAGCAGGTGACATCGCGATAGGTTCGCTGGCGCCCAGCATTCTGGATAGCGTCCATCTCGCCATGGAGGATCGGATCGCCCTTCTGTACGCGCTGATTGTGGCCCCGCCCGATGATTTCGCCATTGCGGACAAGCACTGAGCCGATCGGGATGCCGCCTTCGCGTAAGCCCTGCTGCGCCTCCTGATAGGCGGCATCGAGGAATTTGCGATCCTGCTCAGCCAGGGTGTCGTTGCTGTTCATCCGGTCAGCCTCGATAGGTCACGGCATTCACGGCCGCGACGACTTCGTCGACATTGGGCAGCGCCAGTTTTTCGAGATTGGCGGCGTAAGGCATCGGCACGTCCTTGCCGGTGACGCGCAAGGGTGGAGCATCGAGATAGTCGAAGGCCTCGGTCACGACTCGCGAGGCCAGCTCGGCGCCGATGCCGCCCTGCGGCCAGCCTTCTTCGACCGTCACGATACGGCCGGTCTTTTTGACCGATTCGATCACCGTGGCGCTGTCGAGCGGACGCAGCGTACGCAAATCGATCAGCTCAACATCGACGCCTGCAGCGACCAGCTTCTCGGAGGCCTGCGTGGCGTAGCGCATGCCCATCGAGAAGGAGACGAGCGTCACGTCTTTGCCTGGTCGGGCAATGCGAGCCTTGCCAATTGGCAGAAGATAGTCGTCGATCTTTGGCACCAGCCCGGTCGAACCATATAGAATCTCGTTCTCGAGAAACACCACAGGATTGTTCGAGCGGATCGCCGCCTTGAGCAGGCCTTTGGCGTCGGCGGCCGAAAAGGGGGCAATGACATAGAGGCCGGGCACGTGGCTGTACCAGGCCGAATAATCCTGGCTGTGCTGTGCTCCGACGCGGGCGGCGGCGCCATTGGGGCCGCGGAAGACGATCGGTGCGCTGACCTGTCCGCCTGACATGTAGAGCTGCTTGGCCGCCGAATTGATGATCTGGTCGATCGCCTGCATGGCGAAGTTCCAGGTCATGAACTCGACGATTGGACGAAGACCCGCAAAAGCTGCGCCTACGCCGATGCCGGCAAAGCCGTGCTCGGTGATGGGCGTATCGACGACGCGCTGCGGCCCGAATTCCTGCAGCAGGCCTTGGGTAATCTTGTAGGCGCCCTGATATTCGGCGACCTCCTCACCCATGATGAAGACGTCCTTGTCCCGGCGCATTTCCTCGGCCATCGCTTCGTTAAGCGCCTGGCGCACGGTCATTTCGACCATTTCGACGCCGACTGGCAGATCGGGGTCGGCTGCGGCCTCGAATTTGGGCGCGCTCGGGAGAGCCGGAGCTTTCGCTTCTGCCGATGCGGAGGGTGCCCCGGCCGGCTGAGACTCGGCCTTTGCGGCCGGCGGCTTCGGCATTTCCTCGCCCGGCGTCTCGCCTTCGCCGAGGACCAGCGCGATCGGCGTATTGACCTTCACGCCTTCGGTGCCCTCCTCGATCAGCAGGGCGCTGACCTTGCCGCTATCGACGCTCTCGACTTCCATCGTCGCCTTGTCGGTCTCGATCTCCGCCAGCACGTCGCCAGGCTTGACGGCATCTCCGACCTTAACGAGCCATTTCGAAAGCTTGCCCTCTTCCATGGTCGGCGACAGAGCGGGCATGAGAATATTGGGCATCGTCAGGAACTCGCGGAGGGGGTGGCAGGCGCTGCGTTGCCGGTAACGTAGGCGAGCGCCGAGAACGCAACGACGATCAGCACCAGAACGAAGAAGCCGGCAAAGGCGCGCTTAAAGGTCAGGATGTGTGGCTCGACGCCCGCGCCCGCCGCCGTGCGAATGCTGTCAAAATCCCAGCGCCCGAGCGTCTGCATGATGCCGAAGCGCGAACTGCCTGGCGCTAGTGCTGCAATGCTGAACGCAGCGCGCACCGCCATCACCCAACAGAACACCGCAGCGGCGAGGACTCCGACCAGCATCATGCCTCCGCGTAGATGTCGGTCCACAATTCCGAAGCGGCCGGTTCCACCTCGGCTGTGGCAAAATCGGCGGCTTCGGTGATCAATGCGCGAATCTCGGTCTCGATGGCCTTCAGCGAATCTTCGGTTCCGTAGCGCTTTTCCAGAATGCGGTTCTTGACCTGCTCGATCGGATCGCGCTCGGCCCGCATGGTCGTGACCTCGTCCTTGCTCCGGTACTTGGCGGGATCTGACATGGAATGGCCGCGATAGCGGTAGGTCATCATCTCGAGGATGTAAGGGCCATTGCCGGCGCGAACGCTGTCGATGGCGCGTTTGGCGGCGTCGTGAACGAGGCGGATATCCATGCCGTCCACCTGCTCGCCGGCGATACCGAAGCCGATGCCGCGCTTGGAAAAATCGTGCTGCGCCGAGGCGCGCTCGACCGATGTGCCCATCGCGTACCGGTTGTTCTCGACGATATAGACCACTGGCAGGTTCCAGAGCTTGGCCATGTTGAAGCTCTCGTAGACCTGGCCCTGATTGGCGGCCCCGTCCCCGAAATAGGTGATCGAGACCGAGTTCTCGCCGCGATATTTGGCGGCGAAGGCCAGCCCCGTGCCGAGAGACACCTGCGCGCCGACAATGCCGTTGCCGCCATAAAAGCGATGCTCGTTGGAAAACATATGCATCGAGCCGCCCTTGCCCTTGGACAAGCCGCTTTGCTTGCCGGTCAGCTCCGCCATTACCCCCTTGGGGTCGAGACCCATGACCAGCATATGGCCATGATCGCGATATCCGGTGATCTGGGCGTCACCCTTTTCCGAGGCCATGGTGATGCCGGTCACCACCGCTTCCTGGCCGATATAGAGGTGACAAAAGCCGCCGATCAGCCCCATGCCGTACATCTGGCCGGCCTTCTCTTCGAAGCGCCGGATCAGCAGCATGTCGTGATAGGCCCTGAGTTCCTGGTCCTTGGAGAATTCGGGAACGTTCGAGAGGGCTGACTGGGCCGCTGGCTTCCGCGCCATTGAGAGAACTCCGATGCCGCATTCGGTGACGGACTAGGCCACGCTGACCAACCTTAGCGCAAGCGCTGGCAATGCAGCAGTGCCATGCGTTTATGAGAAAGCTCGGCTATCAGTCTATGCCAGCTTCGATTTCCGGCATCTCCAGGCTTCCGGTTGACGAGGGCAATAAACTGGTTGTCGGTTTACCGGTCAAGGGATCGGTCATCACCACCATGTCGCCGATTTGCGCCATCGACAAAAGCGCTCGCGCGCGCTCGGTGAGGATGTCGGGATCGAGCTTTTCCGGGCTGAAGAGGTCGACCTTGTGGCGGTAAGCAGCCGTCTCAGCCGCCAGCGCGCCGCTCTGCTCCTTGAGCTCGACGATATCGAGATGCATCTGCTTCTGGCTCTCGATGCCGAATTGCCCGCCAATGGCGTGGTAGCCAAGATAAGCCTGGAAGCTCACCAGGAGTGCGGTCACTGCCAGCTGGCGCCAGACTGAAGGACGGGAAAGGCGGGTGGACAAGCGGCAAGACCCCGGCGAGAGCTGCCACCTTAGCTGCGACCGGTTGCGCTAGAGTTAAGCGGACCGGCCGGGCGGAGCAGAGGCGATGTCCACGCCAGCGCCTAGATCAGCCACGCGAATGCCGCCGCGAGGGCCACGAAACTAACGAGGCCGATGGCGGCGTAGGCCTTTGACGAGGCGATGGGGTTGGTCTTGGTGAAGCCGAAAAAACTGTTGGCGTTCACGGCGTGGAACAGGGCCGCGACGGCCAGAATCCAGAGCCATCTGCCCGAAGGCTCGAAGGCGAGGGTCGCGGCGGCAACGACCGCGTATTCGACGAAGAAGGCGAGCGGCCCGTTTCGCCAGAGGCCAAAGCCGACCTTTGTGTCACGGCCGAAGCCGAGCACGGGCAAATCCCGCAGATGGACGATCACATCGAGCAGCCAGTGCGAGAGCGAAGCCAGCCAGAAGACCAGCCCTGCCCGCCAGTCAAGCGCGAGGCCAATGGCGACGGCGGGGACGAGCGCGATGATGTGCGTGAGCACCAGCGAGTGCGAATAGGGATAATGGGAGAACACGACATCGCGCTGCAGGGGCGACTTGCCCATCTCGGCGCGCTCGATGCCGGCGAGCACCGTGACGCCCCACAGCAGATCGGGGAAGCCGATGCCAACAAGGCTCACCCAGGTTGGAACCTCGGGAAAGACCGCGTGGAGGGCTTCTGCGCCGGCGAGATGACCTATGAACATGACCGGCCGCCCTTCCCTAGACCAGCGCCTTGAAGGCGCTGCGGCCCGCATATTTCGCGGCGCTACCCAGCATTTCCTCGATGCGGATCAACTGATTGTACTTCGCGAGCCGGTCAGACCGGCTGAGCGAGCCAGTTTTGATCTGCCCACAATTGCAAGCGACGGCGAGGTCGGCGATGGTCGAATCCTCGGTCTCGCCGGAGCGGTGCGACATCACCGTGGTGTAGGCGTTGCGGTGGGCGAGATCGACGGTGTCGAGCGTTTCGGAGAGCGAGCCGATCTGGTTGACTTTGACCAGCACGGAATTGGCAACGCCCTTGCTGATGCCGGTGCGCAGACGCGCCACATTGGTCACGAAGAGATCGTCGCCCACCAGCTGGATCTTTCCGCCCAGCAAGTCGGTTAGGGCCTTCCAGCCCTTCCAATCGTCCTCGGCCATACCGTCTTCGATGGTGATGATGGGGAATTTGTCGGCGAGGCCGGCGAGGAATTTGGCGTTGGCGTCGGACGAGAGCGATTTGCCCTCCCCCTCCATCTCGTATTTGCCGGACTTGAAATATTCCGTGGCCGCGCAGTCGAGGCCCAGCGCCACATCCTTGCCGGGCTCGTAGCCCGCGGCGCGGATCGATTTGACGATGTATTCGAGCGCCGCCTCGGCGGATTTCAAATTCGGCGCAAAGCCGCCTTCGTCGCCCACATTTGTGTTGTGCCCATCCGCATGGAGGGCCTTTTTGAGCGTGTGAAAGACCTCCGAGCCGATCTGGACGGCATGCGCCATGGTCTCGGCGCCGATTGGCAGGATCATGAATTCCTGCATGTCGATCGGGTTATCGGCGTGCGCGCCGCCATTGATGATGTTCATCATAGGCACCGGCAGCACGTGGGCGTTCGGGCCGCCCAGATATTTGTAGAGCGGCAGCTCCGAGCTCTCGGCGGCGGCTTTTGCGACCGCGAGCGAGACCCCCAGAATGGCGTTGGCGCCGAGGCGGGATTTGTTCGGCGTGCCGTCGAGTTCGATCATGGCGCGATCGACGCTGATCTGGTCGAGGGCATCGAGACCCTCGATCTCGGAATAGATCTCGGTATTGACGAAATCGACCGCCTTGGTAACGCCCTTGCCGAGAAACGGCTTGCCGCCATCGCGCAGTTCGACCGCTTCGTGCGCGCCGGTCGATGCGCCGGACGGCACCATGGCGCGGCCGAAGCTGCCATCGTCGAGCACGACATCGACCTCAACGGTCGGATTGCCACGGCTGTCGAAGACCTGTCGGCCGGTGACATCGACGATGGACGACATGGGTGCCTCTGAATCGCGGGAAATCGGCCTTTCCTAGAGCGGTGCCATGACAATCGGAAGGGGCAGTATGAAAAATAGGTCCATGAACCTGGCCCGCTGATCAGCGCCGCGTCCGCCTCCTTGACGAAAGGATGGATCACGCCCGTTCACGAACGATCTCGGTGGCATCACAACCTGCGACGACAGCTGGATTTGCAGCGGCAAGGCGCGACATAAGCGTCTGAGAAGCAGCGCGGGGTAGCGCTTTGAGGGAGGGAAAATGACAAATCGTTTCGATTTCGGCCGGCTCCTGCGCGTTGCGGCCATGGCGACAATTGTTCCGCTCGCGGCGCTGGGGCTTTGGCAGAGTGCGGCAAATGCCGAAGGCGTACTGCCCGTGGTGACGCCGGCGCCAGCCGTTGATGCGACCGAGGCGGGGAGTGAGGCGGTAGCGGTATTTGCCGGCGGCTGCTTCTGGGGCGTGCAGGGCGTGTTCCAGCATGTAAAGGGCGTCAAAATGGCCGTATCGGGCTATGCCGGCGGCACCCTCGCCAATCCGACCTACGAGGACGTGCTGACCGAACAGACGGGCCACGCCGAGGCGGTCAAAGTCACCTACGATCCTGCTCAGGTGAGCTATGGCCAACTGCTGCGGATCTTTTTTTCGGTGATCACCGATCCGACCACGCTCAATCGGCAGGGCAATGATGTGGGCCTGAGCTATCGCTCTGCGTTGTTCTATATGAACAACGCCCAGAAGGCGGCCGCCGAGGCCTATATCGCTCAGCTCGACGCGGCCATGATTTACCCCGGCAAGATCGTCACTGAGGTGACGGCCTACAGCAATTTCTTCGACGCCGAGGATTATCACCAGGACAACGCGTACACCAAGCAGGTGAACCCTATCTATCTGGCCCATTTCGACCAGCCCAAGATCGATGACATGCAGAAATTCTACCCCGATCTGTGGTTGGACCGGCCGGTGCTGGTATTCGCCGCCAATTATTCCTGAGCTGCCGCCCTAGAGCATGTCGTCGAGCGTCCAGTGGTTGGACCAGCGCGCGTCGATCTCATCGCCGACATTCTGATAGCGGATGTCGGTCGAGAGCCGGATGATCCCTTCCCGGCTCTCATTGAGTGTTGCGGCATGGATCATGAAGGGGCTGTGGAGCACGACGTCGCCGGCCTCGTAATTGGCGATCAGCCAGCGCGTATCGAAGCGCTCTGCCATGTCTGGCAGATCTTTGGACACCCAGCCGCCCTCGGTCATGTTTTTGTTATAGGCGCTGACCCGCTCCTCCGGCGAGAGCGACGCATTGGCCCGGGTGAATTCGGCTTCCAGGGCCACGCCAATTGCGTGCGAGCCCTCCAGATAGACCAGGCCGCCCATCTCAACCGGGACGTCGCCCACCGGAATCCAGGCTGTCACCAGCCGGTCGGTACCGCCGCGCAGATAGATCAGATCATAGTGCGCCGGGGTGGAACCCGCGGCGTTGGGGAGCGTGTGCCGGAGTAGCTTCCGCTTGTGCAGATAGCTGAGGCCGCCAAGCAATCGATCCATGAAATCCCGCAGCGGCAGACTCATGCAGAAGCTCTCGAACGCCGCCGAGCGCACATATTCCATCAGTCGGCGGTTGACGGCGCCGCGCTCCGCCGGTGCTTCCGCCGCGACACCAAGCAGAGGATCGGTGTTCGCTTTCAACAGGCCAGCCAAATTGAGATGCGCAAGGGCGCGCCGCCGCTGCTCGAGCACCTCGCCCCGATCGAGCAGGCCCTTGAGCCAGAGATAACCATCACGCCGATAGCGCGCGTTCAGCGCTTCGAACGGCTCGCCCGGCGACGATGGCTGCAGCCAGCCCATGCGACGCCGCGAGATGTCGAGGCGCTTGCCGTCCGCCTGCAGCTGAGGGAATTCGGCCTGTCGCACTTGCATGCCTGATACGGTGGTCCAGCCCGGCGCCTAGAGCAAGGCCTCGACCGCCGGCGCAATGTCTTCGGGCATGAATTTGTCACCGAAGCGCTGCACCGGCCGGCCGTCGCGCCCGATCAGAAACTTGGCGAAGTTCCACTCGATGTCCCGGTTGTCCGATCCTGGCGTCTCTGCCTTGAGCCATTTGTACAGCGGGTCGGCGCCGGGGCCATTGACCTCGATCTTGCGGAACAGCGGAAACGTCACGCCATAGTTGAGATCGCAGAAGGCGGCGATGTCCTCCTCGCTGCCCGATTCCTGCGCGCCGAACTGGTTGCAGGGAAAACCGAGGATGACGAGCCCTTCAGCTCCACAACGCCCCCACAATTGTTCAAGGCCGGCATATTGCGGGGTGTTGCCGCATTGCGAGGCGACGTTGACGACAAGCACAACCTTGCCGGAATATGCGGCGAGCGGCTCGAGGCCGCCGAGCAGGCGCTGCGCCGTGAAATCGGAAAGCCTTGTCATAGCCAGGCTCGCAAAAGCGTACCTTACGGATCCCGCTTGTGACCGTCGATCTGCTTTTCCGCCTGTGCCTGCCGGAGCTCATCGACAGCCCGTTCTGCCCGGCTCCGCCCGAATTTGACCCGGTTGGCCGCGGCGGCGGCATCCTTTTCCTCGCGCAGCTTGGCTTTGCGGGCTTTGGAAAGTGACAGGATTTCCGCCATCACACCAGCCGTCCCTGCTCAACCGCCGCTGCGATAAAGCTCGCAAAGAGCGGGTGCGGCTCGAACGGTTTGCTCTTCAGCTCCGGGTGAAATTGCACGCCGATAAACCAGGGGTGGTCGGTGCGTTCGACGATTTCGGGCAGCAGGCCATCCGGAGACATGCCGGAAAACAGCATGCCCGCCGCCTCGAGGCGCTTCCTGTAATTAGTGTTGACCTCGTAGCGATGGCGATGGCGCTCGACGATCCGCGTTGCGCCATAGATATCGGCGACGCGCGAGCCGCGGGTCAGCTGAGCCGGATAAGCGCCGAGCCGCATCGTGCCACCGAGGTCGGTATCGGCGGAGCGTTCGACCTTTTCATTGCCTTTCGTCCACTCGGTCATCAGGCCGACGATCGGCTCCTTGGTGGGGCCGAATTCGGTGGAGTTGGCGGCCTTGATCCCGGCCGTGTTTCGCGCCGCTTCGATGCAGGCCATTTGCATGCCGAAGCAGATGCCGAAATAGGGCACGTCCTTGAGCCGGGCGAAGCGCGCCGCCTGGATCTTGCCGGCCGAGCCGCGTTCGCCAAAGCCTCCTGGAACCAGGATGCCGTGGATGTGCTCGAGATAGGGCGCCGGGTCCTCGCGCTCGAAAATCTCGCTGTCGATCCAGTTGAGGTTGACCTTGACCCGGTTCGCGATACCCCCATGCACCAGGGCTTCGCTGAGCGATTTATAGGCATCCTTGAGACCGGTATATTTGCCGACGATGGCGATGTTGACCTCGCCCTCCGGATTGTGGAGGCGGGTCGAGACTTCCTGCCATTTGGCGAGGTCCGGGGCCTTGGCGTCGGTGATGCCGAAGGCGGCGAGGACTTCGCGGTCGAGCCCCTCATGGTGATAGGCGAGCGGCACGTCATAGATCGAGGCGACGTCGAGGCCCTGAATGACGGCGCTTTCGCGGACATTGCAGAATAGCGCCAGTTTCTTGCGTTCGCCGTGCGGGATGGGCCGGTCGCAGCGAACGAGCAGGATATCGGGCGAGA
>JBDSEK010000092.1:0-5609 GCA_039920085.1 Devosia sp. | reverse complement strand
GCTTGCGGGAAATCTGGAGAGGGAGTATTTGCGGCCTCAGGACACCTTGCCCTAACGCAAGGCTTCGACCTGGGAGGGTCGCCATGGCTGATATGCTCACCGCGCCGGCGGTTAAACCGGCCAATCCAAATTTTTCCTCGGGTCCCTGCGCCAAGCGTCCTGGCTGGACGGTCGATGCTTTGAAGGACGCGCTGGTCGGCCGCTCGCATCGCAGCAAGCCGGGCAAAGCGCGGATCCAGAAGGCCATCGATCTGACGCGGCAGCTCCTCGAAGTACCGGCGGACTATCGGATCGGCATTGTGCCGGCCTCCGATACCGGGGCCGTCGAGATGGCGCTGTGGTCGCTGCTTGGGGCACGACCGGTGGACATGCTGGCCTGGGAGAGCTTCGGCGAGGGCTGGGTCACCGACGTCGCCAGGCAGCTCAAGCTTGCCGATGCCCGCATCCTCAAGGCCGGCTATGGCGAATTGCCCGAGCTCAAACAGGTCGATTTCAGCCACGACGTGGTTTTTACCTGGAACGGAACGACCTCGGGCGTGCGTGTGCCCGATGCCAACTGGATTCCGGCCGACCGCAAGGGTTTGACGATCTGCGACGCGACTTCGGCGGCGTTCGCGCAGAAGCTCGATTTCGCCAAGCTCGATGTGGTGACCTTTTCCTGGCAGAAGGCGCTAGGTGGGGAAGCAGCGCATGGGGTGCTGATTCTCAGCCCGCGCGCCGTCGAGCGGCTCGAGACCTATAAGCCGGCCTGGCCATTGCCCAAGATCTTCCGGCTCACCAAGGGCGGCAAGCTGCTCGAAGAAGTGTTCGAGGCGGCAACGATCAATACGCCTTCGATGCTGGTGATCGAAGACGCCATCGATGCCATGGAGTGGGGTGTCCGCGCGGGCGGGCTCAAGGCTTTGCGGGCGCGGGCCGACGCCAATTTCGACGTGATCGCCGATTGGGTGGCGGTGACGCCTTGGATCGCGTTTCTTGCTAAGGTGCCGGAACAGCGTTCCAACACCTCGGTGTGCCTGTCAGTCGTCGATCCAGCGTTTACCGCGCTCGATTCCGAGGCGCAGGCGGCCTTTACCAAGGCGATGGTGTCGCGCATGGACAAGGCCGGCGCCGCCTATGATATCGGGGCCTATAAGGATGCACCTCCAGGGTTGCGCATCTGGGCGGGCTCGACCGTCGAGGCGGAGTCGCTGAAGGCGCTGCTTCCTTGGCTCGACTACGCGTTTGCGGCTGAGAAGGCGGCGCTGAAAGGCGCAGCGTAGTTCGTCTGGTCGCTCCGCCCAGCGGGTGGAGGCCTCATTCAGCTTTCCGCGGGTCACAGGTTCAAATCCTGTCCCCGCAACCAATATCAGGATGCGACATGGCAAAGGTTCTCGTTTCGGACAAACTCAGCAAGACCGCCGTTCAGATATTCAAGGATCATGGCGTCGAGGTCGACTATCTGCCCGATTTGGGCAAGGACAAGGACAAGCTGCTCGAGGCCATCGGCCAGTATGACGGGCTCGCCATCCGCTCGGCTACCAAGGTCACCGAGAAAATCATCGCGGCAGCCAAGAAGTTGAAGGTGATCGGCCGCGCCGGCATCGGGGTCGATAATGTCGATATTCCGGCCGCGACCAAGAAGGGCATCATCGTGATGAACACACCCTTCGGCAATTCAATCACCACCGCCGAGCATGCGATCGCGATGATGTTCGCGCTGGCCCGCCAGTTGCCGGAGGCCGATGCCTCGACCAAGGCGTCGAAGTGGGAGAAGAACCGCTTCATGGGGGTCGAGGTGACAAGCAAGGTGCTGGGGCTGATCGGGGCGGGCAATATCGGCTCGATCGTCGCCGACCGGGCGCAGGGCCTCAAGATGAAGGTTGTCGCCTACGATCCGTTCCTCACGGCCGAACGGGCGCAGACGCTTGGCGTGGAGAAAGTTGAACTCGACGAGCTGTTGAAGCGTGCCGATTTCATCACGCTCCATACCCCGCTGATCGACGCGACGCGTAACATCATCAACGCCGAAGCGATCGGAAAGATGAAGGATGGTGTGCGCATCATCAATTGCGCACGCGGCGGGCTGGTGGATGAGAAGGCGCTGTATGATGCCCTGAAGTCGGGCAAGGTCGCCGGCGCCGCGTTCGACGTCTTCGTCGAAGAGCCGGCGGAGAACAATCCGCTGTTCGAGCTGCCCAACTTCATCGCTACACCGCATCTGGGTGCTTCAACCACCGAGGCGCAGGAGAATGTCGCGCTGCAAGTTGCCGAGCAGATCTCGGCCTATCTGATGAGCGGCGAGATCACCAATGCGCTCAACTTCCCCTCGATCACCGCCGAGGAAGCGCCGCGTCTGACGCCGTGGGTCAAGTTGGCAGAGATGCTCGGCTCGTTCGCAGGTCAACTGACGGAAACGGCGCTCAAGGGCGTCCGCATCGAATATGAGGGCAATGTCGCCGAGCTCAACACTAAGCCGATGACGGCTGCGGCACTTAATGGCGTGCTAAAGCCGCAGATGCAGGAAGTAAACATGGTCTCGGCGCCACAGATCGCCAAGGATCGCGGCATCAATGTCGAGGTCAGCACGCGCGACCGGCAGGGGGCGTATGAGGGCTATATTCGTCTGACGGTGGTTACGGAGCGGCAAGAGCGAAGCGTCGCCGGCACGGTGTTCGCCAATGGCAAGCCGCGCATCATCCAGGTCAAGGGCATCAACATGGAAGCCGAGCTTACGCCTTCGATGCTCTATGTGACCAACGAGGATAAGCCCGGTCATATCGGGCGGCTCGGGACGCTGCTGGGCGATCTTAGCGTCAATATCGCCAACTTCAATCTGGGCCGCGCCGATGTCGGAGGCGACGCCATTGCGCTGCTGTCGATCGATGGCGCGGTAGACGACAAGCAATTGAAGAAGATTGCTTCGCTTCCCGGAGTGCGACAGGCGAAGTCGCTGGCGTTCTGAGTTTGAGCTCCGATCTTGCCGTCGCGCTGCTCTGGGTCGCCTGGCTGGTCTCGTGGCAGGTCGCGGCGCGGCGGGCGCGGAAGGCGGTAACCCGGCCGCCGATCGAACAGGAGCGGCCTTATCTGTTGCTGATCGGTTTCGGTGCGGTGTTGGTGCTCGTCAGTTTCCGACCGTTTGCGTCATGGGTGCTGTTCGGTATTCCGGCGCCAGCGGTGCAATGGGTGCTGGTCGCGCTCGCGGCACTTGGATTTGCCTTCACCTGGTGGGCCCGGATCCATCTGGGGGTGCTGTGGTCGGGCTCGGTCACCCGTAAGCCGGGTCACCGGGTCGTCGACAGCGGGCCCTACGCGCTGGTCCGCCATCCGATCTATTCTGGCAGCCTCGTTGCGCTCTGCTCGACGGCGCTCTTGCGGCCAGGTCTGGTGAGCTTTGCCGGCGTCGGGCTGTTTGCCGTAGCTTTCATCATCAAGGCGCGGCTCGAAGAAGAATTTTTGAGTGTAGATTTGGGCGCCGAATATGCGGCCTATCGGCGTCGCGTTCCCATGCTCGTGCCATTCTGGCCGCCCGGCCGCTAATTGCGCCGCGCGCTCCATTCGGCAAGCACGATCCCGGCGACGACCAGCGCGCCGGCGATAAAATGGAAATTCTCAAGGTGCTCATTGAGGACCAGTACGGAGCCAATGGCGCCGAACAACGGGATCAAATTGATGAAGAGACTGGCACGGTTGGCGCCGATCAGCTGCAGGCCACGGGCGTAAAACATCTGGCTGAGGATGGAAGGAAAGATCACCGTGTAAGCGACGATGCTCCAACCCAGCGGCGTGATGGCGGTTATGGCTGTGCCGAGATGCGCTGCGCCGCCACCAATACTGAGAACGAAGCCAAGCGAAGCAATCAAGGCTCCTGAGAAGCTCGCGAACAGGAAGCTGATCCACTCGGTTGCCGGCCGCCACCGCAGCGCGATCGAGTAGACAGCGTAAGCGAGGCAGGCGCAGAGGACGAGGAAGTCGCCAAAATTGATGTCGAGCGCGAGCAGACGCCTAAGATCGCCATGCGTCGCCGTCAAAGCCACCCCGATAATGGTGAGGAGGACGCCAGCGAGTTGGAGGGCCTTCACGGGCTGTCGGAACAGCACGAAGTTGAACAGCAGCACCAGGATATTGATGGCCACCTGGTCGAGGGCGATGTTCACCCCCGAGGTGAAGTAGGCCGACACGTAGAGCAGGATGTTGAAGCTCGCATAGCCGATGGCGCCGTAGAACAGATAAAGCCACCAGCGGGAGGCGATTGCGCCCCAATCGCGCTGCAACGGGCGGACGGCGAAGGGTGCCAGAACGAGGACGACGACCAGCCAGCGCAGCAGGGTCAAGGCGTAGGGATCGATATTGCCGGGCGCCGCCTTGCTCGCCACGGCGTTGCCGCCCCAGAACAGGTTGCACAGCACCAACAGCACGTAAGGCTGAGCCATCAGGCGGTCGGTGAGGCGCGGCGAATTTGGCTGGGGCATCAGGACGCTTGCGGGGTTCGCCCGAGCGACTTATCAGCATTTGCCCAACGGTCAAACCCGGCCGGGGCAGGGGGCGGGTTATGGCAAATGTGATCGTCGTCGGCAGCCAATGGGGCGACGAAGGCAAGGGCAAGATCGTCGACTGGCTGAGCGAGCGCGCCGATGTCGTGGTGCGTTACCAAGGCGGCCACAATGCCGGCCACACCCTTGTCATCGACGGTGTGAGCTACAAGATCGCGCTGGTGCCGTCCGGCGTGGTGCGGGGCAAGTTCAGCGTTATCGGCAATGGCGTGGTGTTCGATCCACATTTCTTCCTGTCGGAGGTTGAAAAGCTCGCCAAGCAGGGCGTCAAAGTCACGCCCGAGATCCTGCGCATTGCGGACAATGCGCCGCTGATCCTAAGCCTGCATCGCGAACTCGATGCGGCACGCGAAAATGCAAATTCGGGGTTGCGGATCGGCACGACCAAACGGGGCATCGGTCCGGCCTATGAGGACAAGGTCGGGCGTCGCGCCATCCGCGTCTGCGATCTCGCCGAACCCGATACGCTGCTGGCCAAGATCGAAAGGCTGCTCAGTCACCACAATGCGCTGCGGCGCGGCATGGGGCTGAACGAGGTGAGCGCCGAGACTATCCAGAGCGAATTGCTGGCGGTGGCCGACCAAATCCTGCCTTATGTCGGACAGGTCTGGCGGCTGCTCGACGAGAAACGGCGTTCCGGCGCGCGCATCTTGTTCGAGGGCGCGCAGGGCGCGCTGCTCGACAATGATCACGGCACCTATCCGTTCGTCACTTCGTCGAACACGGTGGCCGGGCAGGCCGCTGCCGGCTCGGGGCTGGGGCCGACCGCCATCGGTTATGTGCTGGGAATCACCAAGGCCTATACGACTCGCGTGGGCGAGGGGCCGTTTCCGTGCGAGCTGTTCGACGATATCGGTCGGCATCTGTCGAGCGTCGGCAAGGAGGTGGGGGTCAATACCGGCCGCCCGCGGCGCTGCGGCTGGTTCGACGCGGTTCTGGTGCGCCAAACTGTGCGAACATCGGGCATTACTGGGATTGCGTTAACCAAACTCGACGTATTGGACGGGCTCAAGGAGATCAAGGTTTGTGTCGGCTATGAGTTCAACGGTCAAAATATTGACTACTTGCCAGCCTCAA
>JBDSEK010000091.1:0-10884 GCA_039920085.1 Devosia sp. | reverse complement strand
CCGAAGCAGCCATTGAGATTCTCCCTTATTCCATGCCCCGAAGCGGGCGAGAAGCGCGATGAACGATCACCGAATGATCCTACTTTGTTCTCATTTTGTTTCCAAAGAGTCAATGGCGGAGTTGGGGGTCGTATCTCGGTTTGAAATCGTATTTCGGCCACGCGGCTTCCGAGCGCATGGAGCCCGATTAGAGCTTCGACTACCGCGTTGCCGCCGCCTTCCGGGCAATCTCCGCCCGCCTCTCCGGCGTCATAGACAGCGGCCCCGCCCTTGCGTCCTAGAGCTTGGGCGGCTTTGTCCTTGCCATCGTCGGGAACATCGCCGCTGTCCTCGCCAGTGGCGATGCGGGCGATCTTGACGGCGTTGCCGATGACATCGGCGGGACGCTGGCCTCTAGGTCCGGGTTGGCCCTAGTTCGTCTTCCTTCCGTCGAATTGTCGAACCTTGAGGGTGGCGACGTCGATCCCCTCGATACAGCGCGCGTTTATGGCTACCGGCGGATGTTGCGTGGAAATCCGAACAACTGCGATCCCGCAGTTGGAGCAGAAGTGCTGGCCACCCGTTGCCGAGCGCCACCAGTAGGTGCTCACTCCCTGCTTCTCGCTGAGGTACTTCACACGCTCAGGCGGGACGTGCCAATGCAGGAAGCCGGACCGCTTGCAGATGGAGCAGTTGCACTCGGCCACCTCGTCGAGCTCAGCGTCGACCTCCAGGCGAATACGTCCACAGTGACAGGAAACCAGGTGGCTCATAGGTCCTCCATGCTTTCCGCTCAGCATCTATGCGAAAACATGCGCGATTGCGACCGTCAAGGGCGGCGAATGGCGAGCGATTGCGGTTGCCGGCCTCGCGCGACGGTCTCGGCACGTCGGTGGAAACCAGAGCGGATTTCTCTGGTCGCCGCCGTGCCGCTGAGGCATTTAGGCCGGCGAGGAGCACGCAATGAATCTCATTCAATATCTGACGCCCAAGGGCATGCGCGCCGTCGGTGTGATCGACGGTGGCGAGGCGCACATGCTGAAGGGTGCGCGCAGCGTCTATAGTCTGGCGCTCGGCGCCGCGCAGCGCGGCATCTCACTCAAGAAGGCCATCAAGGACCGGGGGCTGGGTAAGGCGATCGATCCCGCCGCGATCCTTGCGGAGGGGCGCATGCTGCCGCCGATCGATCATCCCGATCCGAGCCATTTGTGGATCACCGGTACGGGTCTGACCCATCTTGGCTCTGCCTCGACGCGCGATGCGATGCACAAATCGGACGCGGCGGCCGCAGAGGCGCCCCTGACGGATTCGATGAAGATGTTCCGGATGGGTCTCGAGGGCGGCAAGCCGCCCAAAGGCACGCCGGGCGTGCAGCCCGAATGGTTCTACAAGGGCAACGGGCACACGCTGGTTTCGCCGGGCGCGGCACTCCCCTCGCCGGCCTTCGCGCTCGATGCGGGCGAGGAGCCGGAAATCGCCGGGATCTATGTCATCGGCGCCAATGGAACGCCGTTCCGGCTAGGCTTTGCGCTGGGCAATGAATTCTCCGATCACGTGACCGAGCGGGTCAATTATCTGTTCCTCGCCCATTCGAAGCTGCGCGTCGCTTCGATCGGACCCGAGCTCCGGCTGGGGGCCCTCCCCGGCAATGTCTCGGGCGCTTCGCGGATCGTTCGCGGCGGCAAGATCGTCTGGGAGAAGCCGTTTCTTTCGGGCGAAGACAATATGAGCCACACGATCGCCAATCTCGAGCATCACCATTTCAAGTACGCGCTGTTCCGCCAGCCCGGCGATGTGCATGTGCATCTGTTCGGCACCGCCACGCTGAGCTTTGCCGACGGCATCAAGACCGAGCCCGGCGATGTGTTCGAGATCGAAGAGCGCCAGTTCGGCCTGCCGCTGCGCAACAGAGTGAGCTGGAGGAAGCCCGAGACGGTGAAGGTGAAGGCGCTCTGAGATGTATGGGCTGATCGGGCGGATCAAGGCAGTCGCGGGTCAACGCGACGCGCTGGCGGCGATCCTCGTGCCAGGCGAAGGCGGGATGCCGGGGTGCCTCAGCTATGTCGTGGCGGAAGATCCGGCCGATGGCGATGCCCTCTGGGTCACCGAAGTGTGGGTCGATCAGGCGGCGCACCGTGCGTCGCTGCAGCTTCCTGAGGTGCAGGCAGCGATTGCCAAAGGGAGGCCGCTGATCGCGGGCTTCGATAGCCGGGTCGAAACGAAGGTGCTGGGTGGGATCGGGCTCTCGCCGGTAGAGCCCTGAGGGCTAGAGGCCCGACTCAGGCAGGCTTGCGGTACTGATAAATTCCGACATCGATCGAGCCTTCGGTGAAGCCCGCTTCGCAGTAGCTGAGATAATACACCCATTTGCGGCGGAAGTGCTCGTCGAAGCCGAGCTTGGCGATGTCGTGCCAGCGCTCGAGGAAGCGTTCGCGCCAGAGGCGGAGCGTGCGGGCATAAGAGAGCCGGAAATTGTCGACCTGCTCGAGCACGAGGCCGACGCGGCGGCCCTGCTCTTCCATCGCGGGCTTCGTCAGAAGCATGCCGCCGGGGAAGATGTAGCGCTGGATGAAATCGGGGCCGGCCTTGTACTCCTCGAAATCGCGCTCATCGATAGTGATGGCCTGGATGGCGGCGCTGCCGCCCGGCTTCAGCCGGTCGAACAGGGTCTGGAAGTAGCTCGGCCAATGCTCCTCGCCGACCGCCTCGATCATCTCGATGGAGCCGATGCTGTCGAACTGGCCTTCGACATGTCGGTAATCCTCGAAATGCAGCGTTGCGAGATTGTCGAGGCCCTGGCGATGGAGCCGCTGCTGGCCATAGGCGAGCTGCTCCTTGCTGAGCGTGATGCCGTAGAGCGAGGCGCCGAAATCCTTGGCAACGGTCTCGGCGAAGCCGCCCCAGCCACAGCCGATTTCGAGCACCGAGCCGCCCGGCGTGACACGCGCCAGCTCTGCCACGCGGCGATATTTGGCGTGCTGCGCTGCCTCGAGCGATTGATCCTCGGCGGCAAACAGCGCTGAGGAATAGGTCATCGAAGGGTCGAGCCATTCGGCATAGAAGGCATTGCCGAGATCATAATGCTCGGAGATGTTTTCCTTGCTGCCCTCGAGCGTGTTGGGGCGCGAGAGATGATAGGCGATGTCCTGGGCGGCCTGGCCGAACCAGTTGCCGGCTTCGGCGAAAGCGTAGCGGTTCTGCAGGAAATAGCGGAACAGGGCGGTCAGATCGTCGACCTCGATGGCGCCGTTCATATAGGCATTGGCAAAGCCCACGGTGCCGCGCTTCAAGGTCTCGCGGATCACCGAGAAATCGCGGAAATGGAGGTGCGGATGCTCACCCGTGCCGGGTGTGCCGAAGGTCCGCGACTTGCCGTTGGGGAAGGTGATCGTCACTGCGCCGTGTTTGGGCCGGCCGATCAGGCGGCGGCCGAACCAGGCGGCGACGCCCGACAGCAGATGATCCCATGGGGTGGGCGAGGCCAAAGTCTGATCGGCAGTTCTATTCATACCCATCCGCCGGGACCGCTGAGGCGGCGGAACCCGGGCTCCCAAACGAATTTCTGACCTGGCGCAAGCCGGGCCGGACTGACGCCGGCAAAGTTTCGGCACTCTAGCTATGAGAAATTGGCTTGCAAGCCGAAGTTTCAAGGGCCGGCGCCTCGCTAGGCCGCGGTTCCCCTCCCCCGCGTGGGGAGGGCGGCGCGCTTGCGAGCAAAGCGAGCTAGCAAGCCGGGGTGGGGGGAGTCTCAGTAAGCGCGAATTTTGGAGACTCCCCCCACCCAGCTGCGCTAGTTCGCTTTCGCTCACAAGCTTCGCTTCCCTCCCCACTCGGGGGAGGGAAAACGAGGGATCGAGCCGAGCATCATAATTCGGGCTTTGCGGCATCGATGACGCGCAACTGCACCTCGGCGCGACCTTGATAGTGGTCGAGGCCCAGCGTTCCGGCGATATGGAGCGGGGTGTCATTGCCACCGCCCAGCAGGGTCTGCCCCAATTCGGTCGCGGCGGCGCGGAAGGCGATGGCCTTGAGCCGGGCGCCGTCATCGGCCGTCAGCCAAAATTTCACATGTCCGCCAGCGCCGACGATCTCGGCGAATTTGGCCTTATGCGCCGGGAAAGCGAAAACCGGCTGCGCATTGCCGGCCCCAAACGGCCCGGCCCGTTCGACATCTTCGACGAAGGGCGCCGTGGCGCCGCGGGCGCTCAGCGCCGCATCGATCTTGAGCGCCGTCAGCGCGCGCGCCACCCCCACCTGCCCCGCCAGCGCTTCGCTCAGATGGGCCCGGAACGGTCCGATCTGACCCGGCTTCAGCGTGACGCCCGCTGCCATGGCGTGGCCGCCGCCGCGCTCGATGATGCCGGCCTCGACCGCGGCGATCACCGCATGGCCGAGATCGACGCCGGGCATCGAGCGGCCCGAGCCGGTCCCGGTCCCGTCGGGCTGGAGGGCAATGACCACGACTGGCCGGTCGAAGCGCTCGCGCAGCCGTCCCGCGACGATGCCGACAATGCCGCCATGCCAATTGGCCGAGGCCAGCACCAGCACCGGCGGCCCCTCGCCGCCGCCGATCTCGGCTTCTGCCGCGGCAGTCGCTTCCTCGAGCGCCACTTGCTCGATGCGCTGGCGCTCGACATTGAGTTCGTTGAGCCGGGCGGCGATGATGAGTGCTTCATGCTCGTCCTCGAGGGTCAGGAGACGGGCCCCCAGCGCCGCGTCGCCGATGCGGCCGCCGGCATTGATGCGTGGCCCGATGAGAAAGCCCAGATGATAGGGGTTGAGCGGGCCGTTGACGCGCGCCGCAAGCGAAAGCGCGCCGATGCCGCGATTGGCTTGGCGCCGCGCCAGCTCCAATCCGCGAATGACGAAAGCGCGGTTGAGACCGGTGAGTGGAACGACGTCGCACACCGTCGCCAGCGCCACGAGGTCCAAGAGCTGCATCAAGTCGGGCACGCCGGTATCGCCGCGCTGGCGCAGCGCGCGGTTGACCGCGACCAGTACCATGAAGGTGACGCCGGCAGCACAGAGCGCGCCAAGCCCCGAAATATCGTCGGGCCGGTTCGGATTGACGATGGCGGTCGCGGGCGGCAGATCGTGGTCGGACAGATGATGGTCGATCACCAGCACGTCGATACCGCGTTGGCGGGCATGGGCAATCGGGTTGTCGCTCACCGTGCCGCAATCGAGGGTGATGAGCAGCGTCGCTCCGGCATCGATCAACCGGTCGATGGCCGGGATATTGGGACCATAGCCCTCGAAGATGCGGTCGGGGATGTAGATCTCGGGTTCGAGCCCGAAATGCCTGAGATAGCGCGCCATCAGCGCCGAGGCGCAGGCGCCATCGACGTCATAATCGCCGAACAGCGCCACCCGCTCATTGTTGGCGATGGTCGTGGCGATGCGTGCCGCAAGCCGGTCCATATCCACCAGGCTCGATGGGTCTGGCATCAGCTCGCGGATGGTGGGGCTGAGATAGGCGGCAGCGCCCTCGATCCCGACACCACGCCCAGCCATGATGCGCGCCAGCACTTCGCTGATCTCGCCGCTGCGCTGGCTGATCGCCTGCGCGATGCGCGTCTCCAGCTCGCCCAGCCGGTCGATCCAGCTCCGCCCGGTGATCGACTTCGCAACGTTGAGGAAGGGTTCGGGCATGGAAAAATCGGACAGCGGATCTTGCGGAGGTCTAAAACCGGGGAATCCCCACCCCATATAGGTCGCATCGTTCAGTATGGGGACCACAATGTTCAGTTCGCGGGGGTTTCGACTCTCTGCCCTTCTCGCCACCCTGGTGATGGCGTTTTCGCTTGTGGCGGTCGACACGGCCGAGGCGCGGCGCGGCGGCAGCTTCGGCAGCCGCGGCATGCGCACTTTTCAAAGCGTGCCGGCGACGCCGACGTCTCCCGGTGTCACCGCGCCGGTGCAGCGCTCGATGACCAATCCCACCACCGCCAGCCGCGCCAGTACTGCGACAGCGCCGATGGCGCGGCCGACGCTGTTCGGCGGATTCGGCGGCGCCCTTCTCGGCGGCCTGCTGTTTAGCGGCTTGTTCGGCATGCTGTTCGGCTTCGGCTTTGGCGGCTTCGGCGGGTTCCTGAGCCTGCTGGTCCAGGTGCTGGTAGTCTTCTTCATCGTCCGCTGGCTGTTCCGGCGCCAGCCGGCGATGGCGGGCGGGCCGTCCGCCGCACGTTATGAAGCGCCACCCGATTGGCGGGCTTCGGCTTCGGCCGCACCCCGAGCGCGCGCTTCGCAGCGTGCCGGGCGGCGCGACGAGCTCGGCCTGAGCGACCGCGATCTCACGACATTTGAGCAGCGGCTCGCCGGGCTGCAGGACGCCTATTCGCGCGAAGATTATGAGGCTTTGCGCAAGATCACGACGCCCGAAATGATGGGCTATCTCGCCGAGGAACTCGGCCAGAACGCCAGCAAGGGCCTGCGTAACGAGGTCTACGATGTGCGGCTCATCAATGGCGACATTGCGGAGGCCTGGCGCGAAGGGAGCGCCGAGTTCGCGACGGTGACGATGCTCTATGAGAGCCGCGACATCACGCGCGAGCGCGCCAGCGGTCGGATCGTCACCGGTGAAGACGGGCTGACGCAGACGACGGAAATCTGGACGTTCGTGCGTAGGAACGGCGGCCCGTGGCTGGTCAGCGCGATTCAGGAAGTCACGAGCCGATAATCGACGCGAGCGGGCTCGCGACCCGCTCGCCCTAGCGCTGGTGGTCGGCCGTGATCCAGCGCACCGTCTGGCTCCATGAGCGCATGATGACGGTGGAGGTGCGCACCGCCTTTTGACGGAGCCGCACACCCTGCAGCAGGGTCCCATCGGTAACACCCGTGGCCGCGAACAGGACATCGCCCGAGGCCAGCTCGTTGGTGGCGTATTTGCGGTTGGGGTCGGTGATTCCCATGCGCAGTGCTCGCTCGCGCTTGTCGTCGCTGTCGAGCATCAGCCTTCCCTGCATCTGGCCGCCGATGCAGCGCAATGCCGCAGCGGCGAGGACGCCCTCGGGTGCCCCGCCGGAGCCGAGATAAATGTCGATGCCGGTGTCCTCGGTGTTCACGGCATGGATGATGCCCGCGATATCGCCGTCCGAGATCAGCTTGATGGCGCAGCCGGTCGAACGCAGCTCTTCGAGGAGGCCGGCATGGCGCGGCCGGTCGAGCATGCAGACGGTGATTTCCGAAACCGGCACGCCTTTGGCCTTGGCCAGCGAGCCGATATTTTCCTTAGCGCTCATATCGAGATCGACCGTGCCGGCGGCGTAGCCGGCGCCGATGGCGATTTTTTGCATGTAGACATCGGGGGCATTGAGCAGGCCGCCGCGCTCAGCCATCGCCAGCACGCAGATGGCGTCGGGCTGGTTCTTGGCGCACAGCGTCGTGCCCTCGAGCGGGTCGACCGCGATATCAACCTCGGGGCCCTCGCCACCCCCCACTTCCTCGCCGATAAACAGCATCGGCGCTTCGTCGCGCTCGCCCTCGCCGATGACGATGCGGCCATCGATCCGGACATTGCGGAGCTCGGCCCGCATCGCCTCGACGGCGGCGTGATCGGCGGCCTTCTCGTCGCCCTTGCCGCGCCAGCCGGCGGCGGCGATCGCCGCCCGTTCGGTGACGCGCACCAGCTCCAAGGTAAGCGAGCGGTCGATGATGGCAGGGGAGCGGCCGGACTCGGTCTTGTTCAGACGCATCAGAGACTCTCGATCCGGATGAGTTGCGGTTCGCCGACTATGAAGCCGTCGGAGGCGATTTGCGCAAGCGCATCGCGCACCGATTGTTCCAAAGTCGAATGGGTCAGTAGCACGATCGTCCGAATCCCTACATCGCTCGCAGGAGCGTCGCTAGCATGCAGATCCGGCCGCTGGATGACACTTTCGAGCGAAATCCCGGCTGAGCCCATGCGCGAGGCGATATTGGCGAAGGCGCCCGGCACGTCCTTGGCATTGAGCCGGATGTAGTAGCCCCCCTCGTGAGCCCTCATCGGCGCCCTTCGGTAGGGCGTCAATTCCTGGCTCGGGACCCCAAGTGGCGGCACGCGGGTGCCGCGGGCGATATCGAGAATGTCCGAGAGCACGGAGGACGCCGTCGGCGGGCCGCCTGCCCCTGGTCCGGCGAGCAGCAATTCGTGCACATGGTCGGTCTCGAGGGCCACCGCGTTCATCACGCCATCGACACCGGCTATCGCCGAAGTTTTGGGAACCAGCGTGGGGTGGACGCGCTGCTCGATACCGTCGGCCGAGCGCTGCGCAATGCCGAGCAGCTTGATCTTGTAACCCAGATCGGTCGCGACCTTGATGTCGGCCGGGGTGATGCGGCGGATGCCTTCGACAAAGACTTCATCGGGCGCGATCTCGCAGCCGAAGCAGAGCGAGGCGAGGATCGCGAGCTTGTGCGCGGTGTCGAACCCATCGACGTCGAAGCTGGGGTCGGCCTCGGCGTAGCCGAGCTTTTGCGCGTCGGCGAGGCATTCGGCGAAGCCGATGCCCTCATTGCCCATGCGGGAGAGGATGTAGTTGCAGGTGCCGTTCATGATGCCATAGACGCGGGCGATGCGGGCCGACCCCAACCCTTCGCGCAGGGTCTTGATGACGGGAATGCCGCCAGCGACGGCCGCTTCGAAGCCCAGTTGGGTGCCGGAATCCTCAGCGGCACGGGCAAGCGCAACGCCATGACGGGCGAGCAGCGCCTTGTTGGCGGTGACCACCGGCCGGCCCATCTCGAGCGCGGCGCGCACGGCCGCCAGCGCCGGGCCGTCGGAGCCGCCGATCAGTTCGACGAAGAGATCGATGCCATCGGATTTGGCCAAGGCGACCGGATCGTCGAACCAGGTGACGCTCGATAAATCGAAGCCACGGTCCTTGGCGCGCGAGCGAGCGCAAACCGCCGTGACGACGATTGGCCGGCCGATTTTGCGGGTCAGTTCCTCGCCATCCTTCTGGAGGATACGGACCAGAGTCGCGCCCACATTGCCGAGCCCGGCGACGCCGAGCCGGAGCGGCAGCGCGGCAGGCGCCTCGGCCTGGTCCTGCATGGATTTGAGGATGCGCTGACGCGTGTCCGAGCGCGGCTCGCGCCCTTCCCGGAGGTCGAAGACGAACAGCGGGTCGCCGGCGATCTGGCGGCCGAA
Source organism: Devosia sp. (assembly GCA_039920085.1). Classification (GTDB taxonomy): domain Bacteria; phylum Pseudomonadota; class Alphaproteobacteria; order Rhizobiales; family Devosiaceae; genus Devosia_A. The sequence goes on along the minus strand of JBDSEK010000091.1, from coordinate 1,775 downwards.
GCGGGTCGGGGTCCAGCCGCGCGCGACGATAAAGGCCTCAATGGCTTCGCGGAAAGATTGGATGTCGGACATGACGCAACTCCTCTGACGCGTGCGTCATGCTAGGAGTTTGCCTATTCGTCAATAGGCATTGCGTCGCGACGATAGCATTGCTATCAATGCCAGCATTGCTATCGTTGATAGCATTGACTGCGAATGGGTGCGGGGATGGCGACGCTGACGATTCGAAACATAGACGACAGGCTGAAACTCGCTCTGCGCATGCAGGCCGCTTCGCACAACCGGTCCATGGAGGAAGAGGTACGGGAGTTACTTCGCCGTGGCGTCGGAAAGTTTGCACCTCCCGCCGGCGAGGGACTGGGCACGAAAATTCGAAAGCGCGTCAAGGCGCTGGGCGGATTCGACTTGGAAGTGGCCCCGCGAGGACCGGCTCGTCCTCTTCCCGATGTCTTCGACGAATGATCTTGGTCGATACCTGATCGACCCTTGGACCGTGTAGCTTTACTTCGCTACCGGCAGCGGCACGACGTTCCCCTGCCCCGCCTGCGCGCCGGCGAGGAACTTCTTGATGTTGCGGGCGGCCTGACGGATGCGCTGCTCGTTTTCGACGAGCGCCAGCCGCACATATTGATCGCCATATTCGCCGAAGCCGACGCCGGGGGCGACGGCGACCCCCGTCTCCTGAATTAGCAGCTTGGCGAATTCGAGCGAGCCTAGGTCGGCGTATCGATCGGGGATCGGCGACCAGACAAACATCGTGGCCTTGGGCGAGGGAATGGCCCAGCCGGCCCGGGTAAAGCTCTCGACCATCACGTCGCGGCGCGCACGATAAGTGTCGCGCACCTCCTTGATGATGTCGTCGGTGCCGTTCAGCGCCGCGGCAGCGGCCACCTGGATCGGCGTAAAGGCGCCATAGTCGAGATAGGATTTGACCCGGGTCAGGGCCGAAATCAGCCGTTCATTGCCGACGGCGAAGCCGACACGCCAGCCGGGCATGGAATAGGTCTTGGACATCGAGGTGAACTCGACGGCGATATCGATGGCCCCGGGCACTTCGAGGATCGAGGGCGGCACGTCTTCGTCGAAATAGATCTCGGCATAAGCGAGATCGGAGAGAATGAAGATGTTGTGGACTTTGCAATAGGCCACCACCTCTTTGTAGAAATCGAGCGTCGCTGTGTAGGCCGTCGGGTTTGCCGGGTAATTCAGGACCAGCGCGATGGGCTTGGGGATCGAGTGGCGCACGGCGCGGTCGAGCGAGCGGAGGAAATCCTCGTTGGGCGCGGCCGGCATTGAGCGCGCTACGCCGCCGCTCATGATGAAGCCGAAGGCGTGGATCGGATAGGTCGGGTTGGGCACTAGCACCACATCGCCCGGCGCGGTGATCGCCTGCGCCATATTGGCGAAGCCTTCTTTTGAGCCTAGGGTCGCTACGACCTGTGTGTCCGGGTTGAGCTTCACACCGAAGCGGCGGCCGTAATAGCTCGCCTGCGCCTTGCGGAGACCCGCTATGCCCTTCGAGCTCGAATAGCGGTGCGTGCGCGGGTCGAGCACCGTCTCCTTGAGCTTGTCGACAATATGCTGCGGTGTCGGCAGATCCGGATTGCCCATGCCGAGATCAATAATGTCGACGCCATTGGCGCGGGCTTTCGCCTTGATCGGATTGATGTGCTCGAAAACGTATGGCGGCAGGCGGCGGATGCGGTGGAAATCGTCGTTCATCGGGTCCTCGGCGGCTCGCGAGCGCTGATCCAAATCGATCAGGCGATCATCGC
>JBDSEK010000090.1:0-12948 GCA_039920085.1 Devosia sp. | reverse complement strand
GGCTACGGCTTTCAAACCATGCGCCATGCTGATGGGACGAGCCGGGAGTTTTACCAGATCGGCCTCAGCGCCAATACGAGCGGAATCTCGGTCTACATCCTCGGCATCGCGGACAAGAAGTATCTGGGTGAGACCTATGGAAAGAGGCTCGGCAAAGCGAGCGTCACGGGCTACTGCATCAAGTTCAAGGCACTGAAGGACATCGACATCGCCGTGCTCGAGGCGGCCATTCGCGATGGCATCGCGGTGTCTGATGGAGGCTGATCACCCCTGTCATCGCCGAGCTCGTCCCGACGATCCAGCCGACCGCCGTCCGGGCGAAAGAGCCCCTGGCGCGCAAGACTTCGCGCATCTGGATTGCCGGGACGAGCCCGGCAATGACGGAGGTGGGAGATGGTGTCCGGCCGGTAAATCGTCAGAACTGTCGAGTTAAATACAAGCGATGAGTCGCCAGACTTGACGAATTAGCGCGCTTGACCCTACATAAGTCGCCAGAGGTGACGACTTATGCGATACGACGATAAGCAGAGCGACGCGGCAATTCTCAGCGAGCTGGGCCAAAGGCTGAGCGCGACCCGACTGGCGTTACGGACGACGCAGGACGATCTGGCGACCGCCGCTGGCGTCTCCAAGCGGACCATCGAGCGGCTCGAAAATGGCCATTCCAGCCAGCTCATCATGTTGATCCGCTGCCTCAGGGCACTGGGACGGCTCGAGGCGCTGGACGCGCTGGTGCCCGAGGCACGGGCCAATCCACTTGAGCAGCTGACCCGCGATCGGCCACAACGTATCCGCAGGCGCGTTCCTGCTAGCGCGAGCCGTCCTACGGCGCCCTGGCGCTGGGGCGATGAAGGATGAACCAGCGTCGCCGAGGATAGACCGCGCGGGCGCCTGGACGTTGTAACCCGGCTTCGATCTGACCTGGAGCTACAATCCCGACGGTCGATGGACATCGCAGCATCAGATGTCGGTGAACGGCAAGCGCGGCGACTTTGCGCTCGCCGACTTCGATGCCTGCGCGGCCGCATCAAGGCAGCAACCAGCCAGCGCTAGTCTTCGTCCCACTCGCATGTTTGCTGCACCAAGTACCGCTCCGCGACCCATCCACCGTGATCGTCCCGGTCGTACGGACGGACGTCCAATATCTTCGCGTACTCGATAGCCACCCATCCGGCCTCGGCGCAGACGTCGCCGATAAAATTGCGGTCGGCGTCGAACGTCCGCTCGCATTGAGCGGTGTCCACTTCCACGTAAGAGCCGGAGGGGAGCTTGGCGAGCATGGGAGCCTGCGCGGAAGGCGATCCCCTCAGGGCGAGGAAGCCATCGGGAGTCTCCGCGACGGTGGCGCACCACGTCTGTGTGGCCAGCGTACTACTCGTCCCGGCAAGGATCATCGCGGCAGCAAACAGGGTCTTCCTCATGGGACGATATTATCGCGATAGCCGTGCGGGGGGCAATCCGCTCTCGGAGGCGCCATTCGCGACGGGATCGCTGCGCCCGGATGAGATTGACCACTCCCGTCATTGCCGGGCTTGTCCCGGCGATCCAGCCGACCGCCGTCCGGCGGGCGAAAGAGTCCCTGGGCGGAGGACCGCGCGACTGGATTGCCGGGACCTGCCCGGCAATGACGAAGGAGGATGGGGCGATGCGAAAGAGTCTTGCGCGCGCGGCGCACAGCGCAGCGATCGCATCGACCTTGCGGCTCGATCTTGCCCAAGCACAGCAATAGCACGACCGCGGTGGCTATCGGCAGAGCGTCACTCCCAGGGCCTCGTCACGTCCCGCCTGGCCTCGCCGGATATTCGCCTTGAATGCTCACGTCTCAACTGCCATAGGGGAGGTGGGTGTCTGGTCGCTGACCGGGCAGGGTCGAACGCTGGTCGGGCCGCCAGCGGGTTTGATCCGTCTGGAAGACTTTAATGGCCCGTCAGCAAACAAGCCGTTTGAGAATTTCATGCCGTCCGCTTGAGAGGCATCTCTCTGGGGCAGGCGCATGACCAGATTGCCCATGTCCCTTCGCAAGCCCCGCTCGCTCCTCCGCCAGTTTCTGAAGGGCGAAGCCTCGGGCGGCATCGTGCTGATGGGCGCGGCGGCGCTGGCGCTCATCGTCGCCAACACGCCGCCGATCGCCGCCTATGAGGAGGCCCTCCATTTTGTGCTTGGCCCACTGAGCGTCGAGCACTGGATCAACGATGCGCTGATGGCGCTCTTCTTCCTTCTCGTTGGCCTTGAGATCAAACGCGAAATGATCGACGGCCAGCTCGCGACCTGGTCACGCCGGGCGCTTCCCGGAATATGCGCAGCTGGTGGCATGCTGATGCCGGCCCTGATCTACGCTGCCCTCAACATCCAGAACCCAGAGACGATTCGCGGCTGGGCGATCCCGACCGCAACCGATATCGCCTTTGCCCTCGGCGTCATTTCGCTGCTCGGAAGCCGTGTGCCGGCATCGCTGAAAATCTTCCTGGCGGCGCTTGCCATCATCGACGATCTCGGCGCCGTCCTCATCATCGCGCTCTTTTATTCGTCCGGTATCTCGGTTCTCGACCTCGGCGGCGCCTTTGTCGTCCTCGGGCTTCTCTTCGTACTCAACCGGCGCGGCGTGCTCCAGCTTTGGCCCTACCTTCTGCTCGGCATCGTCCTGTGGGTTCTGGTGTATCGATCAGGCATCCACGCAACCCTGGCGGGTGTCGGACTTGCCCTGACGATCCCCTTGCGCATGAAGGGCGGGCTGCCTGATGACGTGAAAGCTTCACCGCTGCATCGTCTCGAGCATCATCTCGGCATGCTTGTTCCTTTCATCATAGTGCCGATCTTCGGCTTTGCGAATGCCGGTGTGTCCTTCGCGGGCATTGGCATCGGCAGTCTCGTCGACCCGCTGACTCTCGGCATCGCCGGAGGCCTCGTTGCGGGCAAACTCATCGGCGTGTTCGGAAGCGCCGCGATCGCTATCCGCCTCGGCTTCGCCGACCTGCCGGCCTATGCCTCATGGTCACAGCTCTTTGGCACTGCGCTCCTGTGCGGGATTGGGTTCACCATGAGCCTTTTCATCGGCCTGCTTGCCTTTGGCACAAACCCGGCGCTGCAGGAGGAGGTGAAGATCGGCATTCTCATGGGCTCCGCTGTGGCGGCGATCCTCGGCACCCTCGTTCTGCTGACGACCTCCAGGCGCGCATCATGATCGATGTCGAAGATCTGAGTTTCTCCTACCCGAAGGCGAAGGCGCCGGCCCTGAACGGTGTGAGCTTTAGGGTTGCTGAAGGCGAAGTCTATGGCCTGCTCGGACCCTCGGGCGCTGGCAAGTCGACGACCCAGCGAATCCTGATGGGCCTGCTGAAGGGCTATGCGGGGAAGGTCCAGTTGTTCGGCGCGCCGGTGGCGGGTGCCGGTCGCGCCCTTTACGAGCGGATCGGCGTGAGCTTCGAACTGCCGGCCGTTTATCTGCGGCTGACGGCGCGCGAAAACCTTCGCCTCTTTGCAGCGCTCTACGAGCGTCCGGTCCGCGATCCGATCGAAATCCTTGCTCAGGTCGATCTCGCCGATGCCGCGGATCAGCGTGTCGATCAGTTCTCCAAGGGCATGAAGATGCGCCTCAATCTGGCGCGCGCGCTTCTGCACGACCCCGATCTCCTCTTTCTCGATGAACCGACGACGGGACAGGACCCAGCGCGCGCTCGCACGACCCGCGACCTCATCAGAAGCCTCAGGGCGCGCGGCAAGACCATCTTCCTCACGACGCACAACATGGCGGAGGCAGAGGAAGTCTGCGACCGCGTCGGCTTTCTCTTCGAGGGACGCATCGCTGTCACAGGCACCCCAGATGAGCTGAGGCGCACCCATGGCGAACGCCGCGTCGAAATGCGGGTCAAGGAAGACCAAGGCGTGAAGACCCACATTTTTGCGATGGAAGGACTTGGGAGCAATGAGGCGTTCCTCGCGCTTTTGCGCGGGGGAGGCGTCATCTCGATCCACACGCAGGAAGCCAGTCTCGACGATATTTTCATCAATACTGCCCGCGTGCGGGCACCATGAAGAGCAATCTCGCAACGCTGGTCCTGCACGACGCGAGACTTCAATATCGCTACGGCATCTACGCGGCTTACGCCGTCGTCGTCTCGATCTATGTCGGGCTGCTGCTCGCAGTGGGACCTGGTCTGCCGGACTGGGTGGCCGCCTTCATCATCTTTAGCGACCCGGCAGCCCTCGGCTTTTTCTTCCTTGGCGCATTGATGATGCTCGAACGCTCCGAAGGCGTACGAACGGCCCTCGCGATTACACCGCTATCTCTCGGCGACTATTTGAGCGCCAAGATGCTGACGCTCACGGCGCTCGCCCTCATCGCATGCATCGCTCTGTTTGCCGCGCATGGGATTGGCAATCCCATGCTCCTGCTTTTGACGGTGGCGCTGACGTCGGTGCAGTATATCGGGATCGGCGTGCCGATCGCCCTGCGGTTCAAGACGGTCAGCGGCTACCTCATGGGCTCGGCCGGCTTTCTGACGCCGGTCATCGCGCCGGCCTTTCTGGCGCTGCTCGATCCGTTTCCGACCGGGCTCGCGATCATTCCTTCTGTGAGTCAGTTTCGTCTCATGCTCATCGCGACGGGCGCAGCGTCGTCGACTGCGGTAGAGACTGCGTCGATGCTGGCGATCAGCCTTGCGTCCGCCATCGCGGGAATCTGGATCGCGCGCCGCGCCCTGGCAACGGAGTTTGGACGATGACGCTTCTATCCGTCTTCGCCCCGCGCCGGCTTGCCACCCTTCTGGCCGCCGACGCGATGAATGTCAGCCGCGATCCGATGCTGATTTTTGCCAGTATCCTCTCGGTGCTCCCGTCCATCGGCCTTTGGCTTGCGCGGGACGCGATCGATGTCGCCGGCGCCCGGGCCGGCATCGTGACGCTCTCGCTCTACTTCGTCCCGGTCGCGCTCCTGCTACCGGCATTCCTGATCGGTTGGGTCACCGGGTTTCTTCTCATCGAGGACCGCGACGACGGCCCACTGCTGGCGGTCGATGTCACGCCGGTCGGGAAGGGCGGCTTTCTTGCCTACCGCCTTGTCGTCACCGCCGCCCTGACTGCCACCATTACTGTGATGGCGCTCCAGCTTCTGCTCGCTGCGGCTGCGCTGTGGCTGAAGCTCCTCATCCTTGCGACGATCCCCGCCGATGCGGCGCTTGCGGCCATCGTCCTTCTCGCTCTGGCCCGAAACAAGGTCGAGGGACTCGCCCTCACCAAACTCACCAATCTCGCTGCCATCATCCCCCTGGCCGCCACCATCCCATCGCCTTTTCGGCTGATTGCCGGCATCATCCCAACCTACTGGCTTGGCGAACTGCTTGGACTTGCTAGCATGGGCTCGGTTCCCAGCTGGCCCGCTGCCATCTTCCTGATCGTCAGCCATCTGATCGTGGCGGTGATTCTGATAAGATTGCTGCAGAGTCGAGTGGGTTAGGCTCAAGGCTGGCCGCAGTCGCGGCGGACACTGAAGTGGATGCGGTGCACAGCCAAGCCCATTGCATCGACATTACGGCTCGATCTTGCTTAGAATCGGCTTTGATAGCCCGAGGGGCGGCGCTTGAAGGATGCTTCGCTGCGCGTTGTAGAGATCGTGTTGCCGTTGGCCCCGTTGGGTCTTTTGTGCATCGGTGCGCGCTACTGGTGGGTAGCGGCCCTGACGCTTTCCATAGCTCTCGTTTATGTGGGCTTGTTCTTTTTGTTCCGGCCAAAGAACGACGCGTCGTTGAGAGCACAACTAACCTACCTTTTGGCCTACCCGTTGGTCACTACCGTCGCCTACCAAGCGTGGGCACTTGTCAGTCAATTTACGCAATCTCTAGACGGCGGCCTTTGGCTGTTTCGTGATGGATGGTTTACTCCTGAGGGCGCCGCTCGAGTCTACCTCTCGCTCGTTGTCGTGGCAGGGGTGCCGCTCTCGGTATTGTTGGTGTTTCGCAGAGTTCGATCCAAATGGCTGGGCGTGTGAAGCATGGCGCCGTTGAGAGGCGCGGGGCGCCGTCGTGACCGCACCTTGCGTTATGATCACGGTGTGATGTCAGCTAGCGATCAGTCAGGATCGGCGTTTCCCTTGTGACGAAAGCAATGGCAATGAGCACACCATGAGTTTTCGCAAGCAAGGCGATCCAGCGCTTGAGCGGCGGCTGAAGCGGCGCCTCGGCAGATACAAGCTCGATCTGCTCAAGGCCCAAAAGCCGTCGCCGCAGGTGAGGGCGCATGGCGGCTACAAAATCCGCGAGGCGCTCACCGGCAAGATCCTCTTCGGCGAGGCGCGCTACGAGTTCTCGGCGACCATCGAGGATGTTGAGGCCTGGCTCGATGCGGAAGAGAAGAAGCTCGAATCCGACTAGCTGCGCAGCAACACGACTTTGGTGTTGGCCATGCCGACTTTCTTGACGAGGTCGTAGAGCTTCTTGGCATTGTCGGGATGCAGCCGCACGCAGCCATGCGAGGCCACCTTGCCCAGATGCTTGATGTCGCCGGTGCCGTGAATGGCGTAGCCGCCGTGAAAGAAGATCGCCCAGGGCATCGGCGAGTTTTCGTATTTGGACGAATACCACATCTTGTGCATGCGGATCGGCCGGAAGCTGCCGGTCGGCGTGCTGTAGCCCTTGCGGCCGGTCGAGACGTCGAAATCGAACAGCGTCCGCAAGCCGCCGGTGACCACCATTTCCTGCGTCGTGATGTCGACGGTGATCAGCAGGCTATCGATGCTCGAAACCGAAGGCGCGAACAGCCCGTCCCAATTCCGCGCGGCGAGCACGGGCGAAGCGGCAAGGCCGAAAAGTCCGGTGAGCAATGTACGGCGAAGCATGAAAATCGACCCCAAACCCTAACCACATTTTGCCAAGGGCCCGTTTCCGGCCGGTTAACAAGGCCCGCCAAAGGCTCGGCTCGCGCGTTCGTGAAGCCGTTTCGCCGGGGCGCGACGCCCGCCGCGCCGATTTGCTTTTGCTTGGGTGCGAAACTATGGTGCGGCCGAATTTCATCGGGATGCCAAGGGTTTCATGTCCAGCGATACGATTTTCAGCGAAGTCGACGAAGAGCTGCGCCGCGATCGCGTCCGCCAGCTCTGGCGCATGGTCGCTCCCTGGGTGATCGGCGGCGCCGTAGCGGTCGTCGTCGGCGTCGCCGGCTATGAAGGCTGGACCTGGTGGCAGAAAACCAACTCGGCCAAATGGTCCAATCAGTTCTATGCGGCGATGGAAACCGCCGACGGCACCGATGCGGCAGCCTCCCAGGCGGCGCTCGACAAGCTCATTGTCGAGACCGGCGGCGGCTATCCCACGCTGGCGCAGTTCCGCAAAGCCGCGCTCCTCGCCCATGATGGCAAGATCGACGAGGCGGTTGCCGCCTATGACGCGCTGGCGAACCAGCAGACCGACACGCATCTGCGCGAGCTGGCCCTGGTGCTGGCGGCGCACCTCTTGGTCGATAAGGGCGATGTCGCGGCGGTGCAGCAACGCGTCGGCGGCATGCTGCTGCCCAATTCGGCGCTGCGCGGCGCCGCACGGGAGGTGATCGGCCTCACCCAATACAAGGCCGGCGATCGGCAGGCGGCGCTGACGAGCTTCCAGTCGATCATCGATGATCCGACCGTAAGCCGCGAACTCAGCGCCCGCATTCAAATCTTCATCGCCCAGCTGATCGCCGAGGGAGCGGTAGTCCCAACCGTTCCGCCAGCCGAAGCGCCCGCCACCGACACGCCCGAAGCCGGCGTGGATGAGGACACCGAACTCGATGTCGTGCCGCCGGCTACGAGCTCGGCGCCGCCGTCCGCCGCCTCGTCCGAGGCTGCAGGCGTCTCGTCCGAAGCCCCGGTCAACTGACGGGGAGGGCGCGCCGTCGAGCGCGCCCGCGAGGAGCCGATGAGCGTCATTGTTGCCATTGTCGGCCGCCCCAATGTCGGCAAGTCGACGCTGTTCAACCGGCTCGTCGGCCGTAAGATTGCCCTTGTCGACGATACGCCCGGCGTCACCCGCGACCGGCGCGAGGCCGAAGGCCGGATCGGCGATCTCCGCTTCAGGGTGCTCGATACCGCCGGCTATGAGGATCGCACCGACGGCTCGCTCGAGGACCGCATGCGCCAGCAGACCGAGATCGCGGTCCGCGACGCCGATGTGATCCTGTTTATGATCGATGCGCGCGCCGGCGTCACCCCGCTCGACCAGCGCTTCGCGCAGGTGCTGCGCCGGGCCGACAAGCCCATCCATCTCATCGCCAACAAAGCCGAAGGCCGCGCCGCCGATCCCGGATTGATGGAAGCCTATGCGCTCGGCTTCGGCGAGCCCGTGCCCTTGAGCGCCGAGCATGGCCTCGGCCTCGCCGATCTCCACGCCATCATCAGCCAAGCCGCCGATGCGGCCGAAGCGCCGGAGGCATTGCCCGAAGAGCTGCCGGAGGTCGATGTCGATTTGCCGGCCGATGACGGCTCGACCGAAGACGGACCGCCGCTCCGCTGGAACCCGAGGCGCTATCTCAACGTCGCCATTGTCGGGCGGCCCAATGCCGGCAAGTCCACCCTCATCAACCGCATGGTCGGCGAGGAGCGGCTGCTCACCGGCCCCGAGGCGGGCATCACCCGCGATTCGATCATGGTCCCCTGGGAGTGGGAGGGCCGCACCATCAACCTCGTCGACACCGCCGGCATCAGGAAGAAAGCCCGCGTCGAGGGCAAGCTCGAAAAGCTCGCCGTCGGCGATGCGCTGCGCTCCATCCAATACGCCGAAGTGGTGGTGTTGCTGCTCGACGCCACCATGCCCTTCGAACGGCAGGATCTGGCGCTCGCCGACCTCGTCCACCGCGAGGGCCGCGCCATGGTGATCGCCGTCAACAAATGGGATCTGATCGAGGACAAGAACGGCACGCTCGCCAAACTGCGTGAGGCTTGCGAGCGCCTGCTGCCGCAATTGCGCGGCGTGCCGCTGGTGACGCTGAGCGGGCTACACGGCCGCAATATCGACCGGCTGATGCATGCGATCTTTGCCATCGAGCAGAAATGGAACACCCATCTGTCGACGGCCAAGCTCAACCGCTGGCTGGCGGGCGCGGTCGAAACCCATCCCCCGCCGGCCGTGTCGGGACGACGGCTTAAGCTGCGTTACATGACGCAGGCCAAGATGCGGCCGCCCAGCTTCATCATCTTCGCCTCGCGCGCCGACGCCATGCCCGATTCTTATCTGCGCTATCTCACCAATTCGATGCGCGAGACCTTCGAAATGCCCGGCACGCCGATCCGTCTGTGGGTCCGGTCCGGCAGCAAGAATCCGTTTGCCGACAAGCGCGACTAGCCATTTCGCCAAAGCCCGTGATGCCGCTATAAACACTGCCTTCGCAATCAACCTTAGAGCCCGGCCGTGCTCGTCGAACTGCTGATCGTCGTCGTCCTCATCCTCATGAATGGCGTGCTCGCCATGTCGGAGCTGGCGGTCGTCTCCTCGCGCCCGGCGCGGCTCAAGGTCATGGCCGCCGATGGCAACAAAGGCGCGGCGGTGGCGCTGAAGCTCGCCGAGGACCCGGGCAAGTTCCTGTCTTCCGCCCAGGTCGGCATCAGCCTCATCGGCGTCCTGTCGGGGGCGTTTTCGGGCGCCACGCTCGGCGACCGACTGGCGGTGTATCTGGTCGGCCGCGGCCTTTCGCCCGATCTGGCGGAAGGGCTCGGCGTGGCGGTCGTCGTTATCGTCATCACCTATGCCTCGCTGATTATCGGCGAGCTGGTGCCCAAGCAGCTAGCGCTGCGCGACGCCGAAAAGATCGCGGCCCGCGTCGCGCCGGCGATGCAGATGGCCGCGACCATTGCCGCGCCGCTTGTCTGGCTCCTCGATATTTCGAGCCGTGGGGTCTTGATGCTGCTCGGCCGCGCCGGCGAGGGCGAGGACCGCGTCACCGACGAAGAGGTCAAGACCATCATAGCCGAGGCTGAGAGCCAGGGGGTGCTCGAGACCGAAGAGAAGGCCATGATCTCGGGCGTCATGCGCTTCGCCGATCGCTCGGCCCGTGGCCTGATGACGCCCCGGCTCGATATCGATCTGGTCGATCTGTCCGATCCGCCCGAGGAAGTGCGCCGGCAGCTCGGCACCTCGCGCCATTCGATGATGCCGGTGCATGAGGGCGAGCCCGACCGCATCATCGGGGTGATCGTCCGCAAGGATCTGATCGACGTCTTCGCCAACGGGCTGCCGCTCGATGCGCGCGCGCTGGTCAAGCCCGCGCCCGTGGTGCTCGATCGCGTCGACGCGCTGGCGGTGCTGCGCGCCATCCGCTCATCGGCAGTGAAGATGGCGCTGGTCTTCGACGAATACGGGCATTTCGAGGGCATCGTTACGCCCGGCGACATCCTGGGCGCCATCACCGGCGGCTTTCAGGACGAAGACGATGACGAGGACGCCTACACGAGGCGTGCTGATGGCTCCTATCTCGTTTCGGGCTGGATGCCGGTCGATGAGTTCGCCGACAAGATCGGCGTTCCAGTGCCCAAGGACCCCAAATACGAAACCGTGGCAGGGTTCGTCCTCGCCGAGCTCAACCATCTGCCTCAAGTGGGCGAAAGCTTCGTGCGCGAACCCTGGCGCTTCGAGGTGCTCGACCTCGACGGCAGGCGGATCGACAAGATCCTGGTATCCAAGAACGCCTAGATCACGCCCTAGATCGGGCTCAGCGCTGCGGTAGGGAAGCTGTAGAGCATGCCGGTCTCGGTGAAGTCCGGCGCCACCATGTCGATCAGTTTGGGCGCCACCGCCGCCGGCGGCGACAGCGTCGCGGGGTCCTCGCCCGGCATGGCCTTGGCCCGCATCGCGGTGCGGAGCCGCCCCGGATCGAACGCATTGACCTTTACCCCGCTGATGGCGGCCTCCGCCGCATAGATCCTCACCAGCGCGTCGAGCGCCGCCTTGCTCGCGGCGTAAAGCCCCCAGAACGGCCTGACGATCCGCGCCACGCTCGAGGTCAGAAACACCACGCGGCCGGCAGGCGACTGCCTCAGCAGCAAATCCATCGAGCGGATCAGCCGGTAATTGGCGGTGACATTGACCGCGAGCGTCTGCTCGAAATCCTTGGGATCGAGATGTGCAATGGGGCTGATCACGCCCAGCATCGCCGCATTGCCGACGAGACCATCGAGGCGCCCCCAGCGCTCGAAGATGGTCTTGCCCAGCTGATCGATGCCGTCGAAATTCTTGAGATCGAGCGGCACCAGCGTCGTCTCGCCGCCCACCGCCCTGATCGCGTCGTCGAGGTCCTCGAGGCCGCCAATGGTGCGCGCCAATGCGATCACATGCGCTCCACGGCGGCCGGCTTCGAGCGCCGCTTGATAGCCGATGCCGCGCGACGCGCCGGTGACGAGGATGATCTTGCCGGAAAGGGAAGGGCTGGTCATGGGCGTGGCTGGAAGCGGGGCGGGGATCGCGCCCCGCTCAGCTCGCCTCGCGCATCAGCGAGATGGTCTTGGGGTCGGACTTGCCGTTGCCATCGAGATCGGTGAGCGTCGTCGGATACTCGCCAGTGAAATAATGGTCGGTGAATTGCGGCGCGACGCCGTTGCGCTTTTCGCCGCCCACCGCCTCGTACAACCCGTCGATCGAGAGGAACTGCAAGGAATCGGCGCCGATGAATTTGCACATCGAGGCGAGGGTGGCATGCTGGTTGGCCAGCAGATGGTCGCGGTCGGGCGTGTCGATGCCGTAATAGTCCGGGTGAAAGATCATGGGCGAAGCGACGCGGATATGCACCTCGCGCGCCCCGGCCTCGCGGATCATCTGCACGATCTTGAGCGAAGTGGTGCCGCGCACGATCGAATCGTCGACCAGCACGACGCGCTTGCCTTCAATCTCGGCCCTATTGGCCGAATGCTTGAGCTTGACGCCCAGCGCCCGGATCGACTGCGTCGGCTCGATGAAGGTGCGACCGACATAGTGATTGCGGATGATGCCGAGCTCGAACGGGATGCCGCTCGCCTGGGCATAACCGATCGCTGCGGGCGTGCCGCCATCGGGGACCGGGACCACGACGTCAGCCTCGACCGGGGCTTCCTGCGCCAGCTTGATGCCGGCGCGCTTGCGGGCGGCATAGACCGAGCGGCCGGCAACCATCGAGTCCGGGCGGGCGAAATAGACGTATTCGAACAGGCACAGCCGCTCGGGCTTTGAAGCGAACGGCATCGACGACTGGATCGAGATGCTGCCGTCGGGCTGGATCTCGGCGACGACCACTTCGCCGTTCTTGACGTCGCGCACGAAATTGGCGCCGATGATGTCGAGGGCGCAGGTTTCCGACGCAAAGATCGGCCTTCCGTCGAGATCGCCGAGCACCAGCGGCCGGATGCCGTTGGGATCGCGCGCGCCGATCAGCTTGGTGCGGGTCATGGCGACCATCGAATAGGCACCCTCGAGATGGCTGAGGGCGTCGATGAAGCGCTCGTCCGAGCCCTTGCGGCGGCTCCTGGCGATCAGGTGCAGCACGACTTCGGTGTCGGAGGTCGACTGCATGATCGCGCCAGTCGAGATCAGTTCGCGGCGCAGCGTCAGGCCGTTGGTGAAATTGCCATTGTGGGCGATGGCGATGCCGCCGACCTCGAGTTCGGCGAACAGCGGCTGCACGTTGCGCAGGATGGTTTCGCCGGTGGTCGAGTAGCGCACGTGCCCCATCGCCATGTGGCCGGGCAGGCGCTTGACGGTGGCCGGGTCGGTAAAATGGTCGCCGACGAGGCCGAGCTGGCGTTCGGAGTGGAACTGCCGGCCGTCGAAGGAGACGATGCCGGCGGCCTCCTGGCCGCGATGCTGCAGCGCATGCAGCCCGAGCGCGGTGAGGGTGGCGGCTTCGGGGTGGCCCAGAATGCCGAACACGCCGCACTCTTCGCGCAGCGTGTCGCCGTCGAGATCGAAATCCGGATCGCGGCCGGATTCAGGCGTAGGGGCGTCGCTGGAAGGGCTCTGCTGG
>JBDSEK010000089.1:0-8383 GCA_039920085.1 Devosia sp. | reverse complement strand
GCCATCGAAAGAAATTGAGCCTCTTGGGGCTCACTCTGGAAAGCGAACCGTCAGGTTCCACCGAAGGAGCAACCGGAGCATAGGCTCTCCGGGAAATCTCTCAGGTTAGCGGACAGAGGGGGCACGGGCACGTCGCGCAAGCGGCGGGCAAGCGTGCAACCGACCCGCGGAGTTTCCAGTGGCTGATCCATCCCTCCAGACAATCGTGTTGCACGGCGAGCATATCAAGCTCGGCGGGCGCATGGTGCCGTTTTCGGGCTACTCACTGCCCGTGCAATACCCCACCGGCATCATCGCCGAACATAAATGGACGCGCGAGCATGCGGGACTGTTCGACGTCTCGCATATGGGGCCGAGCTTTGTCGTCCTCGAGGGCAGGGCTGCCACGCCCGAAGCGGGCCACGCCGAGATCGCCGCGCTGATCGAGCCGCTGATTTCGGGTGATGTCGCCGGGCTGAAGCCGGGCCAGCTCCGCTACACCCTGTTACTGAACGAGGAGGGCGGCACCCGCGACGATCTGATGATCGGCCGCTCGCCGCTCTTTGGTGGATCGCTCTACGTCATCGTCAATGCCGGAACCAAGGGCGACGACTGGGGCCACATCGCCGCTCATCTTGCAGGCCGCGCCAAACTGACCCGTGCCGATGACGGGGCGCTGCTCGCTTTGCAGGGTCCCGAGGCGGTTGCGGTGCTGGACAAAATCCTCCCGGGCGTTTCCGGCCTGAGCTTCATGCATTACGGGCCCTTCGACTGGAACGGCACCAAACTCATTGTCTCGCGCTCAGGCTATACGGGCGAGGACGGCTTCGAGATTCTCTGCGCCAGGGAGTATGCTCACCCACTGTGGAACGCCATTCTTTCTGACGCACGGGTAAAGCCGATTGGCCTCGGCGCCCGTGACTCGCTCCGACTCGAGGCCGGCCTGCCCCTTTACGGACACGATCTCGACAACACGGTGTCGCCCATCGAGGCGGGCCTAGACTTCGCCGTCAGCAAGCGCCGCCGCGAGGCCGCCGATTTTCCGGGCGCCGCGCGCATCCTCACCGAATTGACGGGCAATCTCGGCCGCCTTCGCGTCGGCCTCTTTGTCGAGGGGGCGCCCGCCCGCGAAGGCGCGACCATCCTCGATGCGCACGGGGTGGGCATCGGCCGCGTCACCTCGGGTGGCTTCTCGCCCTCGCTCAACCGCGCCATCGCGCTCGGCTTCGTACAGCCCACCTATTCGGCGCCCGGCACGCGGCTACAGGTCGCCGTGCGCGGCAAGCTGCAGGCTGCCGAAGTCACCGCGCTCCCCTTCGTCCCCCACCGCTACGTCCGAAAGGCCGCTTCATGACCATCAGATATACCGAGGACCACGAATATATCCGCGTCGAAGGCACAGCCGGCACGGTGGGCATCACCCAATATGCGCAGGATCAGCTCGGCGACATCGTCTTCGTCGAACTGCCCAAACTGGGCCAGAAGCTGAAAAAGGGTGACGAGGCTGCTGTGGTGGAATCGGTCAAAGCCGCTTCAGAGATCTACGCACCGGCATCCGGAACCGTCACCGCGATCAATGAAGCGCTGACCAGCGAGCCCGGCCTCATCAATACTTCACCCGATGCCGATGGCTGGATCTACAAGCTCGCCCTCGACGATCCGGGCGAGATCGACAGCCTGATGGACGACGCAGCCTACGCGAAGCACACGGCATAAAGAGACCATGCGATATCTCCCCCATTCCGCCGCGGAACGCGCCGATATGCTGGCCGTGATCGGTGCCGCGTCGCCCGAAGCGCTGTTCGGCGCCGTGCCCAAACTGGCGCTGCTCGACGCGCCGGTTGATTTGCCGCCGCATTCGCCCGAGTTCATGGTCGAAGCACATATGCGCGCTTTGGCGAGCCGCAATCGCACCGGCGCCGATGGTCCGTCCTTTGTCGGCGCCGGTGCCTACCGGCATCACGTGCCGGCGAGTGTCGATCATCTGATCCAGCGCAGCGAATGGCTGACGGCCTACACGCCCTACCAGCCGGAAGTGTCCCAGGGCACGCTGCAGATGTTGTTCGAATTCCAGACCCAAGTGGCGCATCTGACCGGCATGGAGGTCGCCAACGCCTCCATGTACGACGGCTCCACCGCGACCGCCGAGGCGGCGCTGATGGCGCGGCGCCTGACACGCAAGGACAAGATTATCCTGTCGGGGGGCCTGCATCCACACTATCGCGACGTGGTCCGGACCTATCTCGACAATGTGCCGGAGCTGATCTGCCTGCCGGCTTCCCCCGACGGACAGGGCGATATCCTGTCGCGCATCGATGGCGACACCGCCGCCATCATCATCCAGACCCCGGATTTTTACGGCCATCTGCGCGATGTGAAGAAGGCCGCCGATGCCATCCACGCACAGGGTGGGCTGCTGATCGTCGTCGTCACCGAAGTGATCTCGCTCGGCCTCATCGAGGCGCCGGGGGCGCTCGGCGCCGATATCGTCGTCTGCGAGGGGCAGTCGATCGGCAATGCGCTCAGTTTCGGCGGCCCCTATGTCGGGCTGATGGCGACGCGGAAGGAGTTCATCCGCCAAATGCCGGGCCGGCTCTGCGGCGAGACCGTCGACGCCGATGGCAATCGCGGCTTCGTGCTGACGCTGTCGACGCGCGAGCAGCACATCCGGCGGGAAAAGGCGACGAGCAACATCTGCACCAATTCCGGCCTCTGCGCGCTGGCCTTCTCGATCCATATGGGCCTGTTGGGTGAGGCGGGTCTGACGCGGCTGGCACGGCTCAACCATTCGCGCGCCGTGACACTCGCCAAGGCCTTACGGGCGATCCCGGATGTCGAGCTTCTCAACCGCTCCTTCTTCAACGAGATGACGCTGCGGCTGCCGGTTCCGGCAGCTCCCATTGTCGAGCTCCTCGCCAAGGCCGAAATCCTTGCCGGCGTCCCCGCCATCCGGCTGGACCCCGACAATGTGCACTGCGCCAATCTGCTGATCGTTGCCGCTACCGAACTCACCACCGACGAGGATATCGAGCTGCTTGCGTTGAGCCTCGCCACCGCCGTGTCGGAGTTCCGGCCATGAGCATGAACAATCAGGGTCGTCCCACTGGCACCGGCAGCGGCACACCGACCGCCACTGGCTCGTCGCTCCTGCCGAACGAACCGCTGCTGTTCGAGATCGGCGACACCGAGCACTCCGGTGTCGATCTGCCCGATGTCGCCGTCAGCGACGAGTTCCTCGGCGGTTTCCGCCGGCAGACGCCGCTCGATCTCGCCGGCCTGACCGAGCCCGAGGCGATGCGCCACTATGTGCGCCTCAGCCGCCTCAATTATTCGATCGACAGCGGCATGTATCCGCTCGGCTCGTGCACGATGAAGCACAATCCGCGCCTCAACGAGAAGATCGCGCGTCTGCCCGGCTTTGCCGACATCCACCCGCTGCAACCAGTCTCGACCGTACAGGGCGCGCTCGATGTGATGAACGAGCTGGCGCATTGGCTGATGACGCTGACCAACACCGCCGCCGTGTGCCTCACGCCCAAAGCTGGGGCACATGGGGAGATGGCGGGCATGATGGCCATTCGCGCCGCGCAGGCAGCGCGCGGCGAGGGGCATCGGAACATCGTTCTCGTTCCCGACAGCGCGCATGGTACCAACCCGGCGACGGCCGCCTTCCTCGGCTACACCGTCAAATCCATCCCCGCCAATGCCGGCGGGACCGTCGATGCAGCGGCGGTGAAAGCCGCGCTCGGGCCTGATGTGGCGGCGATCATGCTGACCAACCCCAATACCTGCGGCCTGTTCGAGCCTCAGATCGTCGAGATTGCCGCCGCGGTGCATGAGGCGGGCGCCTTCTTTTACTGCGACGGCGCCAATTTCAACGCCATCATGGGCGTGGTGCGGCCGGGAGACCTCGGCATCGACGCCATGCACATCAATCTGCACAAGACTTTCTCGACTCCGCACGGCGGCGGCGGACCGGGTGCCGGGCCGGTGGTGCTGTCGGCGGCGCTCGCGCCCTTCGCCCCCGTGCCCTTTTTGCGAAAGGGCGAACTCATCGAGCACGCCGAGGGCACCCATCTGGGCCGCATCACCGCCTTTAACGGGCAGATGGGCATGTATGTGCGGGCGCTCACTTACATGCTGAGCCATGGCGGTGACGGCCTGGCGCAGGCGGCGCGCGATGCAGTGCTCAACGCCAATTATGTGAAAGCGCGGCTGACCCCGGCGTTCTCGGCGCCGTTCGGCGACGGCCCTTGCATGCACGAAGCGCTGTTCGACGATCATTTCCTCGAGGGCACCGGGGTCACCACACTCGATTTTGCCAAGGCCCTGATCGATGAGGGCTTCCACCCCATGACCATGTACTTCCCGCTGGTGGTCCATGGCGCGATGCTGATTGAGCCGACCGAGAGCGAGAGCAAGCAGACGCTCGACCAGTTCTGCGACACTATGCTGGTGCTCGCGGGCGAGGCGCGGTCCAATCCCGGGCGCTTCACCGCCGCGCCCACCCGCGCGCCGCGCCGCCGGCTCGATGAGACCCGCGCAGCGCGCAGCCCGAGGCTCAAATGGCAGCGGCCAGAGCCCGTGCCACAGCCGGCGGAATAGCATGCCGGACACGCAAAGGGTTCTCAGCCAATTCGCCGATCAGACCCAGGCCTGCGAGGATCTCGGCTCGCCCTTCACGGCCATGGTTTGCCGAGTGTTAGCCACGCGTCTGGACACCAGGACGCGCTTCGGCAAACGCATCCTCGAGTGGGACGGTGACCCCTATCCCGACAATGTTGCGCTCCGGGCCTGCGGTGCGATGCACGCGCTCGCCCGCCTGGGCCAAGAGCCCCGCCTCACAGCCGCTTACCCGCCAAACGCTGCCGACGAGGCCAGTCTCTGGTCGGCCATCGCTGCCGCGTTGCCGCGCAACGACGATTTCCTCACCGATTTCCTGTCGAGCCCGCCTCAGACTAACGAGGTCGCCCGCTCAGCGCTGATCCTCGGTGGCATGCTGCATCTGGGCGCCATCACCCGGCTGCCCTTCGACCTGCTGGAAATCGGCGCCAGCGCCGGACTGAACCAGGCCTTCGATGAATATGCATATGATCTCGGCGAGGGCAGGGCGTGGGGAAGCCCGGCGGCGCCGCTCACCATCCCGTGCCGGTGGCGCGGGCCGGTCCCACCGCTTGAGGCACCCATTGCAATCGCCGCTCGCGCCGGCTGCGATCTCCGTCCAATCGACCCCGCCAATGGCGAGGACCGCCTGCGCCTCACCTCCTATGTCTGGGCCGACCAGACCCATCGCATTGTCCGTCTCGAAGCGGCCCTCGCGCACGCGGCCGCCCGTGGACGCACCGTCGACGGCGCCGACGCAGCCGATTGGGTCGAGCAAAAGCTCGCCGCACCGCGGCAGCCGGGAACTACACGCGTCCTCTTTCACACCATCGTCTGGGACTACGTTTCAGCCCCGGTCAGAGCACGCATCATCGCTGCGCGAGACCGCGCTGCGGCGTCAGCGACATCTGAGGCGCCGTTCGCGCACTTGACCGTCGAATCCGACGAGGTGCGCGGCGGCGCAGCGATCCGTCTCGCGGTTTGGCCGGGCGGGGCCGATCGCTTTCTGGGTCGCGGCGACTTTCACGGCCGCTGGGCCGAGTGGGCATAACAAAAAGGCCCACAGTGCGGGCCCGTTCGTCGCGATTGAAGCAGGCGTCAGTTCAGCTTGGCCGCCACGTCCTTGATGGCCTGATCGACCAAGGCGTCGCCCTTGCTGGCCATCTGCCGCGTCAGCAACAGACGTGCCGCCTCGATGGCGACGTCGGCGGAGCGGGCACGCACATCGGCGACGGCTTGCGCCTCCGCCTGGGCGATCTTGTCCTCCACCGCTTTGGTGCGGCGGGCGATCATCGTTTCGAGCGCGGACTTGGCCTCGCCCGTCAGGCGGAAGGCTTCCTCGCGCGCGGCCTGAACAATGCTCTCCGCCTCTTTCGTCGCCGACTGGCGCTTGGCTTCATATTCTTCGAGCAGGAATTTTGCCTCAAGACGCAGCCGCTCGGCTTCCGCCAGTTCCGTCTCGATCGCCTTGATGCGGCCATCGAGCATCTTGGTGATCATGGCCGGCAGCTTGAGATAGAGCACGAGCGCGATGAACAGGAATAGCGCGATCGTCGCCCAGAATGCGGCATCGAACACCATTGGACTACCCCTTCACCACTTCGGCCACGGCCGCATCGATCTCGCCGGCAATGGCCTCGCCGCTGAGCTGGCGGAGGACAGCCGCCGCGGTCTCCGCCGCGATTTGGCCGACCCGGCCCAGGGCTTCGGTTTTGTTGGCCTGGATACGGGCCTCCGCATCGCCGACCTTGCGCGTGAGATCGGCTTCCACATCGGCGCGCTTATTGTCGATGTCGGCCTTGATGCCGGCGCGGGTTTCTTCCGCGATGGCGTTTGCATTAGCCCTGGCGGCCTTCAGTGCTTCTTCATAGGCGGCGATGGCCTTATCGGTCTCGCCCTTGAGCCGCTCGGCTTCCGCCAGATCGCCCTCGATCCGCGCCCGGCGCTTATCGAGGATCGAGCCGATCTGCGGCAGCGCTACGCGGCTCATCAGCAGGTAAAGCGCCGCAAAGGCGATGGCGAACCACAAGAGCTGCGAGGCAAAAGTCGTCACATCGAAAGGCGGAAAGACGATCGGCCCCTCATGCTCGGCCCCGGTCGTGGCATGCTCGCCTGTCGTCTCGCCTTCCACCACCACGCCGTGCTGAACGGCGTCGGCCGGATCGGCCGGCGCTTCCGCCTGTGCGACGTGGAAAATGATGGTCTCAGCCATTCTGGGTCACCTTGCTGCGACGCCCCGGAGCAAATCTCCGGAGCCGGATGCTCGTAACAGGATCAGACCGCGAAGAGCAGCAGGAGCGCGACTACCAGCGAGAAAATGCCCAGCGCTTCGGTCACAGCGAAGCCGAAAATCAGATTCGTGAACTGGCTCGCGGCAGCCGCCGGATTGCGAAGCGCGCCCGACAGGTAATTGCCGAAAATCACGCCCACGCCGACGCCGGCGCCGCCCATGCCGATACAGGCAATGCCCGCACCAATCAGTTTGCCCATCAACTTGGCTGCTTCGGGATCCATATTCGTCTCCTTGGGATCTGGAATTCTGTTTGGGTAGAGTTGGTCCGGCTAGTGGCCGGGATGGATTGCGTCATGCAGATAGACGCAGGTGAGGACGGCGAAGACGAAGGCCTGCAACGCGGCCACCAGGAATTCGAGGCCGGTCAGCGCCACCGCCATGCCGAAGGGCAGGATCGCCACAATGCCCCATAGCCCCGCGCCTAGCAGCGCCACCACCATACCGCCGAACACCTTGAGCACGATATGGCCGGCGAGGATGTTGCCGAACAGTCTGAGCGAATGGCTGAGGGGGCGCGACAGGAACGAGATCACTTCGATCGGCACGACGATGATCAGCACTGGCCACGGAATGCCCGAAGGCACGAAGAGCTTGAGGAACTTCACCCCGTTGTGCATGAACCCATAGATCAGCACCGTAAAAAACACGATCAGCGCCATCGCCGCGGTGACGATGAGATGGCTCGTCACCGTGAAGAAATATGGGAACATGCCGAACAGATTCGCCACTAGGATGAACATGAACAGCGAGAACACGAGGGGGAAGAACTTTATCGCCTCGTAGCCAGCGTTCGTCCGCACCATCGAATGGATGAATTCGTAGAGCATCTCACTCAACAGCTGCGTGCGGCCCGGAATGATGGCGCGCGCACTGGTCGACATGATCAAGAACAGCCCGATGACGCCGACCGTCAGCGCCATGAACAGCGCGGAATTGGTGAAAGCGATATGGATGCCGCTGCCCGGCGTGCCGTCGCCGCCAAACGTTCCGAGGCTGAAATATTCGGCGATCTTGAACTGATGGATCGGTTCAATAGGATTGCTGGAAGCCACGTCGATCCCTTCGTCAGTCGTCTTCATCGTCGCGCAGCGCCGGCGTATCCGGCGGCACGGCGGTCACCGCATTCATTTCTGCGGTCGCCCTTGTCACGTTGAGAACGCCCGCCGCAAAGCCCAGGAGCATCAAAACGAGAAGTCCCCACGGTCGCGTGGGCAGGAAATAGTCAACGATCAGTCCAAGCCCCGCGCCGACGATGATCGCCGCCACGAACTCGGAAGCGAGCCGGAACCCCCGACTCATCCCCGACATCTCCCGCTGCCGCATCCGCTCCGCCGCAGCTTCCGCCGGACGGTGCGACTGCGCACGCGCAATACGCTGCCCCAGATCCTCGGTCGCCCGCGAACCGGTTTCGGGGCGCTTCGCGTCACGCGGATCGACCATCCCGCATTCCCCGCTACGCCCCGGCACAAAAGGAGATTCATGCCCTCAAAGTCGGGCGCAACATAGTTG
>JBDSEK010000088.1:0-4689 GCA_039920085.1 Devosia sp. | reverse complement strand
GCGATCAGGAGAACCGAAGCATTTGCATCCCAGGCCTCGAGCACATCGAGCTGATGGGCGCGCGGCGTCCAGGATTTGGACGCGAACCAGTCGGCGATGGTAGGGTGAAGCGGCACCTCGCGAGCCTAGCCGATCCGGAGGCTCCGCGCGATCTCCCGCAGGCGCAGCCATTCGGCTGAATAGCTCGGCTTGAGAGCCATGCCAACGACGCCATTCCCGCGGCGGCGGGAATGCAATAGTGGACTGCCAACACCGAGGATGAATTGCCCGCCAACGCGCAAATCCAACTTTCGCTTCGCCCCGACATGGCGCTTGCGCGGCTTGAAAGCGAAGCCGAGCGGCTGCTGATCCGGCCCGGGCGGTCGATCCTGGGGCTTGCGGGCGGACCGGGCGTCGGCAAATCGACGATGGCAATTCGGCTGGTCGCGGCGCTCAATGCCCGCGATCGCGGCGTCGCGGCCTATGTGCCGATGGACGGGTTTCACTTGCCGCACGCCCGGCTCGAGGCGATGGGGAAAGTCGCGGACAAGGGAATGCCACATACCTTCGATGCTCCGGGCTATGAGGCTTTTCTCGTGCGACTCAAGGCGGCGCATGAGGCGGTCAGCGGGCCGGGCTATTCGCGCAAGATCGAGGATGTGGTCGAGGATGCCTATGAGGTCGCGCCCGAGACGCGGCTGCTGGTGACGGAGGGCAATTACCTACTGCTTGCCACCTCGCCCTGGTGGCGAATCAGGCCGTTGCTCGATCTCGCGGTGTTTCTCGATGTGCCGCGCAACATCGTCGAGCGCCGGCTGATGAAACGTCACGCAGAGGAAGCCCTGTTCAGCGAGGAGCGCAACCGCGCCCATATCGCGCGGGTGGATCTGCCGAACTATGACCTGGTGGTGCTGAGCAAGGCCCGCGCCGACATCGCGATCGAACTGCTTACTGAGGACTGATCCGGCCGGCCGCCCAGTCGGCCGTGCTGCGACCGACGAGCTCGGCGATGTTGCGCTTGCCTTCGGCGCGTGTGGCGGACGCCAGCCCACGCTTGATACGGTCGAGCAGGTCGAGGCCGCCAAAGACCAAGGCCGAGTAAAGCTGGATGGCATTGGCGCCGGCCTCGAACTTGGCGAGGGCGGATCGTGGCGAGTGGATACCGCCGACGCCGATGATCGGCAGCGCCGTACGCTGGCGCATCTGCGCAAGACGCATCGTTGCGAGGTTGAACAAGGGCCGGCCGGAAAGACCGCCGGTCTCAGTGGCGTTTTCCAAATCCAGTACAGCGTCGCGCGACAATGTGGTGTTGGAGATAATGAGGCCGTCGAGATCGGTGGCGGCGATAACGCGGGCGATATCGTCCAGTGCCCGCTCATCCAGATCGGGGGCAAGCTTGAGGAAAACCGGCACGCGGGTCCTCGCCTTGCTGCGCGCCTTGAGCACGGCATCGAGCAATCGCGTCAAGGCCTCCGCCTGCTGCAAATTCCTGAGGCCCGGAGTGTTGGGTGAGGAGATGTTGACCGTCAGATAGTCGGCGAGATCGGCGAAGCGGGTGGCGCCCTTTACGTAGTCGGCGACGAAATCGGCGCTGTCCTTGTTGGCGCCGATATTGATACCGAGCGCCGCAGGGATGCGCTGGCCGCGGAGGCGCCGGAAGACTTCCTCGTGACCATCATTGTTGAAGCCCATGCGGTTGATGACGCCCTCGGCGCCGCCGACGCGGAACAGCCGTGGCTTGGGATTGCCCGATTGCGGACGCGGCGTGACCGTGCCGACTTCGACCATGCCGAAACCCATCAGCGCGAGCGGACGCGGTACCTCGCCATTCTTGTCGAAGCCGGCGGCCATGCCAATGGGGTTGGAAAGCTCGAGGCCGGCGAGGGTGGTTTTGAGTTCGGGTGGATCGGGCGCGTCCTGCTCAGGGGCGAGACCAAGGCGAAGGGCGGTGATGGTCGCGCCATGGGCGGTCTCTGCGTCCATGCGCAACAGGCTGTCGCGGGTGAGCGCAGCGAGGGCTGGAATACGCAGCAGTTGTGAGAAGCGCGACAGGATCATGCGACCCAAGCCGGTAGCGCGGCATTGCCATCCGAATCCACTGTAATCTCCGCCGCGCTGGCGACGATGCTCCAAGGCAGCGGCCCATAATAATGTGGGAAGAGTTGGCCACGGCGCGACGGCTCCCACCGCAGACCTGCCGGCAGATCGGCGGTTCTCACGGCGAGAAGCATAAGATCGGACTCGCCGGCGAAGTGCAGTTTCAGCGTCTCGCGCAATTGCGCGGCGGTCGAGAAGTGGATGTAGCCGTCCTTGCGGTCGATCGGCATCTGCGGGAAATTTCCCGCGGCCTCCGCCGCGCTGGCAAGGGCGGCCGTTGCGACCTTATAGATGGTGTCGGGATGGGCCATCGGCGCCTGTCCTAATCAGGGCTGCTAACGATCACAAGTCCGCATCCCGGGGCTTTACAGCCTGGGTATTGAGGACTAAAACCTAGGAGTTTCTCCCTATATGGGACGTCTGTCCTTGGATTTGGCCGAGAATGCTGTCGCATAATGCGATCTGGGATGCCATCGACTCGCTTGCGAGCCGGCACGGTTTTACCGCGTCGGGGCTGGCGCGGCTGGCCGGGCTCGACGCCACGGCGTTCAATAAATCCAAACGCGTCAGCAAGGACGGCCGCCAACGCTGGCCGTCGACCGAAAGCATCGCCAAGGTACTGGAGGCGACGGGCGAAGGGTTCGAGGCATTCATCGCCAATGGTAATTACCTCCCGCCACCGATGCAGCCGCGCGGCCTCACCGTGCCGTTGCTCGGCTTTGCGCAGGCGGGCGCAGGTGGGTTTTTCGACAGTGCGGGTTTTCCCGCCGGACAGGGCTGGGATGAAGTCCGCCTGCCCGCCGCCGGCGAAAACGGCCTCTATGCGCTCGAGGTCAGCGGCGATTCCATGCTGCCGCTTTATCGCGATGGCGACCGCATCGTGGTCTCGCCCAGCGAGCAGGTGCGGCGCGGCGACCGTGTGGTCGTCAAGATCAAGAGCGGCGAAGTGATGGCCAAGATCCTCGCCCGGCAGACGGGCAAGCAGATCGAACTCCATTCGCTCAACCCGGAGCACAAACCCCGTATCGTCGAGATGGCGGATGTGGAATGGATGGCGCGGATTATCTGGGCGAGCCAGTGAGACTAAGCAAGCGGCCGCCCCCTCCCCCGCTACGCGGGTGAGGCGCCGGAAAGAAGCTTCCCCGCCAATGCGTCCGCGATGAGCTTGCGGGTTTCTTCGACACCATACAGCGCGATGAAGCTGCCGAACCTTGGCCCCTGCTCGGCGCCGAGCAACACGCCGTAGATGGCGCCGAACCAATCACGCAGCGGCTCGAATTTGTGGGCGTTGCCCACCGCATAGACGACGTCCTGCAGCTCTTTGCCACCAAGCTCGTCCTTGCCCGCGAGCTGATCGTAAAGGTCCTGCAGCGCGGCACGCTCCTTATCCGTCGGAGCGCGGAAGATCTTAGTGGGCTTCACCTCATCTTCGAAATAGCGCACCGCGTAGGCGGCGAGACGGTCGAGCTCAGGATTGGTCGCGGCCGTCGTTCGCGGCAAGCGGCGCGTGAGGTAACCCCACATCACCGACACATCGTGCGCGTTGGATGCAGATGCAAGGTTGAGCAGCAGGCCGAAGCTCACCGGCATGTCGAGCACCGGCACCTTGCCCGAGTGGATGTGGAACGCAGGGTTCTCGACCGCAGCCGCAGCATCCTGTCCCGAATAGCCGGTGACATGCTGGTAGTAGTCGTCCACTGCCCGCGGGATCACATCGAAATAGAGCCGCTTGGCGACACGCGGCTTCTGGAACATGTAGAGCGCCAGGCTTTCGGGGCTGGCATAGGTCAGCCACTCGTCGATGGTCAGCCCGTTGCCTTTCGACTTCGAAATCTTCTGGCCGATCTCATCGAGGAAGAGTTCAAAGACGTAATGCTCGGGGGCCTTGCCACCCAGAATTTCGCAGATGCGATCATAGATTGGGGCGTTGGTCTGGTGATCCTTGCCGAACATTTCGAAGTCGACGCCGAGTGCGTACCAGCGCATGCCGAAATCGGGCTTCCATTGCAGCTTCACATGGCCGCCGGTGACGGGAAGCGTGGTTTGAGTGCCGCCCTCATCGTCGAAGGTAATGGTACCGGCTTGGGCGTCGACATGCTTCATCGGCACGTAGAGAACGCGGCCGCTCTTGGGTGAGATCGGCAGAAAGGGCGAGTATGTCGCCTGCCGCTCCGGTCCGAGCGTGGGCAGCATCACGCCCATGATGGCATCGTATTTTTCGGCGGCGCGGAGCAATGCGGCGTCGAACTTGCCAGACTTGTAATAGTCGGTGGCGCTGGCAAATTCGTAGTTGAAGCCGAAGGTGTCGAGGAAGCGCCGCAGCATGGCATTGTTGTGGTGCCCGAAGCTCGCATAGTCGCCGCCGAAGGGGTTCGGCACGCTGGTCAGCGGCTTATGCAGATGCGGCTCGAGGAAGGATTTGTCCGGCACATTGTCCGGTATCTTTCGCATCCCATCCATGTCGTCGGAAAAGCAGAGCAGTCGCGTCGGGATCTCGTCGCGGGTCAGCAGGCGAAAGGCGGTGCGAACCATTGTAGTGCGCGCGACCTCGCCGAAGGTGCCGATATGGGGCAGCCCGGAGGGGCCGTAGCCGGTCTCGAACAATGCCTCCTG
>JBDSEK010000087.1:0-19884 GCA_039920085.1 Devosia sp. | reverse complement strand
TTTTAGGGAGCGCCGGCGCATTCGTCAAGCCGGGCGCCACCGGCTCCCGGAGCGGTGCCGTCGGCCCGTTTCCGGCACAGGAACGCGTAATGCCAGAAGTTATTTTCAGCGGGCCGGAAGGCCGTCTCGAAGGCCGCTACCAGCAGGGCAAGGATCCCAACGCGCCAATCGCCATCGTGCTCCATCCGCATCCCGAGTTCGGCGGCACGATGAACAACCAGATCGTCTATAACCTCTTCTACATGTTCGCTAAACGGGGCTTTTCAGTGCTCCGGTTCAATTCGCGCGGGGTTGGGCGTTCGCAGGGGCTGTTCGATCACGGCGTGGGCGAATTATCGGACGCCGCATCGGCGCTCGACTGGTTGCAGTCGCTGAACCGCGAATCCCGCGGCTGCTGGATCGGCGGTTTCTCGTTTGGTGCATGGATCGGCATGCAATTGCTGATGCGCCGGCCTGAGGTCGAAGGCTTCATCTCGGTGTCGCCGCCAGAGAACCTCTATGATTTCTCGTTCCTCGCGCCCTGCCCGTCTTCGGGTCTGATCATTCACGGCGATAAGGATCGCGTGGCGCCGCCGGCCTCGGTACAAAAGCTTGTCGACAAGCTCAAAACCCAGAAGGGCATCACCATCGAGCAGCAGATCGTCGAGGGTGCGAACCACTTCTACGAGGGCAAGATCGACGAATTGACAGAACGCTGCGCCGAATATCTCGACCGGCGCCGCCTCGAAATCGCCGCCGGTAAAGGTAGATAGGCGTTGGTCGCGCTTCCGAACCGGAAAACCGCGACGCACTTTTTCTGGAAGCGCTCGTGATGGCGGCCAAGTACAAATCCGATTTCCTCAACGTCCTCGATCAGCGCGGCTTGATCCACCAGATTTCGGACGCGGCGGGTCTGGATGCGCTCGCCGCCCGAGGGCGGATCACCGCCTATGTTGGTTATGACGCAACCGCCACGAGCATCCATATCGGCAATCTGATCACGGTCACCCTGCTCTATTGGCTGCAGGAAACCGGCCACCGGCCGATCAGCCTCATGGGTGGCGGCACCTCGATGGTGGGCGACCCGAGCTTCCGCGACGACCAGCGGCAATTGCTCAGCCGCGAAAAAATCGATGCCAATATCGAGAGCATCAAGCGCGTCTATTCCCGCATCCTGCGCTATGGCGACGATGCGACAGGCGCCATCATGGCCGACAACGCCGACTGGCTGCTCAAGCTCAACTATGTCGAGTTCCTGCGTGAAGTCGGGCGACATTTCTCGGTCAACCGCATGCTGAGCTTCGACAGCGTCAAGCTGCGCCTCGATCGCGATCAGTCGCTGAGCTTTCTCGAATTCAACTACATGATCATGCAGGGATACGACTTCGTCGAGCTGAGCCGGCGCTACGATTGCGTGCTCCAAATGGGCGGCTCGGACCAATGGGGCAACATCATCAATGGCGTCGATCTTAGCCAGCGCATGGGTGGCCAGCAGCTGTTTGCGCTGACGACGCCACTGCTCACCACCGCCTCAGGCCAGAAGATGGGCAAGACGGCATCCGGCGCGGTCTGGCTCAATCCCGATCTCTTCTCGTCCTATGATTTCTGGCAGTACTTCAGGAATACCGAGGATGCCGATGTCGGCCGTTTTCTCAAAATCTTCACGCGTCTGCCGCTGGCGGAGATTGCCCGGCTCGAGGCTTTGGGCGGTTCGGAACTGAACGACGCCAAGAAGATCCTCGCCACCGAAGTCACCGCCATTGTCCACAGCCGGGAAGCCGCCGAGCAGGCTGCGAAAACGGCTACCGCGACGTTCGAGGGCGGCAGTCTCGATTTGTCGCTGCCGACCACCGAAATCGCCGGCGTTGCGGCGGGCATTGGGCTCCAGGCAGCACTGGTTGCCGCTGGGCTCGCGGCATCCAACGGCGAGGCGCGGCGGCACATCCAATCGGGCGCCGTGCGGGTCAACGACCAGCCGGTGAGCGACGAGCGCGCTACACTTACCACGGCGAGCCTGCTCCCCGAGGGTGTCATCAAGCTCTCGGTTGGCAAGAAGAAGCATGCGCTGCTGAAGCCGGTCTAGGTCGACTGCCTCGTCGGCTCTATTTCTGCTCGCGCGAGCGGAACTCGAACAGCGAGCGGAAGGCGCCAGGCATCAATGCCGACAGTGGATTGACCTTGAAATCCGGGTTGCTGATCGGCCCCGTCACCGCGAAGGAAATGCCGAACAGACCCTCGTTGCGGCTGCCGCCAAGCGGGCCGAACAGCTTGGCGAAGGCATTGTTGACGCCGAACATCGGCACATAAGTACCCGACAGGTCGAGGACTTGGCGGTCGGTGTAGACGAAGCCCTTGATCGTGCCCCCGAGGGTATCGCCCGAGAGCAGGCCCTCGGTGATCTGGACGCGGTCGGCGCGGCGAATGAAATCGATCTTGGCGCTCTTGAAAGCGAGTTTGTTCTTGTCGGCGATGAGTTTTTTGGACTCCGAGTGATTGCCCAGCACCTCGGCGACCTTTTCCTCGTCGACAATGGCGAAGTTCTTGATGTTGAACTGGCCGAAATCGGTTTTGTCGGCAGTGTTGGTCTGCAGCACGAGGCTGCCTTCGCCGCCTTCGACTTGCGCGTAGACGCCGAGCAAGCGGAGCAGCGAGCCCATATCGTTGAAGACCACCGACATCACCCGGCCACTGTCGGTCGGGTTGGTGGTCACCGAGATCGAACGGCCGCCGCCCAATTGAGCCTGCAGGCTGACTTTGCGCATCTCGGTGCCCTTGAGGGCGAGTTCGGCGTCAACATTGAAGGCGGTGGTCTTGTAGAAGCCGATGGCGCGGTCGAGTTCAGCGTCGATGGCGAGCGTCTGGGTCAGCGCCGAGGGCGGGTCGGCTACGGCCTTGCCCTGCGGCTCGGCCTTCGTGCCACCCGCAGCGTTGCTGACATTGAAGGTCCGGCCGAGGATGGGCCTCAGGTCGAACTGCTTGCCCCGCACACGAACCTGGAAGCCGTCTTTGATCGGGGTCAGCGATATCTGAGCGGCGTCGCCCGGGCTTAATGCGAAGCGGCTGAATTGCGCCGACTGCAGCCCCTTTTTGGCATTGAATTCGAGGCTTCCCTGCACTTTCACGTCGCCAAATCCGAGGTCGATCCCAGTGACCTCACTGACGTCCCCAGTCTGCTTGATCTGGGCCTTCAGCGCACCCTTGGTGCCGGCCGCCTTGGAGATGCCGAGTTCCTTGAGGTTGAGGGATGTCTTGGTGAGATCGAGGGCAATGTCGATGGCGCCGTCGTCGCGCGGTTTGGCTGAAAGCGTTAGCGGCCCACTGGCGAGACCTCCCGCGTCAAATCCGAGCTTGCCCAACTCGGCAGTGTCGATCGTGGCGTTGATTGTGACATCGGGCTTTGGCCCATCGAGCACGCCATCGACGACCAAGGCCGTCTTCATGCCGCTCAGTTCGGCGGTGCCACCAATTCGGAAGCCTTCCTGCGTGGCGAGGAAAGCGAGGTCGCCATTCGCCAGAGTCTGGCCCTGTATCGTCGCGGTCGAGCCCAGATCGTCGACCCGACCATTTACGGAATAGGCGACTTTCTGGACGGCATAGTTGGCGTCCAGACTCGCCGTCGAGGTGAGCCCGAGCGAGACCGTACCGCCAAGCAGCGAAAGATCGAATGGCAGTTGTTCGGGTTTGAGCGCCCCAGGGGCGATCTTTTGCACGGCTTCGGCGATCGCGGGGATCGGAGCGTTGAGGGCCCCGGTCAGCTCGAAGATGCCGCCACTGTCTCCGGGGCGCATGGTCATGCCGGCATTGGGGATCGAGATGATACCCTTGCCAGTATCCAACGTGCCGTTTTCGGCGGCGACGCTGAATTCGGAATCGTGCATCTGCAGTCGAATCTTGCCGCCAACAGCAATCTCAGGAAGGTCGTCGAACGGCTTAAACTTCACACCGTCGCCGACCATTTCGATGAAGACGCCGTTCTGCGGCATGGGAGCGTCCGCCGATTGGCTGATCGAGCCGACAGGGAACGAGTATTTCATCGTAACGTTTTCGACGACGCCAGCGGTGACGTTTTTTACGAACCAGTCGCGCGGTTCCTTCGCAAGGAAATATGGCCAAATGCGCTTGAGGTCCGCGGCCTCGATCGCTTGACCGGCGATCGACATGTCGAAGCCAATTCCCTTGCGCAGCATGTCGATGCGCCCCCGGCTCTCGAGCCGCGCATTACCCTTTTGCATGATCGACTGGTCGATGCCGAGCGCTCCGTAGAGCGGGGCTGACCAGCCGCGGAAGCTGATGCTGTCGAAGCCTGCCTCAGGCTCAGGCAGATCGTTGGGACGGATCATCACGTCGGTACCGGTCATCGAGATGCCGATAATCGGGCCATAGAGTTCATCGATGCCGAGCCGAAAGACGCCGGACATCTTGCCAGTGGTCCGGCCGATGGTCAGTGACGCTTCCTTCATCGTGAACAGCCCCTCGGCGGGCTGCCAGCCGATTTCGATGATGCTCGTGGCGATCGGGAAGCGATCCGTTCCGAAGACGAAGTCCATGCCGGTGAGATCGACATGGAACGTACCTTCCTCGACCTTGCCGGTCCCGGCGGCGAAGCCGACATCGATCGAGATCGAGGTCGTGCCGTCGAGCACGTTGCCGCCCGGACCCGTATCGGCGGTCGGCAGGAAGGCCGGCATGTTGAAGTTGGTGATCGAGGCCCTGAGCCGGGCGTCGCCCTTGTCGTCGATGACCCGCTCGAGGATGCCCTTCATGGTCGCGCCGCCATAGTCGGCGGAGAACAGACCCTCCGCGACCTTCCCGTCGGCACTGGGAGTGATGTCGAAATTGATGTTCTGGAACGTGCGCAGCGTCGAATAGAGAGCGTCGTTCATCTGCAGCGTGCCGCGCTTGACCACGAGGCGCGAGAAGCGCCCAAGCCGGGCTTGCTCGATGATGCCGGCAATCCCCTCTTGCATCGCTTCCAAGTTGAAGATCAGCCAATCATTGTCCGAGCGGACGCGGGTGCCCTCGGTGACCGGCGCGCCGCTGATCTGTATCCCCTCGTCGCCGCCAAAGCCCATCTGCGGAAAGCCCGACGTGCCCTCGAGAATTCGCACCGTGGAGGTGCCGCCACCTGGATCGGCGACGATCTCGAAATTCGACAGGCGCGGACCGAACAGATCCTGATTGACCTGGATGTGCGGCCCGACAATCGTCACGCTGGCGCCGGGCTGACCGATCAGGGCGCGGATCGGCGAAAAGCCAACCTCCAGCGCGTCCATCTCGACCTTGCCGCCCGCCACGTTGTCGCGATAGGTCACCGGCGAGAACTGGATGACCGGCCAGACATAGCCCTCGACCGCTAGGGCCATTTCGCCCAGTTCGATATCGCTGCCGGGCGGCATGGCGGCCACCACCAGGTTGCGCACCTGGGAGGCGATGAAGGGCAGCGGAATGGGGTGGAACAGCAGCACCACATAGAGCACCGCCGCCAATGCGGCGGGGACGCCGAAGATCCAGGCCGCCATCCGCCGCAGAGTTCTGCCGGCCGTACGCGGGCGAACGGTTTGACCTGGCGGCGGGGTTGGCTTCAATTGCTGTCCGGCAAACGAAATGACGGCGATTCCCGAGACCCTCCAGAATCAGCCGTCAGGTTCGAAATTGTGTCGAATGATACCGGCTGTAATGTGGCGCTAACACCCTGAAACCGCATCCTTCCTCAAGTGGACATAGTCGTGCCTGAATTGTCACTCGGTCAGCGCGCCCCCGACATTACCCTTCCCACCGACGATGGCGGGATGTTCCGCCTCGCCGAGCATCGCAAAAAGCCGGTGGTTCTGACCTTCTACTCGGATGGGACGACCGAAGGCTGCGCCATTCAAAATCGGGAGTTTTCAGATCTCATGCCTGAGTTCGGGGGGCTGGGCGCGATGGTCGTGGCGATCGCGCCACAGCCCGCCAAGGCCTGCGCGAGCTTTCGCGAAAAGTACGGGCTTGGCCAAATCCTCGCCGCGGATCCCGATCTCAAAACCCTCAAGGCCTACGGTTTGTGGGCCGAAAAGAAGCTTTACGGGCACGTGCATATGGGGGTGCTTCGCACCAGCATCATCGTCGACGGCGCCGGGAAGATTGCGGCCATCCTGCGGGCGACAAGGATCAAGGGCCATGCCCAAAAGGTTCTCGACGCGGTTCGCGCCCTGGTCACCGGCTGACCTCGCACGCCGCCACATTTGCTCGATGTTAACCTTAACGGACCATGATGCCGGGCAATTTGTAGAGTCCCGGAGTTGGTGCGGTGCGTCACAAGTCCCAGCCCAAGCCGTTTGCCAAACCCCGGCTGGCGGTCTTACGGACTCCCGCCCACTCGCCCATTCGGCCAGGCCTGTTTTACGGGTTGGCGGCGGCTCTACTGGTCACCAATGTGGTGACCCTCGTCGGCTTCCTGATGGCACCCGATATTGCACGCCTCCTCAGCGGTCAGAACGAACTGGTGCTGATGGCTTACGAAGATCGCGTGGCTGAGCTCCGGGTCGAGGTCGATCGGCTGCATTCGCGGCAATATGCGCAGACAGGCGACATCAATCTGCAGCTGCAGGATTTGGCCCAACAGCAGGAGGTTCTCTCTGAGCAACATCAATATGTGAAGCTGCTTGCCGACCGGGCTGCCGAACTTGGAATTGAAGCCCCTGCCTCACCCGCTCCTGCTGCCGACGACGCAATCCTGACCGGTTCAATTTCGCCAGGAGATCTGCGGACACCGCAGGATCAGGTAACGGCCGCTACCCAAGCTGTCGCGGCGATGATGGATGATTCCCGCGTCGCGCTTGCGACCTTGTCGGAGGAAGCCACGGACCGTACCGGCAAGATCATGGATGCGCTGGCGGGGATCGGTATCAAACCCAAATTGCCCAGCCTGGATGAAGCAATTGGCGGTCCCTACGAGCCGCCAATTGAGGGGGCCGATGCCGGCTCCATGATTGATGACGCCAACGCCGTGGTCGCGGCGCTAGAGCGCTTCAAGGCCGCCAGGCGCGCAGCCGACTTCGCGCCGGTCCATCGGCCCACGGCATCGGCTACGCGCACCAGCTCGACGTTCGGCAACCGCGTCGATCCTTTCACCAAGCGTAAGGCCTTCCACTCCGGACTCGACTTCGCGGCTCCGTGGGGCTCGACCGTGCTCAGTGCGGGCTATGGCAAGGTGACCTTCGTGGGGACCATGTCCGGCTACGGCAATGCCGTCGAAATCACCCACGGCAATGGTCTCGTCACCCGCTATGGCCACCTCTCGTCTTTCCTCGTCAAGGAGGGTCAAACGGTCGAGACGGGAACCCCGATCGCCAAGGTTGGCTCGACCGGACGCTCGACGGGACCGCACCTCCATTTTGAAGTTCGCCGCGCCGACAATGCAGTAGACCCGGCCCGCTATCTGGCGGTCGGCAAGAAGCTCGCCAAGATGATCGGCTAAGGCTACTCGGCAGCCTTGTCGGCGTAGCCTTGGACACGCGCGGCGAGCGAAGCCTCCATGAAGGCGTCGAGATCGCCATCCAGAACGGCCGAGGTGTTAGAGGTTTCGTGGCTGGTCCTCAAATCCTTGACCATCTGGTAGGGCTGCAGCACGTAGCTGCGGATCTGATGGCCCCAGCCGATTTCGGTCTTCGATGCGGCCTCGGCGTTCGCCGCCGCCTCGCGCTTTTCGAGCTCCTGCTCATAGAGCCGCGCCTTCAGCATCTGCATGGCCGTCGCGCGATTCTTGTGCTGGCTGCGTTCGGCCTGGCAGGCGACGACGATCCCGGATGGCACATGCGTGATGCGGATCGCCGAGTCGGTGGTGTTGACGTGCTGGCCGCCGGCGCCGGAAGAGCGGTAGGTGTCGACCTTCAGATCGGATTCATTGATCTCGATGTTGATGGCCTCGTCGACGACCGGATAGACCCATGCCGATGAAAAGCTCGTATGGCGGCGCGCTGCGCTGTCATAGGGCGAAATCCGCACCAGTCGGTGCACGCCGGCCTCGGTCTTCAACCAGCCATAAGCATTGTGACCGGTAATCTGGATGGTGGCCGATTTGATCCCGGCTTCTTCCCCCGGATGGATCTCGAGCGTCTCGACCTTGAATTTCCGCCGCTCCGCCCAGCGTGAATACATGCGCAGTAGCATCGAGGCCCAGTCCTGGCTTTCGGTGCCCCCCGCCCCCGCATGGATCTCGACGTAGCAGTCATTGTGATCGGCTTCGCCTGAGAGCAGCGTTTCGATCTGCAGGCGCGCTGCCGTCTCGCCCAGCGCACCGATCGCGGCCTCGGCTTCGCTGACGACGGCTTGGTCGCCCTCGGCCTCGCCAAGTTCGATCAGCTCGATATTGTCTTTGAGTTGCTGGTTGAAATCGCGGACCGCCTTGACTTGAACGTCGAGTTCGTCGCGCTGCCGCATGATCTCACGGGCTTTTTCCGGGTCGCTCCAGAAGTCCGGCGATTCCGCGCGGTTGTTCAGATCGTCGAGGCGGGCCTCGGCTGTATCCCAGTCAAAGATGCCTCCTTAGCAGGCTGACGACCTGCTCGATCTCGGCGATTTGCTTTTCGATTTCGGCGCGCATGGCAAACTCCGTTACCGCCCATGTAGTTGAGTGGCGCCATTCGATCAACCCAACCTCCCGGGCTAAAACATCCCGCGGCCCTGGCTCAGATCGGTCTCGACGGCATTGCCGGATTCATCGACGCTGCCTTGGGGCTGGCCGCCTTTCTCGATGTTGAGGAAGGCGTTGGAATCGACGCCAATCACCGAGGTGATGAGGTTTGGCCCCGTGCCCGGCTTGAATGCCTCATAGATCGCCGCCTCGCCGCCGTTCGCTTGCACGCCCGTCGCCGGGTCGATCCACACCTGGGTCATGCCGCTGGGCATGTTGAACGGGGTCGGGGGCTTGCCCTTGAGCGCGTCGCCCATGAATTCGGTGAAGATCGGCACCGCCAGCTCGCCGCCCGTTGCGGCGTTACCCATGCTTTTGGGCTTGTCGAAACCGATATACACGCCGGTCGCGAGTTCGGGCGTAAAGCCGATGAACCAGGCGTCCTTGTAGTCGTTGGAGGTTCCCGTCTTGCCCGCAACCGGGCGGTTAAGCCGGGCGGCGAAGGTGCCGGTGCCGCGCTGCACCACCCCTTCCATCATCGAAGTGATCTGGTAGGCGGTCATCGGATCGAGCACCTGCTCGCGATTGTCGATAATCAACGGCTCGCTTTGCTTCTCCCAATTGGTGGCAACGCAGCCGTCGCAGACGCGCTCGTCGTGGCGATAGATGGTCTTGCCATACCGATCCTGAACCCGATCGATCAGGGTCGGGGAGATGCGGCGCCCGCCATTGGCAATGGTTGCATAGGCGGCGGTCATCTTCATGTCGGTGGTCTCGCCCGAGCCGAGCGCCATCGCGAGCACCGGCGACAGCTTGTCGTAGAGTCCGAACATCACCGCGTAGTCGGCAACGAGCGGCATGCCGACATCCTGGGCAAGCCGCACGGTCATGACGTTGCGGCTGCGCTCAATGCCGCGCCGCAGCGTCTGCGGGCCATAGAATTGCTGGGCGTAGTTCTCGGGCCGCCAGACCGAGCCATCCTGGTTGATCACTTCGATCGGCGCGTCGAGCACCACCGAGGCCGGCGTGTAGCCATTGTCGAGCGCTGCCGAATAGACAATCGGCTTGAAGGAAGAGCCGGGCTGGCGCAGGGCCTGCGTGGCCCGGTTAAATTCGGACTCAGCGTAGGAGAAGCCACCGACCATCGCCAGCACGCGCCCGGTACGCGGATCCATCGCGACCAGCGCGCCTTCGATCTCAGGCACTTGTTGCAGAGTATAAGAGCCGGCCTTGTCGGGAACCGGCGAAACATAGATCACGTCGCCGGCCTTCAGTAGCTGGCCCAATTTCTGGCTGACCCATTTGACGTCGGGTCCGGCGAGGCTGCCCGTGCTGCGGTCGGCGAGCAGCTTGCCCTCGACGTCATTGCCCGGACGGAGGCCGATCTTGGCTTCATTGGCGCCGATCTCGAGCACGACTGCCAAAGTCCACTCGGGCACGTCGCTGAGCGGCTTGATCGCGGC
Organism: Devosia sp.; assembly: GCA_039920085.1. Classification (GTDB taxonomy): domain Bacteria; phylum Pseudomonadota; class Alphaproteobacteria; order Rhizobiales; family Devosiaceae; genus Devosia_A. The sequence continues at coordinate 9,831 of JBDSEK010000087.1, read as the reverse complement.
GACCGCCGGGCCCCAGTCACCTGAAATGTCGACCGTTGCGACCGGGCCGCGGAAGCCGGCTTTCTGGTCGTAGTCGATCAGCCCGTCCATCAACGCCTTGCGCGCCAACTCCTGAAGCTTGGGATCGAGCGTGGTGCGCACCGACAATCCGCCGCCATAGAGCTGGTCCTCGCCATAAAGCGAGCCGAGCTGGCGCCGCACCTCTTCGGTGAAGTATTCCGCCGAATAGACCCGCGTTCCAGTCGTGCGTGGCACGACGTTTAGACCCTCGGCCTTGGTCGCGTCGCGCTGCTCGGCGGTGATAAAGCCGTTCTCCTCCATCCGGTCGAGCACATAGTTGCGGCGCTCGAGCGCCGCCTGTGGATGCTTGAACGGATGGTAGTTGTTGGCGCCCTTGGGCAAGCCGGCCAGATAGGCCATTTCGCCGAGCGTCAGCTGGTACAGCGCTTTGTCGAAATAATTGAGCGCGGCGGCCGCAACGCCATAGGTCTGGCCCCCGAACGAGCCCATGAAAATCTCGTTGAGGTAAAGTTCGAGGATCTTGTCCTTACTGAACGTGCTGTCGATGCGGATCGCGAGGATCGCTTCCTGGATCTTGCGGTCCCAGGTCTGCTCGGTGGTCAGCAGGAAGTTCTTGGCGACCTGCTGGGTGATGGTCGACCCACCGCCCTGGATCGCATCATTGCCTTCGATCTTGGCGAGGATGTTGTCGCGCAACGCGCGAACGATGCCATCCACCGCGATGCCGTGGTGGGTATAGAAATCCTTGTCCTCGGCCGCGATGAAGGCGTTGACCAGCATCGGGGGGATCGTCTCGATCGGCTGGAACAGCCGGCGCTCGCGCGCATACTCGGCGAGCAGCGTGCCATCGGCGGCATGAACGCGGGTCGTTACCGGCGGCTGGTAGTCCTTGAGCACGGTGTAATCGGGTAGCCCGGCCGAGAGCTGGTTGAGATACACCGCGCCAACACCGACGCCTGCCAGCGCCAGGAAGACGCCGAAGCCGAAGAGCCAGCCTAAAATTCGAAGCATGAATACCTAGTCCGGGAATCGCCGTCGCCGCGCGGGAGGCGCGCCAAATCATTTGCTTGAATCATATCAGACAAGGGCGGAAATGTGGACAAAGCCGCTGGTTTCGCAAGCGGTTGGACCGCCTGTGGCGTCGCCGACACGGTCATGGCGAGGGGGCAGTCGAGAAATATCTCGCAAGGCCTTCGGCCATCGCGGCCACCATGGTATCGCGCCAGCCACTGTCCTCGAGATTGGTAATGTCCTTGGCATTGCTCAAGAATCCAAGTTCGATCAGCAGCGAGGGAACATCGGGCGCCTGCAGCACGAAGAAGTCTGCCTGACGCACCGGAAAGCGCCGTAGGGCGACGGTCGGCTGCATGGCTTTGACGATGTCGGAGGCGGCCAGATAGGCCTGTTGGCGCATTTGTCGCCGCATCAGATCGAGAAGAACATCGGCGACCACAGGTTTGACTTCCGGCGCGACATAGCCGGCGACGATGTCGTGTCGGTTCTCACCTTCGGCCAGCACCTTGTCTAAAATGTCGCCTGCCCGCTCGTCGCGGGTATAGATGCTTGCGCCACGGATGGTGGCTTCCTGGAACGTATCGGCGTGCAGCGACAGGAAGAGGTCAGCCTTGTTCTGCCGCGCCACGTCCACCCGCTCATTGAGCGAGAGATAGGTATCGTCGTCACGCGTGAGGGCGACGTCGAACTGGCCGGAATTGACCAGATAGTCGCGTAGCTGCAGCGCGAAGACCAGCGTGATGTCCTTTTCGCGGATACCGCCCGGCGTCTCCGCTCCGCTGTCGAAACCCCCATGACCGGGGTCGATCACGATCAGCGGCCGCGAACTCGCGGTGGCCACCGGCTGAGCCTCCGGCACGTTCTCCGCGGACGGCTCACTCGAAACCGTCGGCGTTTCGCCCTCCGCGGGCGGCTCGATTGCGTCGGGTAACGAGCGCGCGATCGAATTTGCAAGATCCGCCGAGGCGCGCGCCGCAAAATCCTCTGCGGTCGTTGGGACTAAATCGACCACAAGCCGGGCCGGCTGGTCGCCGATGGCGTCGAGCAGATAGGCCTGCTGCACAACGGCTGGCATCGTCAGCACCAATTCGGTTCGCGCGCGCCCCTCCCCCGCCATGCGGGCGGTAAAACTTTCCACCATCCCCGTCCCGGCCACAGGCGGCGGCGCTGTGACCCCTAGATTCTGGGCGCGTACATCGACGGCGATGCGATCAGGGCCCGTCAGCGAGACAATTGCGAATTCGGTGGTGGCCGACAAATCGAGGATGAGTCTGGCGCGTTCCGGGGTGGTCGTGACCCGGGCAGCGAGAACATCGGGCAAGTCGGGCGAGTCTTGGGCGAGCGCCGGAAAGCCATGCAAGAATAGGGCGAAAGCGAGCAATATCAGCCCGAGCCCAGCGCCGCGCCTGGCCCGCACGGTCACGGCACCCTTGCTCAAAAACTGACGCTCCCCATATGCAATTGCCCCCTATGCCCGAAGCATTAGGCGATTCTGCGGCGTTGCGGGGTGATTGAACGCAGTTCCCGTCGTAAGTGTCGGCGATTGCTTGTGGTTTACTTAGTGGCCGAGTTTGTTGTTGCCAATCTGTCGCATCCGCCCTACAGGATTTAGCCGAGGCGGCTGCCCCACAACTGGTTCGATACGGCGATGGCCGTTCCCGGTTTTTCGTGGCGGCAGAAGAGTTTAGGCCCGGACGGCCAGCTCTGGATGCGGCACATTTCGCGCCTCGATGCGAGTTTTCGGTCCTCACGGGCCGAACGGCTTGGCGACAATGTCGCCCGCCTATTAGGAAGAGGTCGGATGCCCAACGGGTCGACAAAGCGGATAGCGGGATTGAGTAAGGCCCGCACCCTTGTCCGTCAGAGCCCTCGGACAAATGCCCTCGATTGTAACCCAGGCGCTCCCAGCGCCCTTTCCCTCAAACCTTGCGCTGCGCATGGCGCCACGGACAGGAGACCGGCTCCCCGGTCCCGGCCTGTTGGCGCGCGACAGCGTGGAGACATTGTCTATGGCTACCAAAAGAATGCTGGTGGATGGCACCCACCCGGAAGAGACGCGTATTGTCGTCACCAACGGCACGCGGCTTGAGGAGTTCGACTTCGAATCCCAGAGCCGGCGGCAGCTCCGGGGTAATATCTACCTCGCAAAAGTCACTCGCGTAGAGCCTTCGCTACAGGCCGCCTTCATCGAGTATGGCGGCAACCGCCACGGCTTCCTCGCCTTCAGCGAAATCCATCCGGACTATTACCAGATCCCCGTCGCCGACCGCGAAGCGTTGATGCGCGACGAGGAAGAGGCCGAAGAGGCCGAGAGCGCCGCGGCCGATCTCGAACCCCCGATCGAAGTGGCCGAGCAGGTCGCCAATGCGCCGACCGAGGCGCGGGCGGATGCCGATCCGCAGTCGATGGTCGCCGAGAGCGTCGATGATGAAGGCGAAGAGTCGAGCCATATCGAGCAGGCGCCGGCCAATTCCGAACCCGTTGAATCGATCGGCGGCGGCGGCTCGGACATCCTAGAAGAGGGTCGCGAACGCCGGCAGCGCCAGCCGCGACGCCACCAGTACAAGATCCAGGAAGTCATCAAGCGCCGGCAGGTCATGCTGGTGCAGGTCGTCAAGGAAGAGCGCGGCAATAAGGGCGCGGCGCTGACCACGTATCTCAGCCTCGCCGGCCGCTATTCCGTGCTGATGCCCAATACCGCCCGTGGCGGTGGGATCTCGCGCAAGATCACCAATGCGGCCGACCGCAAGCGCCTCAAGGATATTGTCGGCGATCTCGAAGTGCCACAAGGCCAGGGGATCATCCTTCGCACAGCCGGGGCGTCGCGTACCAAGGCCGAGGTGAAGCGCGATTTCGAATATCTGCAAAGGCTGTGGGAGAGCGTTCGCTCACTGACGCTGCAATCGGTCGCTCCCTGCCTCGTCTATGAGGAAGGCTCGTTGATCAAGCGCACGATCCGCGACCTCTATTCCAAGGAAATCGACGAACTGCTCGTCGCCGGCGATGACGCCTACCGCGAAGCCAAGGACTTCATGCGGATGATCATGCCGAGCCACGCCAAGAACGTGCAGGTCTACAAGGACGATCAGCCGCTGTTCTCGAAGTTCAATGTCGAGGGCCAGCTCGACCAGATGTTCTCGCCGCAGGTGACCCTGCCCTCGGGCGGCTACATCGTGATCAACCCGACCGAAGCCCTGGTGTCGATCGACGTCAATTCGGGGCGCTCCACCAAGGAACACAATATCGAGGACACGGCGCTCCAGACCAACCTCGAAGCCGCCGATGAAGTGGCACGTCAGCTTCGCCTCCGCGATCTCGCGGGGCTCATCGTCATCGACTTCATCGACATGATGGAGAACCGCTCCAATCGGGCGGTCGAGCGCAAACTCAAGGATTGCCTGAAGAACGATCGGGCCCGCATCCAGGTCGGCCGCATCAGCCATTTTGGCCTGATGGAAATGAGCCGCCAGCGGATCCGCTTTGGCGTGGTGGAATCCTCCACCCACAAATGCCCAACGTGCAGTGGCACGGGTCTGGTCCGCTCGGTCGAGAGCGTAGCGCTGATGGTGATGCGCGCCGTTGAAGATCACGTGCTGCGCAAGCCTGGCCAATCGGTCAATGTCCGCGTGCCGGTCGATGTCGCGCTCTACATTCTCAATTCCAAGCGTCACACGCTGACCGGACTCGAGACGAAATATGCCCTTTCGATCACGATCGTCGCCGACGATCATGTAGGGGTATCGCATTACGCTATCGAGCGCGGTGAGGCCCGCCTCGTGCCCGGAGAGCAACCGGCGCCGCAGCATGTGCGCGTCGACAGCGCTGCGGTCGACGAAGCCGATGCAGCAGACGAGGCTGAGGACCCTGCAGAGGACGAGGAGGTCAGCGAAGCTCGCCCGCTGCAGGAGCGTTCCGAGGAAAATGGTGATCGCCAGGGCCGCCGCCGGCGGCGCAATCGCGGTGGCCGGGACAGGGAGGACCGCGGCGACAGGCCGCCCCGGCCGCAAACTGTTTCAGCCGAGCCAGCGGACGAGGCCGGTGGTGCCGAACCGGTCGACAATGAGGCCGCTCCGACCGAAGCCGGCGCGCCGCGCGGTGAGACGGACGGCGAGCGTCGCCGTCGCCGTCGTGGACGCCGTGGGGGCCGCCGCAACCGTCGCAATGGCGAGGAAGGCGGCGAGCGGCAGAGCAGTGCAAGCGAGCCGTCCGAGCTGATCTCCGAGGAGGGCGCCGATCGTGTCGCCGCCGCGGTGCTCGCGCAGGATGCCATCGCCGAAGACGCAGGCGTCGAGCCCGATATCAGCGTGGTCCCATCTGCGGACGAGGCTACGCCCAAGCCGCGCCGGGCCCGTCGGAGCCGCAAGGCAGCGGACGCCGATGCCGTGGCGCAGGATGCTGTGCCACTCGACAGCGCCGAAGCAGAGGCATCGGGCGCGAGGCCCAAATCGTCTTCCCGCAGAGCCAAGGCTGCCCCTCCTACCGAGGCTGCAGCGCTGGAATCGGCCGAGGCCATTGCGGTGGCGACACCCGCGTTGGTGACCGACACACCGATCGTCGAAGAGCCGCCGCGCCGGGCCCGCAAGGCGCTCCCCCCCGACGAGATCGTCGTCAGTTCGACCTCGGTGGCGGAAGACGCCAAGCCGAAAAAGGCCGGCTGGTGGCAACGCGGCTTCTTCGGTGGATGATCGACAAAGGGCGCCGCGTGGCGCCCTTTCCTTTTGGGCCACGTCGGCTAGGCTCCCGCCATGTCCCGAACCGAGCGCCTGCTCGACCTGATGCAGCTCTTTCGTCGTCACCGCGCGCCAGTGACCGGCCAGGCGCTGGCGGACGAATTGGGCGTATCGCTGCGCACATTCTACCGCGATATCGCCACCCTGCAGGGACAGGGCGCGGAAATCGAGGGCGAGCCGGGCCTGGGCTATGTGCTGAAGCCGGGCTTCACTTTGCCGCCGATGATGTTTTCCATCGATGAACTCGAGGCGCTCGTCCTCGGTTCGCGCTGGGTAGCGGCACAGCATGGCGACCAGCGACTCGCCAATGCCGCCGGCAATGCTCTGAGCAAGATTGCCGCGGTGCTCCCAGCGGAACTCCGCAACGAAGTCGAGGCCGGCACCCTCATGGTGGTGCCGCGCCGGTCGCAACCGGTCGTGATCGATGTGGCGCTGCTGCGCGAAGCGATCCGCAAGGAAATGAAGCTTCGCATCGCCTATCGCGACGAGAAGGAGGCTGAGACCGAGCGCGTGATCTGGCCGTTCTTGATCGGCTTTTACGAACAGACTCGCGTGGTGGGGGCCTGGTGCGAATTGAGGCAGGACTATCGCCACTTCCGCGTCGACCGGATCGGCACCGCCGCCGCGACCGGCGAGCGCTCGCCCCGGCGCCGCGCCGTAATGCTCAAGGAATGGCGCCAGCAGCGCGGTATCGAGGCCCCTGACAGAATTTGACAGGGCGGCCGCGCATCGTCTCCGCAACAAAACGGAGAAAAGCGATGAACCCCAACTTTATCCTGGCCTATGTCGCCGACGCACCCAAAAGCGCCCTGCTCTATCGCGAATTGCTCGGCGCCGAACCGGCGGAGGAATCCGCCAACTGGGCCATGTTCGCGCTTCCTAACGGGCTGTCGTTGGGCCTTTGGAGCCGCGACGAGGTCGAGCCCCGCGCTACCCTTCCCGGCGGGATGGAAATCGGCTTTCCGGTCGCCAACGACGCGGAGGTTGCCAACACCCGGAGGGCTTGGTCGAAGCTCGGCATGAAAATACTGCAGGAACCGACCCGCATGGATTTCGGTCTCACCTTCACCGCCGCCGACCCCGATGGGCACCGTCTGCGGGTATTCGCGCCCGGCTGACTTGCCAGTGTCATCGACATTGGATCAGGTGACGGCTCAGCTGGAACCGCCAAAATGACCTATATCGAGAGTTTCGTGCTTTCCGTGCCCAGGGCCAATCTGGATGCTTACACACGAGAGGCATTGAAGGCAGCCGCAGTATGGAAGGAACACGGTGCGCTTTCCTACACCGAGGCCGTGGGCGACGACGCCCCTATGGGCACGCTCACCTCTTACCCGCAGGCGTTGCAGCTAAGGGAAGGCGAAATCGCCGTGATCGGCATGGCGGTCTATCCCGACCGCGCCACGCGCGACGTAGCCAACAAGGCGACGATGTCGGACCCCCGCATGGGCGAGATGATGGCGTCGATGAAAAAGCTCGGCGTCGCATTCGATCGCACGTTTTTCGGCGGCTTTGCCGTCATCGTCGAAGCCTAGCGGGCAAGGAAGCCCGCCAGCCGCTCTAGCGCCTTCTCAATCGTCTCGCGGCCGCCGGCATAGGAAAACCGAACGAAACGGTTGCCGTCGATCCGGTCGAAATCGAGGCCGGGGGTCGTTGCGACTCCAGCGATTTCGAGTAGTTCTTTCGAGAAGGCCAGCGAGTCATTGGTGAACTTACTCGCATCGGCATAGGCGTAAAAGGCTCCGTCCCCCTGATCGACTCCAAAGCCGAGGGTGCGCAGACCGCCAATCAGCAGGGGACGGTTCTGCGCGTAATGCGCCTTCTGTGCCTCGCAATAGTCGCGCTCGCCCAGCGCTGCGATCGCGGCGATCTGGCTGAGCGTCGGGGCGGCGATGAACATATTCTGCTGCAGTATCTGGGTGCGGCGCAGCAACTCGTCCGGCAGCACCATCCAGCCGATGCGCCAGCCGGTCATGCAATAGTATTTGCTGAAGCTGTTGATGATGATTGCCTCGTCACCGAATTCGCGGGCGCTGGTCGAGGCGCCACGAAAATCGAGCCCGTGATAGATCTCGTCGGAAATGAGCCTGACCCCAAGTCGCCGACAGGTCTGGACAATGTCGGCAAGGCCGTCGCGCGTCACCGCGGCACCCGTCGGATTGGCGGGAGAGGCAAAGAGCAGTCCGCCGAATGGCTCCCGGGCGAACGCCAGTTCGATATCAGCTGCACTCAACCGCCAATGAGCCTCGGCCGTAACCGGGATTTCGACGGCGGAATAGCCCAGGCCATTAAGGGTGTTGAGGTAGGCGGGATAGCCCGGCCGCGTCACTGCGACTTTGGTCCCCGGGGCAAAGCCGCCCGTGAAGGCGAGGATGAACGCCGCCGACGAGCCCATGGTGCAGATGATATTGCCGGGCGAGACGGCGATTTGGTGCCATTCGGAATAGTAGAGCGCTAGGGCCTCGCGAAGTGCCGGGAGCCCGGCGAAATGCGTATAGTTTTGCGGACCCTCAAGCGCTCTGCGGACTGCGGCGATCACTGCGGGGGCGGGCGGGGCTGCTGGCTGGCCTTGTTCGAGAAAGCAGATATCGCGACCCTCGGCTTCCAGGTGGCGGGCCAGTGCGTTGATTTCCAAGGAATAAAACGGATTTAGCCCTGCCGCGGTCATCAATTCGTCCAGTTGCTTGCCGACACAGGCCCTAGCCGAGCGCTTTGGAAGGCTCAACGGAAATTGATTTTTCCGGGCACGGCGTGCTTACCGTCTGCTGATAGATTTCGACTAGCCTGCCGTTTTCCGTGTGGAGTTTTCATGTCGCGCCTTACCCTTTTTCTCGTTGCCCTGCTCGGCCTCCTGGTTGGCGGGACGGGCGTGCTGCTTCTCCGTCCGGCGCCCGCGGCGCTCGATGAAGTGCAAGTGCGCGCCATTTTCGGCGAGATGCTGGCGACGGAGAAAGCGGTGGACGAACCGGCGCAACAGTCGGTTGCGGTGCTCGATCCGGCAACGCTCAACCCGATGATCGAAGATTTCCTAATGGGCGATCCGGCCATTCTCGATCGGATGTCAGCCAAGCTTTCGGATGCTCGGCTGGTTGCCAAGCGCGCAGCCCAGCGCGAGATCATCGAGGCCAACCATGTTGCGATCTTCAACGATCCGGCCGATGTCGTCATCGGCAACCCTCAGGGTGATGTCACCCTGGTCGAGATGTTCGACTATAATTGCGGCTATTGCCGCAGTTCGCTCCCCGATATCGCCACCTTGCTCGCCGAAGATCCTAATCTGCGCGTCATCCTCAAGGAATTTCCGATCCTCTCAGAAGGGTCGATCGAGGCCGCCCGGGTCGCGGTACTGGTCAACGGGGACAAGTCGGTCAATTATTGGGATTTCCACCAGCAATTGTTCTCGACCCGGGGCCAGGTGACTGGCGACACCGCTCTCGACGTTGCCGAGCAAATGGGCATGAGCCGCGCCCGCCTCATGATTGACATGACGGGCAAGGGTCCAGGCGAGGCGCTGAACAAAGTCTACAGCCTCGCCCAGGCGCTTGACGTCTCGGGTACCCCCACCTTCATTATCGGCGATGAATTGATCCCGGGGGCCGTTGGGATCGAAAAGCTGCGCGACCGGATCGCCAATATGCGGGCCTGCGGCAGCACCGTGTGCCCGGCCGCGACAGCAGGCTGACCAGCCTGCCAGCTTGCTTTTTGGTGCATTCCGGGTGAGTTGCGCTTCCCGCCGCTCGAGCGCGCGGCTAGAGAAGTCCGATCATGGCTAAGCGCGTCCTCGTCCTCAACGGCCCGAACCTCAACATGCTGGGGATACGGGACCCCAAGACTTACGGCTCGCAGACGCTGGGCGACATCGAGGCCATGTGCAAGGCCGAAGGCAAAAGACTGGGTCTTACTGTCGAATGCCGGCAAACCAACCGCGAAGGTGAACTTTGCGATTGGATTCAAGGGGCTTACGGCAAAAAGGACGGAATCGTCATTAACCCCGGCGGCTATTCGCACACCTCGGTCGCCATTCGCGATGCCATTACCGCCGTATCGATCCCGACCGTCGAGATTC
>JBDSEK010000086.1:0-6949 GCA_039920085.1 Devosia sp. | reverse complement strand
GGACGCCCATCTCCGAGGCCATGATGACCTGATCGTCGTCGGTGACGATATAGCGGGCCGGACGCAGGCCATTGCGGTCGAGCGTCGCGCCGATATGAACGCCGTCGGAAAAGCACATCGCGGCGGGGCCGTCCCACGGCTCCATGAGGGCCGCATGGTACTCGTAGAAGGCCTTGCGGTCCTCATCCATCAGCGTGTTGCCGGCCCAGGCTTCAGGGATCAGCATCATCGCGGCGTGCGGCAGCGAATAGCCGCCACGCATCAAAAATTCGAGCGCGTTGTCGAAGCATGCCGTGTCCGACTGGCCGGGATAGGAGATGGGCCAGAGCTTGGTGATGTCGGCCCCGAACAGATCCGACGACACCGACGCCTGACGCGCGGCCATCCAGTTGACGTTGCCGCGCACGGTGTTGATTTCACCATTGTGGCAAACGAAGCGATAGGGGTGCGCAAGACGCCAGCTTGGGAATGTGTTGGTCGAGAACCGCTGGTGAACGAGCGCCAGCGCCGAGTGAAAATCGGGGTCATGCAAATCGAGATAATAGGCGCCGAGCTGTGCGGCGAGGAACATGCCCTTATAGACGAGCGTACGGCAGCTCATCGACACGATGTAGAAATCGGTCGGCTCACCCTCATACGCCGAATAGATCTTGCCCGAGCAGACCTTGCGGATGATGTAGAGCTTGCGCTCGAACGCTTCGTCGTCGGCAACGCGGGTGCCACGGCCGATGATGACCTGCCTGTGGTAGGGTTCGGTCGCAACGATTTCGGGCGCCTTCGACATCGAGGAATTGTCCGACGGCACATCGCGCCAGCCGAGAACCGTCTGGCCCTCGTCCTCGATGGTCTTTTCGACCACCTTTTCCATCTTGAGGCGCAATTCTGCGTTCTGCGGCATGAACAGGAACGCGACGGCATACGCGCCAGGGGCGGGCAGGGTTACGCCCTGCTTGGCCATTTCCTTGACGAAGAAGGCATGAGGAATCTGGACCAGCATGCCCGCGCCGTCGCCCATCAGCGGGTCGGCACCCACGGCGCCGCGATGCTCGAGGTTTTCGAGAATGGCGAGGCCGTTCTGCACGATCTGGTGAGTGGCGCGGTTCTTCAAATCGACGATGAAGCCGACGCCGCAGGCATCGTGCTCACGCTGCGCGTCGTAGAGACCTGCACTGACGGGGCGATTGGCTTTGCGAAAGGCCAAATCCGCGGCTGGGTGTTGAACCTGTCCGTCTGGGTGCTGAGCCATTTGCAATGTCCTTCGTTTCTCGTCGTCAGTGAACCGGCGAACCGGCAGTTCCGTCCTTTCGACACGCCTTGTGCCTGGGTCCTACATGGTAGGGCTCAGACTGCTCAGCGCAATCCTATTCGTTGGGAGCGGCTCTGCATCCAAATGGCCGCTCGTTCGGGCTTTGCGCCCCGCCTCCCGTTTCCGCTTTCGACAAGCGGGCCAGCCGGTTCGGCGTCCGGACGATCCCACGGAGAGCGGGTGCCCGGGTTTTGGACAGTAGCACTGTCCTATAAGGCTACATTGTCACAAGTCTAAACGGCGGGCAAGCGGCACGCGGTGATTTTTCGCGTCAAGCGGCAGAGGCCCATGACCCAGCGGCACCATGCATAGCCAGGGAGATATCCATCCGTGGTCACAAGGCGAAAGACGCTTGACGAATGCATAGCTGCATGGCTATACGTGTTCCATAGCCAGCCGGGTATCTATTGGCCGATGCAAACTGCTCAAGACACATTGTTCCGCACGCTCGCCGACCCGACGCGCCGGGCGCTGTTTGAGCGCCTCTGCAGAGAAGGCGAGAAAACCGTTGGAGCGCTGACGGCACAGGCCGGGGTGTCGCAACCGGTCGTCTCGAGGCATCTAGGCGTGCTGAAGCAGGCCGGCCTCGTGCGCGATCGCCATGCCGGGCGGCAAACCCACTACAGCGCGCAACTGGGTGCGCTGGCGCCGCTTGTCGATTGGACAAGCCAGATGGCCGGCTTCTGGCAGAGCCGCTTCGACGATCTCGAGGATCTTCTCAAAAGGATGGACCAATGACCGATACCGAATTGCGCTCCGTGGTCGTCGAGCGGGACATTGCCTATCCGGCCGAGAAAATCTGGCGCGCGCTGACCCAGCCGCATCTGATGGGAGAGTGGCTGATGAAGAACGATTTCAAGCCGGTGGTAGGACAGAGCTTCAAATTCACCGAAGATTGGGGTGGCATCGAATGCAAGGTGCTGACGCTCGAACCGAATAGAACGCTGTCCTACAGCTGGTCAGCGTTCGGCCTCGACAGCGTCGTTACTTGGACGCTGGTTCCAACACCGGCAGGAACACGGCTACGCATGGAGCAGGCAGGCTTCCCGCTCGATCAAGAACAGGCCTATCGCGGCGCGCAACAGGCCTGGCCGGGATTTCTCGACAAGCTGCAGCAATTGCTGGCCGAGGACGACGACTAATTCGTAACACCAAGGCTTTCACGGGAGGGTGTCTTGAACTGGAGCAAACTAGTACGCCAAAGCCATCGATGGCTGGCGATCGTCTTCACGCTCATCGTTATCGCCAATTTCGTGGTGCTGGGATTCGGTCAGCAGATCATGTGGCTCTACTACCTGCCTCTACCGCCACTGTTCCTGATGATGTTCACCGGCCTCTATATGTTTGCGCAGCCCTACGTCGTCAAATGGCGTGAGGCGCGGCGCAGTGCCAGCTAGGAGAAAAGCGATGGCGAGCAAGACCACTAAGAAGGCCAGCTTCTCGGCCGACGAAAAAGCCGCGATGAAGGAGCGTGCCGCTGAACTCAAGGCCGAAAAGGGCAAGGCCGATGGCGAGCAATTGGCGCTAGAGGCTATCGCCAAAATGCCTGAGCCGGATCGGGCTTTGGCCAAGAAGGTGCATGCCATCGTCAAGGCGAGTGCGCCGAGTCTATCGGCGAAAACCTGGTATGGGATGCCGGCCTATGCCGACAAGGATGGCAAGATCGTCTGCTTCTTTCAGGATGCCAATAAATTCAAGGCGCGCTACGCCACGCTCGGCTTCACCGACGTGGCCAAACTCGACGATGGCAATATGTGGCCTTCCTCCTTTGCGCTCAAAAAGCTGAGCACGGCCGACGAGTCAAAGATCCGCGCGCTCGTCAAACAAGCGGTCGGCTGACCGAATAGAAAAAGGCGCGGAGTTGTGCACTCCACGCCTTCTTTTCTGGTCGTCTCAGCCGGTTGGGAGGGAGGAGGCTTCACCCTTTGGTGCTATCGCCGACCGTCCCGAGGGGGCTCGTTCGGCCAACCCGCTAACCCCTCTTCCGCTCTGTCCGACCGATCCCGAGGGGGCTCGTTCGGCCAACCGCTGCCCGGCTCAGACCGTCCGTGACCGGAACTTAGTTGACCGAGGTTTCGATCGCCTTGGGTGCCACGCCATTGATGGCGATGGTGCGGGGCTTCTTGGACTCGGGCAGTTCGCGCTTCAGCTCGACATGGAGCAGGCCGTTCTCGAGCGAGGCGCCGCTGACTTCAACATATTCGGCCAGCTGGAAACGCAGCTCGAAAGACCGCTCGGCGATACCGCGATGCAGGAACTCACGTCCCTTGTCGCTGGTCTCGGGGGCTTTGGCGCCCTTCACGACGAGGCCATTCTCCTTGGACTCGAGCACAAGGTCGCTCTGGGCGAAACCGGCGACGGCGATCGAGATGCGATAGGAATCATCGCCCAGCTTTTCGATATTGTAGGGCGGGTAGGTTTTGGCTTCCTGGCCGACCAGGCCATCGAGCCGGCTGAACAGCCGATCGAAGCCTACGGTGGAGCGATAGAAGGGGGTAAAATCTACAGTGGTCATGGTCACATTCTCCAATCGAGCAATGTTGCGTTCGGGTGTCCCACGGCTGTTCCCAGCATTTGGCGAACAGGCATTCCCGGGTGTCCCGGTCCCCGGCGTTTGCCGGCGGACAGGCTTGAGATAGGTGCGCAAAATCGGCGTTCAAGGGGCCGGAAACGGCCTTGATCCCGGCGATCCCTGCGGCGCATTGTCCGCGTCCAACACTGCCGTCCGGCCCTGTCGGCAGGGCCGCTCAGGGCGGGGAGGTTTGCGATGGGGCGGCTCGAGGGCAAGACAGCGTTTATGACCGCGGCTGCGGCCGGAATCGGCGGTGCGAGCGCCCTGGCGCTGGCTGCCGAGGGCGCGCGTGTCATCGCCACCGATCGCGATCCCCTCGCCATCGCCGCGCTCGATGCGACGCTCAAGCGGCTATACCCCGACAAGCAGCATGAGGCTTACGTGCTCGACGTTACCGACCACACCGCGCTTCGCTACGCTGCCGCGCGACACACCGATATCGACGTGCTCTACAATGGCGCCGGCTGGGTCCATGTTGGCACACTCGAGACAACCTCGCTCGAGGACTGGCGGTTGTCGTTTGAGATCAACGTCACCCCGATGTTCGTCCTGACCCAGGCGTTCCTGCCGCAATTCCTCAAGCGTGGCGCCGCGAGCATCGTCAATGTCGCCTCGGTTGCATCCTCGCTCAAGGGCGTGCCCAATCGCGTCGCCTACAGTGCCAGCAAGGCCGCGGTGATCGGCTTCACCAAATCCATCGCTTTCGACTATTTGCGCACTGGCATCCGCGCCAACGCGCTCTGTCCCGGTACGGTGGACAGCCCCTCGCTGCACGAGCGGGCGCGCGCCACGGGCGATCACGACGCGGCCTGGCAGAGCTTCATCGCTCGGCAGCCGATGGGTCGGATGGCGGCGCCCGGGGAGCTCGCCCACATGGTGGTCTATCTCGCCAGCGACGAGTCGGCTTACGCCACTGGCGCGAACTTTATCGTCGATGGCGGCACCACGATGTAGGGGTTTCGCGCAGATGAACGGAATCTGAATGCGGTCATCAGGGCGGCTTCAGCGACCCGCCTCTACAAATCGCAACTGTGCTGACTGTCTGCTGCAGAGGCACAAACAAATGCATCGCCGTCACCCGCCCCCCGCACGGCGATACATCTAGGAAAAGCCAGTGCCTCCTCCGAGGCGCTGGCTTTTCCGTATCCGGCGTCGGCACGCGGTTTCAACGCAGCCGGGAATCCGATAGGCACTGGCGCATGAACGCCATCGTCGATCCCGAAGGGCCGCGCCTTGCGGTTATCCCGTCCAATCCTGTCCCGGAAGGCGCGCGCGCCGGCTATTTCAGCACCAGCGACAAGATCCGCCTGCGCTATGCGACGTTCCCCAAGAGCGCCGGAGCGGCCAAAGGCACGGTCTGCCTGCTGCAGGGGCGCACCGAATATATCGAGAAATATTTCGAGACCATCACCGATTTCCAGAAGCGCGGCTTTGCGGTGGCGACGTTCGATTGGCGCGGGCAGGGTGGTTCGGACCGGCTGATCCCCGATCCCTGGCTTGGCCATGTCGAGCGCTTCGACGATTACTGGACGGACCTCAAATCCTTTCATTCGAGCATCCTCCTGCCCGATTGTCCGGCGCCCTATTATCTGGTGGGCCATTCGATGGGTGGGCTGGTGGCGTTGTTCGCGGGTCTGCGCGACCGCATGATGTTCGAACGGCTGTTCCTGTCGGCGCCGATGCTGATGATCGACCGCCAGCCATTTGGTCCCAAGGGCATGGCACGGATCGGCGAGTTGGCGTGCCTCCTGGGTTTCAGCCGGCGCGGGGTGGGACGCGCCACCGACGAGCTGCCGAGCGAGCGGGGGTTTGGCGGCAATCCGTTGACGTCTGATTTCAACCGCTACATGCGGACCGTCAACATCTGGGCAGATCGGCCCGACCTCATCGTTGCTAAACCGACCTTTCGCTGGGCGGCCGCATCGATGCGAGCGATGGCAGCTGCGGCCAGCGACGATTTTCCACTGGCCATCAAGGCGCCGGTGCTGATGCTCGCGGCGGCGCGCGACGAGGTGGTCTCGACGTCGGCGATCGAGCAACTTGGTCTGAGGATGCGCACGGGCCGACACGCCGTGGTGCCGACCTCGCGGCACGAGATGTTCATGGAAAACGACGAAATCCGCAGCCAGGTGTTCGCGGCCTTCGATGCCTTTGTCACCGAACAGAGCGCCTAGGCGTTGAGCGCATCCATCGCCGCGGCGTGCAGTTGGCGCGTGGCCGCCGCGACGATGTGACCGCCCTTTTCCGGCGGCTCGCCGGTCCAGGTGGTCACGATGCCGCCGGCCGCTTCTATGATCGGCACCAGGGGCGCAATGTCGACATTCTTGAGCCCGGCTTCGACCACTAGATCGAGATGCCCCGAGGCGAGGAGGCAATAGGCGTAGCAATCGAGCCCCCAGCGGCACTGCAAGACGCCGCGGCGCAGCCGCTCGAAGCGCTCGATGGTCCCGGTCCGCTCGAACATGTCGGGCGAAGTGGCACTCATTTTGGCCTCGCTCAGCCGCGTGACGCCAGAGGCACGCGCTGGCGTGGCCTCACCATCGCGGCGATAAAGCGCTTCGCCCTCGATCCCGGTCCAGATCTCCCCGGCAAAGGGCTGTGCCATCAAACCAGCGATTGCCTTGCCATGGTGCATCAGGCCGATCAGCGTGCCCCAGACGGGTACCCCCGAAATGAAGGCGCGGGTGCCGTCGATGGGGTCGACGATCCAGTCGAACGCCCCGGAGCCGGTCTTGGCATCCCATTCCTCGCCGATGATGCCATGATCGGGAAAATCGCGGGCGATCACAGCGCGGATTGCAGTTTCCGCGTCTCGGTCGGCGGCAGTAACCGGATCGAAGCCGCTGGACCATTTGTTTTCGACGGCAAGGGGGGTCCGGAACCCCGAAAGAGTGGGGACCGACGCGGCGGTCGCGGCATCCAGCAACGTCCGGCGTACTGCCTCGGGATCAAGTCCTGCCAGCCGCGATTTGGTCATTCTGTGCGCCCTTGCCAGAAAAACATCAGTTACTGCAAATCCATAGCAACAAAGCTGCGTCACGCGAGCGTCACATTGGGGGAAACGCGGTGAT
>JBDSEK010000085.1:0-4714 GCA_039920085.1 Devosia sp. | reverse complement strand
TCACGCCACCCGGCAGGCGGATGGCGAGGCCGGGTCCGGGGAAGGGATGACGGCCGACGAAGTTTTCGGGCAGGCCGAGCTCTCGACCGAGGGCGCGGACCTCGTCCTTGAACAATTCGCGCAGCGGCTCGACCAGCTGCATGTTCATGCGCTCGGGCAGGCCGCCGACATTGTGGTGACTCTTGATGGTGACCGACGGACCGCCGGTGAAGCTCACGCTCTCGATCACATCGGGATAGAGCGTACCTTGCGCCAGGAATTGCGCGCCGCCGAGCTTTTTGGCTTCGGCCTCGAAGGTTTCGATGAACAGCCGGCCGATGGTCTTGCGCTTGGTTTCGGGATCGGCCTCGCCGGCGAGCGCAGCGAGGAACTCCCGGCTCGCGTCGACATGCACTAAGGGAATGTTGTAGCGGTCGCGAAAAGTGCTGACGACCTCTTCGGCTTCGTTGAGCCGCATCAGGCCATGATCGACGAGGATGCAAGTGAGCTGGTCGCCGATCGCTTCGTGGATCAGCACCGCCGCAACCGAGGAGTCGACGCCGCCCGACAGACCGCAGATGACGCGGCCCTTGCCCACTTGCGCACGGATCTTGTCGATCATGCGCGAGCGATAGGCAGCCATGGTCCAGTCGGATTTGAGCCCGACGATGTTGTGGACGAAATTGGCAAGCAGCCTTCCGCCATCGGGGGTGTGGACCACTTCGGGGTGGAACATCGTTGTATAAATCTGCCGCTCGTCGTTCACCGCGATGGCAAAGGGGGCGTTGGGCGAGGTGGCGACGACCTTGAAGCCGGCGGGCAGCTCGGTCACCCGGTCGCCATGGCTCATCCAGACGGGGTAGCGCTGGCCGATGTCCCAGACGCCCTCATAGAGCCGGCTCGGCTCCCTGATCTCGACATCGGCGCGGCCGAACTCGCGCGCATGGCCGCCCTCGACCTTGCCGCCGAGCTGCAGAGCCAGCGTCTGCTGGCCATAGCAGATGGCAAGGATCGGCACCCCCGCCTCGAACACTTCGATTGGCGCGCGCGGGCTGCCCGCCTCGGTCACCGAAGCCGGACCGCCCGAAAAGATCACGCCCTTGGGCCTGAGCGCGGCGAACGCTTCGGCCGCTTTGTTGAACGGATGGATCTCGCAATAGACCCCGGCCTCGCGCAGGCGGCGCGCGATGAGCTGGGTCACCTGCGAGCCGAAATCGATGATCAGGATGGAATCGACTGGAGGCTTGCCCGGCGCTGTCATGGCGGGGAAATATAGGCCGACCGAAGATTCCGCAAGGCTCAGGCGGTGGCGGAGCAAGGCGTCTGCTGAACTCCCCTCCGCCGCGACCGAGCCGATCCAGGCGTGCCTCCGAAACTGCCCCCACCCAGTGCCGCTAGTTCGCTTTCGCTCACAAGCTCCACTGCCCTCCCACTCGGGGGAGGGAAACCGTGGCTCACTCGCGGCCCGTCAGCCGCAACACATCGAGCACCACTCCATCCACATTGCGCATGACATCCTCATTGGACACGCGCAGCACGCGATAGCTTTCGCCCTGCATGAACGTGTCGCGCTCGGCGTCCGCCGCGGGATCGCCGTGCGTCCAGCCGTCCACCTCGATCACCAGCTTTGGATGGTAACACGCGAAATCAGCGTAGTAGCGCCCGAGCGGCACCTGCCGCCGGAAGTGCAGCCCGAGCGGCTTCAACTGCCGCAGCGCATTCCACAGCACCGCCTCCGGGGCCGTCATTGTCTTCCGCAATTTGCGTGCGACTTCGATGGTCATAAAACAAGACTACCCCGCCATCGATATGGAGCGCGAGCCCGGTTTCCCCTCCCCCGCGTGGGGAGGGCGGCGCGCTTGGCTTTGGCGACCAGCCGAAGCCATAGCAAGCCGGGGTGGGGGGTGGCTCCGCGATAGAGCCGGTCCGGGCGTGCCTTCGGAAACTCCCCCCACCCAGTTCCGCTAGTTCGCTCGCGCTCACAAGCTCCACTTCCCTCCCCACTCGGGGGAGGGAAAACGCGGTGGCCCGCCTGCATCCACGAAAGCGGAGCCAGCAGTCGGGGTTTCCCTCCCCACGCGGGGAGGGAAAACGCGGGTGGCTCGCCGATTGGCGATCCGGGCGATTTGCGCTATCTGCCCGCGGGGAGACGCAATTGATCGACTCACTGGTCGCCGCCTGGCACCGCCTCGCCGATGGGCTCAGTCGCACGGGCCTGGGGCGGGCGAGCGCGCGGATCGCGGTAGGGCCAGCGACCCCTGCCCCCATTGCCGATGGGTTTTATCTGGCGCTCGCGACGCGCTTTGAGGTTGGGCGGCTGCGCAATCTGATGCTGGCTTATGGGGGCAAGGGGCAGATCAGAAGCCTCAGCGCGACGCTCAAACGCTGGCGCCGTTTCCCCGAGGCCTATCTGATCCTGAAGCGCGCCGCCGGCGGGGTCTGCATCGAGCCGTTTCTGGGCGGGGGCGTGCTGATGGGGCTGAGCAACAAAGCGGGCGAAGCGCTGATGAGCGGCAAAAAGAGCTGGAGCAGCGTCGGCACGCGCGAGCTCTGCAATCCGCCGACGCGCCACATTTATGCGCAATTCGCCGAGGCAGTGGAGAAGGAACACCGCGCGGCGCTGCTGCGCGAATTGACGGCACGGGTGATGGTGATCGGCACGGCCGACTGCTGGTTCATCGCGCGCCCGGCGACGGAGCCGGCGCTGCATTTTTACCGTCACCGCGGCTTTGTGCGGCCGGGCGGCGGCGCGCCGGTGCTCAACGATATCTGCTTCACCGAATTCTACGCCAACCCCAAGCTGAAGGCGGTGCAGAAGGCGCTGTCGCGGCGCGATGGACTCAGGCCGGATTGAGCAGCGCGATCGACAAATTGAGGCTCGAGGCGAAAGCGACCCAGAGGCCATAGGGCACAAAGAGCAGCGCCGAGGGGCGGTCGCCATTGCGCCAGCAGATGATGATGAAGGCGAGTATCAGCGCCAGAAGCGCGATGATGATGGCGAAGGCCGGCCAGAGCAGGTGCAGATTGAACCAGGTGGGCGACCAGGCCCAGTTGAAGATCATCTGCAGGATCCACAGGAACATCGGCGTGCTGCTGAAATCCCGCATGGCGACGCGCCAGCCGGCGATCGCGATCATCGCATAGAGGGTGAACCAGACGGGGGCGAAGATCCAGTTGGGCGGGTTGAACGCCGGCTTCTGCAGCGCCTGATACCAGTCGTCGGGGTTCGCATTGGCGCCAATCACGGCGCCAACGCCGATCACCACCAGCAGGAACCCTGCCAGCGCCAGCCATCCTCGCCTGGTGCGATAGTCGATGCTCATCAAATCCATACGGGTGACGCGCCCACGAATCGGACGAAGGCGCCATCCATAGCCGGATCAGCCGCGGCGCTGCATTAATAAAGAATAGAAGCCGTCGGTTTGGGTGGCGTGCGGGGTGAGCTGGATGCCGCCGGTCGGCGTGCGATGCACCCGGCTGCTCACCCCGGGCGACAGGGCTTCGAGCCGATCCCGCAGCGGAACCGGCGCGAATTCGGGGTGGCGCGCCAGAAAGCCGGCGCCCTGGGCGTCGTTCTCGTCGTTCAGCACCGAGCAGGTAATATAGAGCAGCCTTCCGCCGGGGCGGACATAGCGCGCGCCATCCTCCAAGATGGCCTGCTGTTCGCCGACGCGGAGCGCCAGCTGCTCCGGCGTCAGTTTCCATTTGGCCTCCGGCCGCCGCCGCCAGGTGCCCGAGCCGGTGCAGGGCGCATCGAGCAATACGCAATCCATCTTGCCGACCAGCGCCTCCATCTCGGCGGAGCCGGGCGGGCGGACCTGCACATTGCGCACCCCATTGCGCTTCAGCCGATCGTAGATGGGAGCGAGGCGATGGCGATCGCTGTCATGGGCGAAGATCTGGCCCCGGTTCTGCATCGCGGCGGCGAGCGCGAGCGTCTTGCCGCCGGCGCCGGCGCAAAGATCGAGCAGCTGTTCGCCGGGCGCCGCTCCCGCCAGCAGCGCGACGATCTGGCTGCCCTCGTCCTGCACCTCGAACTGGCCCTTGAGGTAGCCCTCCTCGACCTGGACATTGGGCGTGCGGCTGTCGCCGCTGCCGGCGACGATCCGGAGGCCGAGCGGCGAGATCGCCGTCGGCGCGGCGCCGAAGCGGTCCAGCGCCTTCAGCATTTTGTCGCGGCTGGATTTGAGCGTGTTGACGCGAAGGTCGAGCGGCGGGCGGGCCGCCATCGCCTGCCCTTCGGCGACGATATCGGGCAGGCTCATATGGCCGAGCGCCCATTCGGGCAGATCGGCGCGCACAGGATCGGGGGCGGCGGCGAGCGGGTCGGGGGCGATGAGCGCCCTCACCTCGTCGACGCTCAGGATTTCGGGGGCGTGACTGTCCTGCGAGAAGAGATCGTTGAGCTCTTCGGGCGTGACGCCCCAATCGCGCGCTGCAACCGAGAGAACCAGCGCGCGCGGCGTGTCGCTCTGCATCGCGAAAGCGTGGCTCGACCGCTTGCGGAGCGCGTCGTAGACGAGATTGCCGATGGCGGCGCGATCGCCGGCGCCGGCAAAGCGGTTGGCCAGGCCCCAGGCCTTGAGCGCCTCGCTCGCCGGGCGATGCCGGGCTTCGATGTCGGTCAACACTTCAATCGCCGCCGAGAGGCGTCCGGGCAGCCTCATACGCGATTCCAGATCGAGATGAAAAACAGCCGCGCCGCGAGCTCGAGCCAGAAGAAGATGATGAGGCC
>JBDSEK010000084.1:0-17144 GCA_039920085.1 Devosia sp. | reverse complement strand
GAACCAGGGCGTCCACGTCGAGCGGCGAGAACACGATCGCATCGACCTTCTGAACGATAGCAGCTTCGATGTCGGCGGTCTGCTTGGTCGCCGAGTTCTGCCCGTCGCTCACGAGCAGTGTGATGCCACCGATTGCCTCAGCTGCGGCCTTGAATTTGTCCATCATGACGACGAAGAACGGAAACTCGAGGCCACCGACTCCGGCCATGATCGTCAGCGCCTTACCGGCACCCAGGGCGCCCGGCGAGGCCATTGCGATCGCCATGGCCCCGACGGCCACCGACATCAAGAAATTGCGTCTTTTCATTTGCATTCTCATCCTCCCGATGAATCTCGCACCGTGACGGCCGCCGTTTTAGCGCCCCCATCGTCTGCAGTTCAAACCTACTAGATCAAAAGTGGTCTGTCCACTTAGTGGTCTGTCCACAATATTTAATTTTCTCGGCCACGGTAGCGATCCGTCATCAAACGAGACCTTGGCCGCGTCACGCTCTTCGTACAAGGACTGGGGCAAATGCTGTCGACATGGTGCTTTCTGCGCCACGACATTGGTCAGCAATCCGCTGAGATAGGCGGAGCTGAGGCGCCAAAGCCTCGAAGGGGAGGTCTGGGCGATGACTACCGAGCTAGGCAAAACTGTGGAAGCAATGGCGGCTCGATCCGCTTCCATTTATTAGTGGGTCGTTGACGCCACCCGCACCGGGGACTAAGGCAGTTCGCAGTGGTGATTTGGCCGGTCTGATTGCAGCCACTCAAAACAAATTGCTAAAGAGACCCGTGCTCGAACCGGCCGCGATGCGTGCCGGTTTTTTTGTTGGAGCATAAGCGATGGCCAAGCCGAAAAATCCCCTGAGCGACCCCAAGAATTGGTCAGCGGAAACGCAGCTCGTGCATGGCGGCAGCGCTCGCTCGCAGTTCAACGAAACGAGCGAGGCGATCTTCCTCAATTCGGGCTACGCCTACCCGAACTCGCAACACGCCGAAGACATTTTCACCCACAAGATCGAGGGGCACAATTACTCGCGTTTCGCGAACCCCAGCCTCGACATGTTCCAGAACCGCATGGCGCTGCTTGAGGGCGCGGAGGCAGCGCGTGCCTTTGCGACCGGCATGGCGGCGGTCACCGCTGCCGTGATGAGCCAGGTGCGTGCCGGCGATCACATCGTTGCGGCGCGCGCGCTGTTCGGCGGCTGCCGCTATGTGGTCGAAGAATTGATGCCGCGTTTTGGTGTGGCCTCGACGCTGGTCGATGGCCGCGACCCCGCCAATTTCGAGCAGGCAATGCGGAAGAACACCAAATTGGTGTTCATCGAGACGCCCACCAACCCGACGCTTGAGCTGGTGGACATCGCCACTGTGGCAAAGATCGCCAAGGCGCACGGTGCGCGGTTGATCGTCGACAATGTATTCGCGACGCCGCTGTTTCAGCGCCCCCTGCAATTGGGCGCCGATCTCGTCACCTATTCGGCGACCAAGCATATCGACGGCCAGGGCCGGACCCTGGGGGGCGTGGTGCTTGGGAGCAAGGCGCTGATCGAGGGTGATGTGCACACGCTGCTGCGGCAGACCGGACCGTCGCTGTCGCCCTTCAACGCATGGGTGCTGCTGAAGGGCCTTGAGACGCTCTCGATACGCGTCAAACAGATGACGGAGAGCGCGGCAAAGATCGCGGCGTTCCTCGAGACCCAGCCGAAGGTCGTGCGCGTCGCCTATCCCTTTCTCAAATCGCATCCACAACATGCGCTGGCAAAGCGACAAATGACCAGCGGCTCGACGTTGATCGCGCTCGAGGTGGCAGGCGGCCGCGAGGCGGCATTCAAGCTTTCGGACGCCCTCGCGGTGATCCTCATCTCCAACAATCTGGGCGACGCCAAATCGCTGATCACCCATCCTGGCACGACCACGCATCAGCGCTTCACCGAGGCAGTTCGGCTCGAAAGCGGGATCACGCCCGGCTTGCTGCGGCTGAGTGTGGGGCTCGAAAATGTCGACGATCTGATCCGCGATCTGCAATACGGCTTGGATCAGCTGTAGCGAAGGGCTCCTCGGGGAGAGCTAGCGCCGCTTGAGCCGCAGGCTCCAGCGAAGTTACCAAACACCCGGGACCCAGCGCCATTTCACCCTCTGCGTGTATTCCGTGTACCCCGGCAATTCCGCACGCAATGTTCGCTCCTCGAACAGCGTCCGCGGGATCAGTCCGAGCACAACCACCGCTGCCGGGATGAGCGCCCACCAGGAGCCGAGGCAGAGAGGGATGCTGAGCGCCAGCAGCGAGCCAGAGGTGTAGCCAGGGTGACGGACAATGGCATAGGGCCCGGTGTCGATAACGGTCTGGCCGCGATCCTGTTGGATGCGGACGCCCGGCTCGAAGTGACGGTTCACCGCCTGCGGCCAGACCTGGCCCCCATAAGAGAGGACGAATAGCCCGTAGCCGAGCCACACGATCCAATCGGGCACCGCCGACCAGCCGAAGCGGAAGTCGAGGCCCGCCACCGGCAGAATGAAGAAAAAACCGCCGAGGATCAGGATGAGGAAGACATAGTCTCCCGACTTCGTCCCCGGCTGGATGCGCGAGCGGGCCGCGAATATCTCTGAGTTCAACCGCCACAGCAGCGCAACCGCGATCAACGTGGCACTAACGAAGGCGACACAGAACCACCTGCCGCGCGGCCAGTCGAGCGTTCCGGCTGGCACGAAGAGGATCACCCCCATCACCACAAGCGTGACGGCAAGGGCGAACAGCGATTTCAAGACGGCGCTGGAATTATCGGGCGCAGCCATGGCGGCCTCCGCACATTATCCGTGTGCAATCTACGCTCCGCCGGCCCCCTTACCAAGACTTAACGCGACAGCCCGAACGAGCCGGCTTAGAATCGGCCCATAACATCACTTTGCAGGCGTTGATTTGAAGCATTTGTTTCGCTGGATCGTCGTGCTGCTGGTGCTCGGCGGCGCCGCCTATGGCGCCTATGCGATGCTGCAACCAGCGGCCGTCGCCGAAACACCGCGCACGGTCCCCGTGACACGCGGCAATATCGAGCGCACCGTGCTGGCTTCGGGTGTCATCGAAGCGAGCGCGTTGATCAGCGTCGGGGCCGAGGTGTCGGGCATCGTCAAGATGCTCAATGTTGGGCTGGGCGATGACGTGAAGGCCGGCCAATTGATCGCCGAACTCGACTCGCTCAACCAGGAAAATGCGATGAAAGTGGCCGAGGCATCGCTGGCCGCCGTCGAGGCGCAGCGCGGACTGCAGGACGCGACCCTGGCAAAGGCGCAGGCAGGGCTGGCGCGCTCCAACCAATTGCAATCGCAGCAGCTGGTATCGGATGCCGATTTGCAGGCGGCGCAGCTGGCCGTATCCACTGCCGAGGCGCAGATAAAATCCATCGAAGCGCAGATCCAGCAGGCGCAACTGGCGGTCGATGCAGCCGAACTCAATTTGAGCCGCACCAAAATCATCGCGCCGATGGATGGCACGATCGTCTCGCTCGAGGTTGGCGTTGGCCAGTCCGTCAACGCCAACAACGCCTCGCCGACAATCGTCAAGATCGCCAATCTCCAGAACATGGTGGTCAAGGCCGAGATTTCGGAAGCGGACGTGCCGCGCGTGAGGCCCGGACAGAAAGTCTATTTCACCATTCTGGGGGCTCCCAACCGGCCGTTCGAGGCCCAGCTTCGCGCTATCGAGCCGGCGCCCGAGTCGATTGCGGACAATGCCGTTGCCTCGAGCTCGAGTTCTGGCGCTGTGTACTACAACGGGCTCTTTGATGTGGCGAACCCCGACCGTTTGCTGCGCATCTCGATGACGGCCCAGGTGACCATCGTTCTCGAGTCCGCCGAGGGTGTGCTCACCGTTCCGGCCACCGCCCTGGCCCGGCGTGGACGCAATGACGTGTCGCTGCAAATCTGGAACGCCGCGACGGGCAGAGCGGAGTCGCGGCCGGTCAAAGTGGGGATCAACAACAACGTCGTCGCTGAGATCACATCTGGCCTGGCCGAAGGCGATCTCGTGGTCGTGCCGCGCGGAACCGTTCCGACGGGTAGCACCGAGACAGGGAGCCCCGGCGGCAATCGGGGCCTGTTCGGTGGTGGCGGCGGCGCGGTCTTTATCGGCGGCGGGCCACCTCCTGGTGGAGGTTGAGGGGCGCATGGTCGGACCCCTCATCGAGATCGCCGGGCTGACGCGCCAATTCGTCACCGGTGGCGAGACCATTGCCGCGCTCAAGACGATCGACCTCAGCATCGAGGCGGGAGAATTCATCGCGATTGTCGGCCAGTCGGGCTCCGGCAAATCGACGCTGATGAATGTCCTGGGTTGCCTCGACAATGAGTGGACCGGCACTTACCGCCTCGCCGGGCGTGACGTCGCACGGCTCCGACCCGATCAGCTTGCCGAACTCAGGCGTGAACATTTCGGCTTCATCTTCCAGCGCTACCAGCTTTTGTCCGATCTTGATGCGCTCGAAAATGTCGAGATCCCTGCCATCTATGCGGGGGCGCAGCGCGGGGCGCGGCGCGAGCGGGCGCTGATGCTGCTTGGCCGGCTCGGGCTCGCCGATCGCCTCACCCACCGGCCCTCCGAATTGTCCGGCGGACAACAACAACGCGTTTCGATCGCCCGCGCCCTGATCAATGGCGGCGAGATTATCCTGGCCGACGAGCCAACTGGTGCGCTCGACAGCCGCAGCGGCAAAGAATTGCTGACGCTGCTCAAGGAGCTGCACGCCGAGGGTCACACGGTGATCATGGTCACGCACGACCAGGCCATTGCCGCCTTTGCCGACCGCAGCATCGAACTCAAGGACGGCGAGATTGTCGCCGACCGGCGCAATGCCGGCGCCTTGCGGCACCAGAGAACCGCCGGTCCCATCCGGCACATTCCGGCCTGGCGCCAGATGCTGGACCGGAGCGCCGAAGCTTTGGGCATGGCGATCCGGGCACTATCGAGCCATCGGCTCCGTACCTTTCTCACCATGCTGGGCATCATCATAGGGATCGCCTCGGTGGTTTCGGTGGTGGCGCTCGGCCAGGGCGGCCAGCAGCAGGTGCTCGACCGGATCAGTTCGATCGGTACCAACACCATCAATATCCTACCGGGTGCGAGCGCCGCCGACCGGCGCGCCGGCGCCATCCGCACGCTGACGCCGGCTGATGCCAGCGCGCTTGCCGCGGAAGCCTTCGCCGACAGCGTGACGCCGCAGGTGCAGTCAAACGCAACGGTCCGCTACGGCAGCGTCGCCGCCAATGCGCAGGTGGTCGGGGCCGGGCCGGACGTGTTTCGCGTCGGAAACCGAAGCTTCGTTTCCGGCGTGTCGTTCGACCAGAGCGGCATCGACGGTCTCGCGCAGGAGGCGGTGATCGACAGCCGCGCCCGCGACACCCTGTTCCCTGACGGCGAGGAGGCACTGGGCCGCGTCATCCTGGTTGGCAAGGTGCCGCTGCGGGTCATCGGCATCATTGCTGCCAGCACCAACAATTTCGGGCCGGGATCCAACTCAATCGGCGTGTGGGTGCCCTACACCACGGCGATGTCACGCCTACTCGGCCAGAGCTGGTTGAATTCGATCACCGTACGCATCGCAGACACTGCCGACGTGGATACCGCCCAGTCCGATATTCAGGACCTTCTTCTGGCGCGGCATGGCGGAACCGCGGATTTCAGCCTCCAGAACACCGACACCATTCGCGAGACGATTCAGGCGACATCGCAGACCCTGTCGTTGCTGATCTCGGCCATCGCCGTGATCTCGCTGATCGTCGGCGGCATCGGGGTGATGAACATCATGCTGGTGTCGGTGCGCGAGCGAACGCGCGAGATCGGCGTGCGCATGGCGGTTGGTGCCCGGCAGGGCGATATCATGCAGCAATTCCTGATCGAGGCCGTGCTGGTTTGCCTCATCGGTGGCGCGACGGGTATCGCACTGTCGCTCGCCATCGGCTTCGGTATCGACCGCTTTGCGCCAGGCCTTAGAATGATCTACTCGCCGGTGACCATTGCTTTGGCCTTCGCGGCGTCGACAGCGATCGGCATCGGCTTCGGCTTCATGCCGGCCCGCACCGCGGCACGGCTCGACCCGGTGGTGGCGCTGGCCACAGAGTAGGTCTCGCGCCGCTAGTTCGCCTGGCCGCGCGGCTCGTCGAACTCATCGGGGCGGAAGTGATAATCGGCCGAGCAGAATTCGCAAACCACTTCGATCTCGCCATTGACGACCATTTCCTGCCGTTCTTCGGCCGAGAAATTGTCGCGCAGCATGGCCTCGATCCGTTCGGCCGAGCAGGTGCAGCGCTCTTCGAGCGCCACCGGGTCAAACACCCGCACGCCGGTCTGGTGGAACAGGCGGAACAATAACCGCTCCGGCGACACCGCCGGGTCCGCGAGTTCCTCGTCGGCAATGGTTGCCAGCAGCGCTCGTGCCTCGGTCCATTTGTCCGATTCGGCGAAACTCTTATCGGCCGTGTCCGGATTGGAAAAATCGCCATCGCCGGGGAGATCCGGCATGGTCCGTCCACCATGTGGCGGCAGATATTGCACCAGCATGCCGCCGGCGCGCCAATGCGACCGCCGCTCGCCCTTGAGAGTGAGCTGGGCCACCGCGAGGCGAACCAAGGTCGGCACCTGCTCGGATTGCTGGAAGTAGGTGTGGGCGACGTCCTCGAGCGTTCCACCCTCAAGGGCAACGATGCCCTGGTAGCGCTCCATGTGGGCGCCCTGATCGACGGTCATGGCGAGATGGCCTTTGCCAAGCAGTTGGCCTGGACGGGTTTCGCCCTGGTCGATCGCCTTGGCGACGGCATCGGCATCGAAGCGCGCATAGCCGCGCAGGCCGTCAGGCGCGTCGAGATCGACGACAATGAGGTTCACCGGCCCGTCGGTCTGGGTCTGGAGGATGAACTTGCCCTCGAACTTCAGCGAAGAGCCAATCAGGCCCGCCAGCACCACCGCTTCCCCAAGCAGCCGGGCAACCGGTGGCGGATAATTGTGACGGTTGAGGATGGCATCGAGTGCATCGCCCAGACGCACCGAGCGACCACGGCAATCGAGTGCCTCGAGCGTGAAGGGCACTACGACGTCATCGCCGCTCTCGGGGCGATCGAGGCCATAGTCAGTCAGTTGCAGTTCGGACATCGGCAGCGCTTCCAGGAATTTGTCGGTCCCGGTTCGGAAGCGCGACAAGCAAAAAGAACTAGACCTTATCGATCCCGAAGCACCAGCAGAGGATCGCCTTTTGTGCGTGCAGGCGGTTTTCGGCTTCATCGAAGACCACCGATTGCGGCCCGTCTATGACCTCGTCGGTCACTTCATCGCCGCGGTGAGCCGGCAGGCAATGCATGAACAGCGCATCCTTGTCGGCCAACCGCATCAAAATGGTGTCGACCCGATAGGGTTTCAAGGTCTTGCGACGGTCCGACACATCAGTGTCGCCCATCGAGACCCAGGTGTCGGTGATGATGAGGTCGGCGTCTTTGACGGCGGCCAACGGATCCTCGCCAAGCGTGACGTTTGCCCCGGCTTCCTTGATGTCGGCGAGCAGGCCCTGGTCGGGGCCGTACTCCTCCGGGCAAGCGATGGCGAAATAATTGCCGAATAGCTTGGAGGCATGCACCCAGCTTGCCAGCACATTGTTGGCATCGCCGACCCAGGCGATTTTGGCGCCCTTGATCGGACCGCGATGTTCCTCGAAGGTCTGAATGTCGGCCATCACCTGGCAAGGGTGGGCGCGGCGGGTCAGCCCGTTGATCACCGGCACGGCTGAGGCGCCGGCGAGATCGAGCAGATCGTCGTGATCGAGGATGCGGATCATGATGGCATCGACGTAACGGCTCATCACGCGCGCGGTGTCGGCGAGCGTCTCCTCACGGGCGAGCTGCATTTCAGCACCCGAAAGGAACATCGTCTCGCCGCCGAGCTGGCGCATGCCGACATCGAAGCTGACGCGGGTGCGCGTCGATTGCTTCTCGAAGATCATCGCCAGCATTTTGTGGGTCAGCAACTCGGTGCGTTCACCCTTTTTGGTGCGCGCCTTGAGCTCATTGGCGATGACCAGCATGTTGCGCAGCTGGTCCTCGGTGAAATCCTCGAGGGTCAGGAAGTGGCGCGGATCGCTCATATTGTCACATGCTCCGCCTTGGCTTCGCTCCCGATGGCAACTAGCGCGTCGGCGATCTTTTGAGCCGCTTCTTCGATATCCGGTTCAGTGACGATTAGCGGCGGGATGAGCCGGACGACATTGTCGCTGGCACTCTGCGCCAGCAGCTGATGATCGTCGCGCAGCCGCGCCATGAAATCGCGTGCCGTGATACCCGGGGCGAGCTTGATCCCCACGAGGAGGCCCTTGCCGCGCACCGCGGCGATCTGGTCGGGAAACCGCTGCTGCAATTGCTGCAGGTGCCAGCTCAATTTCTGACCCATCGCATCGACATGTTCGAGGAAACCCGGCTCGAGGATGCGATCGAGCACGGCGTTGCCGATGGTGCAGGCCAAGGGATTGCCGCCATAGGTCGAACCATGCGTGCCCGGCACCATCGAAGCTGCTGTTTCCTTGGTGGCGAGACAGGCACCGAGTGGAAAGCCGCCACCGATGCCTTTGGCTACGGCCATGATGTCGGGCGTGATGCCGGCCCATTCGTGGGCAAAGAACCGGCCCGTCCGCCCATAACCGCACTGCACCTCGTCGAGCAAAAGCAACATGCCGTGCTTGTCGCAGAGGGCCCTTAGGCCGCGCATGAATTCAATGCTCATGGCGGTACAGCCGCCCTCCCCCTGCACCGGCTCGATGAGGATCGCGCAGGTCTTGGGGGTTATCGCGGCCTCCACCGACGCGAGATCGCCCGGAGCCAGATGGACGAAGCCTTCGAGCGGCGGACCGAAGCCCTCGACATAGTGCGCGTTGCCGGCGGCGGCGATGGTTGCCATCGTGCGTCCGTGGAAGGAGCCGGTGAAGGCGATGATCTCGTAGCGGTCGGTCTCGCCCTTGGCCCAGTAATAGTGCCGCGCCGTCTTGATGGCGCACTCGATCGCCTCGGCGCCTGAATTTGTGAAGAACACGGCGTCGGCAAACGTCGTGTCGCAGAGCCGCTGCGCCAGCCGCTCGCCTTCGGGAATGGTGAAGACGTTGGAGACGTGCCAGACTTTTTCGGCCGCCTCCTTCATGGTTCTTACCAAATGTGGATCGGAGTGGCCCAGCGCATTTACAGCGATGCCGGCATGGAAATCGAGGTAGGGCGTACCGTCCTGGCTGAACAGGCGCACGCCCTCGCCCCGCTCGAAAGCGAGTGACGATCTGGCGTAGGTGCCATACAGCGCGGACATGATCTGACCCTTTTGCTGACGTTGAATGGGTGTTGCAAATGCCCCACAAAAACCAAAAACGCGCTGCCGTGGGGCCGCGCGTGCAACGCCGAAGATATGCCTTTCGATGCTCCAAAAGTCAATCTCAAGAGAGCAAGCTGCTGATTTGACTCATGCTTCGTCGATGCGAAGAGCTATCGGAGTTTTCCCCGGTGATAATCCGCATCGAGCCTTGATCGCGATTCCGGCGCCCGTGTAGTATCAAAGGCGTTGGGACACGATATTTCGTGTGGCGGACCCTTCCGACCTACGATGCGTAGCGTGATAGCCGTTCGCGGACTGCGCGGCACGGCGAGGGTATTCGATTCCTATGATGGTTAGGAGCTAAGCATAATGGGCTGGACCGAAGAACGCGTCGAGCTGCTGAAGAAACTTTGGCTGGAAGGTTTGAGTGCCAGCCAAATCGCCGGTGTGCTCAGCGAAGGCGTGACGCGCAATGCCGTGATCGGCAAGGTGCACCGGCTGAAACTGTCGGGCCGCGCCAAGCCGGCGAACTCTGCCCCGCGGGCACGGCCGGCATCGCGCCCAGCCGTCCGCCGCGTGTCGTTGTCGGGCGGCAACCGCCCCAGTTCCGGCGTCGGCGCGATGATGAAATCGCGCAGCATGAGCGGGGGCGGCATCCATGGCGCCACCGCACTTAAGATGCAGGAAGAATTCCAGACCGAGGTCTATGTCGCGCCGCAGGTGCAGGAGCTGTTTATTCCGGTCGAGGAGCGTCTCAGCCTGCTGCAGCTTAGCGAAAACACCTGCAAGTGGCCGATCGGCGATCCGCTGACGCCCGACTTCTATTTCTGCGGACAGCACTCCGA
This sequence comes from Devosia sp., assembly GCA_039920085.1. Classification (GTDB taxonomy): domain Bacteria; phylum Pseudomonadota; class Alphaproteobacteria; order Rhizobiales; family Devosiaceae; genus Devosia_A. The sequence continues at coordinate 6,986 of JBDSEK010000084.1, read as the reverse complement.
AGACGGCAAGCCCTATTGCGACTTCCACTCGCGCCGGGCCTATCACCAGATGGAAAAGAAGCGGCGCTAGCTCCTGCGTCGCCGATGCGATGAACGAGGGCGCCACGGCGCCCTTTTCGTTTCACCCTGCGCGAGCCAGACGTCGCTCATACCGCCGAAACGGCGTTCGATCTGCCTCAGTTGAAGGCTAGTTCAGCGCTGCGAACCGCTCGTCGAACGCGTAACCCGCGCCACGGACGGTGCGGATAGGGTCGGCCTCGCGGCCGCGGATGATGGCTTTGCGCAGGCGGCCGACATGGACGTCGACGGTGCGCTCGTCGACATAGACGTCGTTGCCCCAGACGCCATCCAGCAATTGTTCGCGCGAATAGACGCGGCCAGGGTGACGCATCAGATATTCGAGCAGCCGGTATTCGGTCGGCCCCAGATGCACCTCACGGCCGGAACGGCGAACGCGGTGGCTCTGACGGTCGAGTTCGAGGTCGCCGGCCTTAAGCAAGGTCGTGACAAGTTGCGGGCTCGAGCGGCGGAGCAGCGCCTGGATGCGGGCGATGAGCTCGGGCATCGAGAAGGGCTTGGTGATATAGTCGTCGGCGCCGGTGGCAAGCCCACGCACCCGCTCCTCCTCCTCGCCCCTGGCCGTGACCATAATGATCGGGGTGCGTGCCGTCTCCTCGCGCGAACGCCAGCGGCGGCAGAGTTCGATGCCAGAGGTGCCCGGCAACATCCAGTCGAGCAGAATGAGGTCGGGCACGGTGTCGCGAATGCGCTCGACGGCCTCTTCACCTGTCTCTGCGGCGAGTACGCGATGGCCCTCCGCCTGGAGGTTGTAGCGCATCATCTCGCAGAGGTCGGTCTCGTCCTCGACGATGAGGATCGTCGCCATCATCTGTTGTCCTAACGCTGCTGCCGGAGGGTGTCGTCGGCGGCCAAATGCCTGCCGGTCTCAAGATAGAACGCCGCTTCGGCGATGTTGGTCGCGTGATCGCCGACGCGCTCAAGGCTCTTGGTGCAGAACAGCAGATGGGTGCACTGCGTGATGTAACGCGGATCTTCCATCATGTAGGTCAGCAATTCGCGGAACAGAGACGTGTGGAGCGCATCTACCTCGTCATCATTGCGGCAGACTTCCACCGCCTTGGCGGAATCGCGAGCGGCGTAGGCGTCGAGCGCGGCCTGGAGCTGGCGGGCAACGAGGTCCGTCATGTGCTTGACGCCGTTGTAGAACTTTGGCGCGAGGCTAAGGCTTTCGATCTGCAAAGTCCGCTTGGCGAGCTGCTTGGCCATATCACCCGTGCGCTCGAGATCGTTGGCGACCTGGATCGAGGTCACGACCATGCGCAGATCGGTCGCCATAGGCTGGCGGCGGGCGATGATCGAGACCGCCATGTCGTTGATGCGGTCCTTCATCTCGTCGATGTTCTTGTCGTAGAGGCGCACCGCCTTGGCGCCCTCATGGTCGAGCTTGAGCAGGGCGTTGGCGGCGTCGGTTATCGCCTGCTCGACCATGCCGCCCATTTCGGAAATGGCACGGTTGAGGTTGATGAGTTCGTCCTCGTAGGAGGAAACGATGTGTTCGTTAAGCGCCTGAGCCATGATCGCGCGTCCTTGTGTCAGCCGATGCGGCCGGTGATGTAGTCCTGCGTCTGCTTGTTCACGGGGTTGGTGAAGATATCGCCCGTGGCGCCCTCTTCGATCAGCTTGCCGAGATGGAAGAACGCCGTCTTCTGACTGACGCGGGCCGCCTGCTGCATGGAGTGCGTGACGATAACGATGGTGAAATTTTCACGCAGTTCGTCGATCAGCTCCTCGATAATGGCAGTGGCGATAGGATCGAGTGCCGAACAGGGCTCGTCCATCAAGAGCACCTCGGGCCGCGTGGCGATGGCGCGCGCGATGCAGAGGCGCTGCTGCTGGCCGCCGCTCAGCCCGGTGCCCGGCTCCTGCAGCCTGTCCTTGACCTCTTCCCAGAGCCCGGCGCGGCGGATTGAGGAGGTGACGATCTCATCGAGATCGGCTTTGGAACGGGCAAGACCATGAATCTTGGGGCCGTAAGCAACATTCTCATAGATCGATTTGGGGAACGGATTGGGCTTCTGAAACACCATTCCGACCCGGGCGCGAAGTTCAACTACGTCGATGTCGCGGGCGTAGATGTCCTCGCCGTCGAGCAAGATCTCGCCGGTGAAGCGACAATTCTCAATGGTATCGTTCATGCGGTTGAGCGAGCGGAGAAATGTCGACTTGCCGCAGCCTGAAGGACCGATCAGCGAGGTGACGCGGTTCTCCTCAATCTCGAGATCGACATCGAATAGCGCCTGCTTTGCTCCGTAGAACACGCAGACCTTGCTGCCGACGATCTTAGGGCGCGTATTGGGACGCGGTCGGGTCTGCTGGGCCAGGGAGGTCTGAATGGTCATGTTACTCTTCCAAATTACCAGCGGCGTTCAAAGCGGCGGCGCAGCAGGATGGCGGTCAAATTCATCAAGGCGAGGAACACCAGCAGCACGATGATGGCGCCCGAGGTGCGCTCGACGAAGGCGCGTTCGGCTTCGTTGGCCCACATGTAGATCTGCACCGGCAGTGCCGTTGCGGGCGACACGGGTGTGGTGGGGTAGTCGGCGACGAACGCGACCATGCCGATCAGCAGCAACGGCGCCGTTTCCCCCAAGGCACGGGCAAGCCCAATGATCGTGCCGGTCAGAATGCCAGGCGTTGCTAGCGGCAGGACGTGGTGGAACACCATCTGCATCTTGCTCGCGCCGACGCCGAGCGCCGCGGTGCGGATCGAGGGCGGCACCGAGCGAAGTGCGGCGCGGGTTGCGATGATGATGGTAGGCAGCGTCATCAGCGTCAGGACCAGCCCGCCGACCAGGGGCGCGGAACGTGGCAGGCCGAAGAAATTGATGAACACCGCAAGGCCGAGCAGGCCGAAGACGATCGAGGGAACGGCGGCGAGATTGTTGATGTTGACTTCAATCAGATCAGTGAAGCGGTTCTTGCGGGCGAATTCCTCGAGATAGATCGAGGCGGCGACGCCGATGGGCAACGCGCAGACCAGCACGACGCCCATCATGAACAAGGAGCCGATCAGCGCCACGCCCAGCCCCGATGTTTCGGGGCGGCTCGAGGCGCCGAAGGTGAGCAAGCCCCAGTTGAATTGACCGGCGATCATCCCCCTGGACTTTAGCTCATTCATCCAGGTGAGCTGCTGGTCGTTCACCTTGCGCTTGGCTTCAGGTACGCGCAGGTCGATCTGGCCTTTGAAGGCGCTGTCGAGGTCGCCGGAGGCGAGGAGGTTGGCCACGCGGGTCGTGCCGATGACCGAGGGGTCACTGACGACAATGTCGCGAAGCTGGCTGCGCGAGCCCTCCGAGATCATCTTGGTTAGCAGGCCCATAGCCTTCTTGTCGGCGGTGTCGACGCCTAGCGTCGCCGCGAGCGAGTTGCGCGCAATGAGCGGATAGTTGGCCGCATAGAGGATGTTGGGATCGGTCGCCCGCTTATTGTCCTTGTCGATGATGGTGGCATCGAAGATCACCGGATAGCTGAGCGTCGTCTGGAAGAACGCCGTGTATCCCTTGCTGACGATCGAGACGAGCAGGATAGCGAGGAAGGCGAGGCCGAAAGCGATGGCGATCACGCCGTAGACTTGGAACCGGCGCTCGGCAGCGTGGCGCCGGCGCAGGCCGATGTCTCGGTGGTTGGACGAAGCGGCGGTCGTTGTCTGGGGGAGAGCCATGTCGATCATTCATACTGCTCCCGGTATTTGCGCACGATATAGAGGGCGTAGACGTTCATGCCCAATGTGACCACGAACAGTGTCAGGCCGAGTGCGAAGGCGACAAGCGTCTGCGGCGAGTCGAATTCGAGGTCGCCGGTCAGCTGATTGACGATCTTGACGGTAATGGTGGTCATCGCCTCGAACGGATTGATGCTCAGCCGCGCCGCAACGCCCGCGGCGAGCACAACAATCATCGTCTCGCCGATGGCGCGTGAGGCCGTGAGCAAAAGCGCACCGACGATCCCCGGCAGCGCCGCGGGCAGGATCACTTTCTTGATGGTCTCGGACCGCGTCGCGCCGATCGCCAGTGAGCCGTCGCGCATCGCGCGCGGCACGGCGGTGATCACGTCGTCGCTCAGCGAGGACACTACCGGGATCAGCATGACGCCCATGATGAGGCCAGCGGTAAACACCGACTGCGCCTGGATGAATGCATTGCCCCCGGCCAGAGCCGCGCTGATGTCGCGCAGGAACGGGCCGAGCGTCACCACCGCGAAGATGCCATAAACGATCGTCGGGATGCCGGCGAGCAGTTCCAGCAGGGGTTTGACAGTCGAGCGGACCCTTGGGCTCGCATACTCGCCCATGTAGATCGCGGCCATCAGACCAACCGGTACGGCGACCAGCATAGAGACGAGGGCGATATAGAGCGTTCCGGCGAGCAGCGGGATCAGACCGAACTGGCCTTCCGACGCCTCGGCGCCGGCCGCGGCGAAGCGTGGATCCCAGACCGTGCCGAAGAAAAAGCCGAGCGGGTTGACCTCGGAGAAGAAGCGCAAAGTCTCGCCCAGCATTGAGAAGACGATACCAATGGTGGTGAGGATCGCGATGGTCGACGCAGCGACCAGCCCCCAGAGCATCACCTGCTCGACCTGATTGCGGGCGCGAGCCCGCGGCGCAACACGGCTCAAACCGTAACCGGCGCCGATCAGCGCCATCACGATGACGATGGCTCCCCCGATCATTTGCGCCAGATTGCGCTGCTGGTTGGCGGCGTCGGCGAGCGTGACCATGTAGTTCTCGCCATTGTCCGGCAAGGAGTGATTGATGCCGGAGGCAAGACTGGTCAGGTCGGCGTAGGATTTGGGCAGCGTGTCGCCGCTCAGCCCCAACGTCTCGAGCGCACGGGCCGCGGATTTGATGATGCCAACGATGAGGTCGGGATTGGCGCCCGCAGCGACACCGGCGCGGATGTTCTGTTCGATCAGGAGGTCGGACACCAGCGTCCAGGCAATCAGCACAGCGATCGCAGGCAGTATGGCGAGCAGAACCGTGAGCCAACCATGATAGGCAGGGAGCGAGTGGGAGACTATGCCGGGCTGGCGCTGGCTGATCGCGCGGGTTGAAGACGTGAAGAACCCGACTGCGCCGACAATCAGAATTGCGAGCAAAGCCACAGACGTCGACATCAGCTCAACTCCCACGCGTATCGGGTGCGGACCGGAGGCCCGCACCCGCTGGATCAAATTACGGCATCACGGTGCCGGCTGCGAAAGCGTCCCGAGCCGCGACGCGCTCGGTCTCGGGAGCCGAAACCAGGCCATAGGCGGCAAGCGGCGAGTCCGGGCCGACCATGTCGTCGGAGAGGAAGAACTCGACGTACTCCTTGAGGCCCGGGATCACGCCCAGATGGGCCTTCTTGACGTAAAAGAACAGCGGGCGCGAGACCGGGTAAGTGCCGTCAGCGATGGTCTCGGTGGCCGGAGTGACGCCGCCCACGGTCGCTACCTTCAGCTTGTCGGCATTCTGCTCATAGAAGGCGAGACCGAACACACCAACACCAGTCTTGTTGCTGTCAATACGCGCCAGCGTCTCAGTATAGTCGCCGTCGATGTCGACGGCCTTGCCGTCCTTGCGGATGGCGATGCAGGCCTTGGCGACGTCGGCTTCGGCAATTCCGGCAGCTGCCACCGCTGCCTTGTCGCAGCCACCGGTCATCAGCTTGGCTTCGAACACTTCACGGGTGCCGTGCTTTTCGCCGGGAATGTACGCGGCGATCTCCCAGTCCGGGAAGGCCGGGTTCACGTCGGACCACTTGCTATTGGGATTGTCGACCATCTTGCCATCGACCGGCAACTGGGCGGCAAGGGCCTTATAGATGTCGACGGGCTGGATGGCGAAGTCAGGGCCGTTGATATCGGTCGCAAAGACGATGCCATCATAGCCGATGCGAACTTCCTGGACCTCGGTGACGCCCGCTGCCTTGCAGCTTTCGAGTTCCTTGGCGTTGATCGGGCGCGAGGAGTTGGCGATGTCGATCTTGTCTTCGCCGACGCCTTCGCAGAACTGCTTGATGCCGGCGCCAGAGCCACCGGATTCGACCACGGGCGTCTTGAAGTTCGGGTAGGCTTCACCGAACGCTTCGGCGACAATCTTGGCATAGGGCAGCACGGTCGAAGAACCGGCCACTTGAATCTGATCGCGCGCCATCGCGGCGGTGGCGAAGCTCGCGAGCGCGATGATCGCGGCGCCGGCATAAAGAGCGTGTTTCATGGTTGTCCCTTTCGGAGGATGGGCGGCAAGCCCGGCAGCGGTGCCGGATTTTCGCCCCGGCGCCTTTTGACGCCCGGCAACCTATTTTCCTTGCCCCAAGCTTTTATGTCGGTTTTGCAACGCGTTTGTGACAGGTTAACGTGATGATCCTGCAGCGTAAACTCGACAGAACCCGGCTGCGACTAGCGCGACAACAGAACTTCCACCCGAGTCCCGTCGCCGGGTCGCGAGTGAATAACCATCCGGCCGCGATGGCGGTTGAGGATGTGCTTGACGATCGCAAGCCCGAGGCCTGTGCCTTTCTTTTTGCGGCTCGATTCCGCATCGACGCGATAGAAGCGCTCGGTGAGACGGGGCACGTGTTCGGGCGCGATCCCGGCGCCATAGTCGGTCACGCTCACCAGATAGTCGAAGCCGGAGCGACCGGGGCCGAGCGCGACTTCGACCTTGCCTCCCTCCCCACCATATTTGAGGGCATTGTCGATTAGGTTCTCGAAGACCTCATAGAGCTCTTCGCGGTCGCCGCCGATCGTAGCGGCGGCCTCGATGCTGATCTCGATCGCCACCCCAGCTTCCTTGGCCTGCGTTTCCAGCCCCTCACCCACTTCGCGCAGCATCGCGCCAAGTTCGACGCTGCCGGTGGGACGCAGATGCTGGCGCATCTCGATGCGACTGAGCGACAGCAGATCATCGATCAGCTTGCTCATAC
>JBDSEK010000083.1:0-14399 GCA_039920085.1 Devosia sp. | reverse complement strand
GCCAGTGGCGGGCGGATGTTGATAAGGCGGAGCCGCATGCCCACGGGGATGTCGCTGGCCGTCAGCGCATCGATCTCAGCCAGATCGACGAGCGCGTTGGCGCGCCCGGTCAGCGTCAGGCTGGTGTCGTTGATCGCAAACTCGCCCTCGCTCACATGCGCCAGCGCGGCGAGCCCGAAATCCAGCGCCTCAGCAAAACCGGATGGGGCGCCGCGGCCCAGCTGCAGACTGGAAACATTGGCGCCGTCGGCCGCAGCCAAACGGTCGCGCGTTGCATCATCGGGCACGAATCCGCGATAACTGACGCCGTCATCGGCCTTGGTGGCGGTGAAGGCGAAATTGGCGATGCGCGGCGGCTCGAGCTTTGCCGTGCCCCCAATGCCGGTGACAGCCGCCGTGACAGCCAGGCCGATCTCGGCGGTGGCCGGCGCGCCCGTGAGCTCGATGCGCTGATCGGAGATGCTGGCATGGCCGCGTTCGAGCTGCAGCAGGGCCTTCAGCAGAATCAACGTGTTGGCGTCAAATCCTATAGGGGAACCGGAAGCGAGGGTGAGTTCGGTTTTGACCGCCACGCCCGCCGCGGCAGCCCGCAGTTTCGCGGTGAGGTCGGGGCGTTCGGTGTGGCCGCCGATTGAAACCGAATTGCCGTCGAACTCGGCCGTCCAGGTGAAAGGGCTGGCCAGCGCCGGCGTGACGGTCAGCGCCGCAAGCCTGATCCCGGGCGGCACGGATGAGCGCAGTTTTTCGATGGCGGCGAAGGCCTCGGGCGACTTGGCGCGACCTTCGATGGTGAGCGACAGATCCGCCAATCGGGCCGAGCCCTGATCGAGCTCGCCGAGGGACCGGATGCCATAGCTCGCGCCGGCTCGGAACAAGGCGCTATCGGGTCCACCCGAAAGCAGCCGCAGCTGATCGACGGCATTCTCGGCCGTGGCGACGATCGCGGTGTGACTGGCTTCGTCGGGGAAACCGCCGGTCAAAATGATCCGGCCTTGGCTGAGGCTCGCGGTGAAGGGAAACGGGCTCACGAACTCGGCAAGGGTCACCGCGGATTGAATGCCCTGAAGTCCGTGCACCTCGGCGAGGCGGGTGATGGCCGCGTCGATCATCGGCTGGCTGGTGGCGATGCCACTGAGGATCGCTTCGCGTCCCTCGATTTCGACATGCGTCCAGGAATGTTCGGGCGCGCTGAGCGCAGCGGTCGCCCACGATCCGAGGTCGGAGCTCATGCTGGCGCCCGTCAGAATTACGGCCAGCGCGGTGCCGCCGCTGACGGTGACGATTCCCGGAATCAGCCAGGTGCTGAAGATGCCCGCCATAAATGCCCCCGAAATGCCGCGACCCGGCCGGCGCGCCGGTGCGATAGCAGGATCGGCCGTCCAAGAGAACCAGTCTATCTGATTGTATGGCGGCAATATTTTGACGTTGCGCCCACGCCCACCGTCTGGACGCCAAAAGCAGAAAGGCCCGGCAGAGCCGGGCCTTTCCAGTCACCACTTGCGTGGAAAGACTTAGTCGATCTTCTTGGCAGCCTTGAAGGTCGCCTTGTACGCGCCGTAGTTGTTGACCTCGCCGGCGATCGACGCCGTGAAACCACCACCCGGAGCCCACTCGACCATGCCCTTGGCGTAGCCGACGGTGGGCGCAAACGTCGAAGAAATCGCACCGACTTCGCCGGTGAGTTTGACCTCGTCGGTAACGCTTGCGACGATCTGCCCCGCGACTTGGGCCAACTGGCCGCCACCGTCCTGGAACACACGACCACCCACGCTGATACTGACACCGTCGGTGACAGCCGCCGCGATGGACGCCCCAAAGCCACGTTCAAAGTTCGTCGCTTCGCCGGACACGGCCAGGGTTATCATATCCCAACCGACCGAGGCCGATCCCAAGACGTTCCAGAAGCCGTCGCTGTTGACCGCCGCCGCGCCGACAACCTTAACGGTGTCGAACGTGCCGGTGAAGCCAGAGTGCACGACCCAATCATCGAACGGACTCGGCGACGGCTCGTTGTGGTCCGCAGCTACCGAGATGTGAGCCGAGATCGTGTCGCTCTTATAGGCCAGAACGCCGACGCCGGTGAAGTCACCGACAAGGTTGTTCAAGTTCTCAAGACCACCCGCGATCGACAGGCCATTGCCCAGATCGTGTACGACCTGGATCACGTGACCACCGGTCTCGATCATCACCCGACCGCCACTGAAGCCGTCTGTGCTGTGAGCACCCACGCCTTTGTCGATGAGATCGGAGTTGAAGAGGCCGAGGAAATTCAGCGGCTCGTCGTCTTTGTTGTTGAAGATCGAGTCGGTCATACCGGCGATCAGCATCGTCGTATCGCCGATGCTGACGAAGGCCTGGGAGACCTTCACGCCATTGGTCATGTTGCTGGAGTCTTCCAGCTTGATTGTCGCCTTGGTCGGACCAAAGGACGAGCTGCCGGTTGCCGTAAACTGCAGCCACCAATCCAGCAAACTGGCAGAGTCGTTAGTGCCGTCGGCAGCGTTGACGCCGTAAGTGCTGTTGTCGAAGTCAAACAGGCCCCAGATCGGGAGCTTGACGGCGCCCGGAGGGGCACCAACTAGGTAATCGCCCCAGTTATACTCGTACTTCACTTCACCAGTGATCACGAGGCAGTTGTTGTCCGACGAAATCATCAGGCCGGAAAGCCCCAGATCGCCGCAGATATCGAAGTCTGTCTCTACACCGAGATCGGTAGCGAAAGCGCCGGCCGAGAAGCCGAGTGCCGCTACGGAACCGAGAAGAAGGCTCCTGATTTTCATTGTTGACCTCCAAAGTCAGTCATTCGTTTTGCCAGTTGCCTGGCGGTTTGTCGAAACGCGACCACACTTCTAAGTGTGTGTTGTCGTCGCGTTGCGACCGACAAACGATCCCATGCATGGATTCGCAAAACCGACATTACCCATGTTCGGGATGGGGGCAATCGCACAAAAGCCAGATTCCCCCACCTGCATCGTGGTTGCCCGCCCGATGTTGCAAATTCGGCACAGATTTGGAAACCGCCTGTTAACAAGGCTGAATCAGGGGTTAAGAGGATGGGGGCCGGCCCCTTCCCTCTCGCGTTCGGGCGGGAATGTGACGATTGAGGGGCGGCCGCCCAAGCGACCACGGCCCGGGGGAGCATTATGGACGCGAAAACCATCGTTATCAGCGGCGGCACCTCGGGAATCGGGCGCGCCAGCGCCCTCGCTTTTGCCAAAGCCGGCTGGCGGGTTGCCATCTGCGGGCGACGCCAGAATCGCTTGGACGAGGTGCAGGCCGAAGGCGGCCTGGCTCTGGCGTTTCGGGCGGATGTGACCGATCCGGCAGAAGTGGCGGCCTTCTTTGCCGCCGTGCGGGCACAATTGGGCCGGATCGATTTGGTTTTCAACAATGCCGGCAGCTTCAGCCCAACCGCCAATTTCGGCGATATCGCGGTTGAAGACTGGCGGCGGATGATCGCCGTCAATCTCGACGGCGCCTTCTATGTCGCCCGCGAGGCCTACCGCGCCATGCGGGACCAGCAGCCGCAGGGCGGACGGATCATCAATAATGGTTCAATCTCGGCTCACGTGCCCCGCTACGGCGCCGCCGCCTATGCCGCGCCCAAGCACGCCATCACCGGCCTCACCAAATCGATTTCGATCGACGGCCGAAAGTTCAACATCGCCTGCGGGCAGATCGATATCGGCAACACCCTCACCGACATGACCGCCGAAATGGGCAAAGGCGTGCCGCAGGCCGATGGCAGCCATAAAGCCGAGCCGACTTTCGATGTGAAACACGTGACGGACGCCCTGCTCTATATGGCCGGGCTGCCGCTCGAGGCCAATGTGCAGTTCATGACGGTGATGGCGACGGCCATGCCCTATGTCGGGCGCGGCTAGGCTGGTTGTCACACCTGGCCCAGGAAGTTAAGCAGACCGGCGCGTTCCCGGAGCCAATCGTGCCGAGCAATCAGAGTTCACCCAGCCCACTCGCGCCGCTTGCGGCCCTCAAGACTCTCTCGAAAGGGCTTAGTGCCTATTTTGTCACCTTGATTTCCGAGTCCGATCCGGTGCTGCGCGTCGGGGCATGGCACGCCCTGATCGACGCTGACGCTGTTGTGCCGCGCCTTCATTTCCTTCTGCTCAAGGATTGCGTTTACGGGTCGGTGCGGCCCAAAGCCTTCGACTATTTCGAGAAAGGGGCAGAGCATGAGCTGGCCGCGCGAGCCGCTGCAGCCCAGGTTCCCAATGTCGAGGCGATCCGTGCGGCGCGAATGAAGGCGCAGTTAGAATACGATTCGGTGGCTGGAAGCGCGGCGGAGGAGGCGCTTTACCTTGCCACGGGTCGCGTCGAACACCTGATTGCGATGATCGCCGAGGCGGAAGTCGCTGCCGGGTGGAAAGGCGGCGCAGAGGCGGTGGCCCGCGCCTTTGTGGCGATGCCAACAAATGTCCTAGTGCTCGAAAGGCTCTTTATGCTGCTTGAAAGCGCAAGCCAGACATCCTTGCTTGCCGAACTTGCAATGCATCTGCGTTCAGCCAATGTGTTCCCGCACCTAGCGGATTTGGCCGACGCAATTGAGGCAGGACTTTCCGGAGACGCGCAGGGCTCCCTGAGGCGTCTCGATGCCATGGCAAAGAACGCGGCCTACGCAAAGGCGCTCAAGCCCTTTTTTGGCCTCGTGCTCAAAGTCCGCGCCGACGCACTCGATCGGGTCGGCGACTATCGCGATGCCGCGACGGCCTTCGCTGCGCTGAATGCCCACGACAAGCAGCAGGCTTCCGGAGTAGACCCCGCCAGTTTCTCCAAGAGCGTGGAAACCGGCTCGAAAATTGCCGTTCCCAGACTGCCCGACGACCCACGCACCGACGTGATCTCCATGGTTGGCTTCCCCCGATCCGGCACCACGCTCCTCGAGAACGCACTAAACGCGCATCCACTAATTGAGACTTTCGAGGAAATCCCTGCGCGCGCTGCAGCAGTGAAGCACCTTGAGCGCTTCATCCTGCGCAAGGAGGACCTAGGCATGAGCGCGGAGACCGCAGCTCTGGGGGCGCGAGGTAAATTTTACGACGAAATCGAGCGCCGTCGAGGCAAGGCTGGTGCCAGAGTTCTGATCAACAAGTTTCCGCTTAGCTCCGCCGATGCTCGCGCGTTATTCAATCTGCTGCCGAAACACCGGCACATTTTTTCTATCCGTCATCCGTTCGACGTTGCCTTCAGTTGCTTTCGGCAGCGTTTCCGAGCGAACCCGGCGATGGAAAACTTCCACAGCATTCCCGACGTTGCCAAGATCTACGACTTCACGATGACGCAGTGGTTTTCAGTCCATTCCATGGAGGATCCCCTCGTGCATTATGTGCGCTACGAGCAGTTGGTAACGGAGTTCGAGACGACGCTTGGTGACGTTCTCGGATTTCTCGGTCTCGAGTGGGATGACGAAGTGCTGAGTTTCGCCGCGAAGGCCGAGGCGCGGGCGGCGCAGACGCCGAGCTATCAGAAGGTCCGCAAGGGGCTCGCGATCGGGGTGCAGACCAGCTGGCGGAATTATGAATTCCTGTTCAAAACGCCAGAGGCCAAGCCCTTGTACAAATGGGCCGAGTTCTTCGGTTACCCGACCAAATGATCGGCTTACGCCGCGAAAGCGGTGGCGCCGCCGATGATGGTGGCGCGGACTTCGAGGCCTTCGCCCAGATGCACGAAGTCGGCTCGCATGCCGGGCTGCAGCTTGCCGCGCTCATGGTGCATGCCTACGGCCTCGGCGGGATAGAGCGAGGCCATCCGCAATGCTTCCTCGAGCGGCAGGCCCAGGGTACGATGCATGAAGGCCACCGCGTCGATCATGGTGAGATCGGCGCCGGCCAGCGTGCCGTCGGCAAGGCGCAGCGCGCCGTCCTTGCGATAGACCATGCGCCCGCCGGGCAATTCGAACTGCTGCGCGTCGGTGCCGACGGGTGACATGGCGTCGCTGACGAGAAAGATGTGGCCCGGTCCGCGCTTGGCGCGCAGTGCGATGGCAATCGCGGCCGCATCGACGTGAACGCCGTCGGCGATCAGCCCCGCTGAGAGAGACCCTAATTCCAGCGCCGCGCCGACCACACCCGGCGCGCGATTGCCCAGCTGGCTCTGAGCGTTGAACAGATGCGTGACCATCGAGGCGCCGGCCTCGGCTGCAGCTTTCACTTTGGCGTAGGAGGCATCGGAATGGCCGATGCTGACGACAATGCCGGCCTCCTTGAGCCGCGTGATCTGGTTGGCGGTTACGGTCTCCGGCGCAACCGTCACCAACAACACCGGCAGATTGGAACGTTCTTCTACGAGCAGTAGAAGATCGTCCTCCTCCATCGGCCGGATCAGGGCCGGATCGTGGGCGCCCTTCCGCGCGAGGCTCAGATGCGGACCTTCAAGATGGAGGCCAAGAAAGCCGGGAATATCGGAAGCAGCGGCGCCAGCGGCGAGCGCGTCGCGCGTGGTCTGGGGCGTGTCGGTCATCAGCGTCGGCAGCAATGCCGTGGTGCCGAAGCGCGCGACGGTCGTGCACATGGTGGCGATCGTGTCGCGCGTCGGGGCGGCGTTGAACGAGGCACCGCCTGCGCCGTTGATCTGCAGATCGATGAAGCCCGGCACCAGCATGCCGCCGCCCACCGGTACGCGCTTTGCGTCGGTCGGCGAGTCGGCGGCGATGATGGCTTCGATACGCTCGCCATTGACGACGAGGGCCGAGCGGTCCCACCAGGCCTCGCCGTCGAAGATGCGGGCGCCGGTGTAGGCAATGCGGTCGGTCATGGGGTCTCGGTGAACTTGTTGAGATGGGATGGTCGATCACGATCGAAACCACCATAGCGCAACAAATGTTCCACGAAACACTAGCCGGCGACAATCAGCAGTGGGGCGTGTTCGGCGCGAGATGGCAATCGCGGCGCGCTCAGCCGATCGGCGCCGGCTCGCGCGGTTCGATTCCGGCAAGGTGAATCGAGACGCGGCCACGGCCATTGGCCTTGGCGGCGTAGCAGGCGGCGTCGGCCTCGGCGAGCGCGTCCTGCGCCGGGTCATTGCGGATGGCGGTGACGCCCGCCGAAGCGCCGATGCGGTAAGCCATGCCGTTCCAGGTGAAATGGAGCTGGGCGATGGCCTCGACGATCTTGTCGGCGACGGCGCGGGCATTGGTCAATGTGCAATCGGCGAGCAGCACCACGAACTCGTCGCCGCCGATGCGGGCCCCCAGATCCTGGCTGCGACAACTGCGGTGGATCACTTGCGCGACCTTTTGCAGCAGCGCGTCGCCGGCGGCGTGGCCGGCGGTGTCGTTGACCGGCTTGAAGCGGTCGAGATCGATGAAGCAGAGCGCATGCGGGTGCTGCCCGGTCGCCGAGTGCCGGCGGGCCTCGGCCAGAGCGCGCGTGAAGGCGGCGCGATTGGGCAGGCCCGTCAGCGGATCGTGACTGGCCGAATGGGCCAGCCGGCGCTGCGTTTCCTGCGTCTCCGTGACATCCTTGAACACCAGGACCGAGCCGATCAGCCCGCCCCCCTCGGAGCGCACCGGCGCGGCCGTGCCGCTGACGCCGCGCCCCGTGCCGTCGCGCGAGGCGAGGACGACATCGGCCTCGATTTCGGTCAAGGCGCCGGAGGCGAGACACGCGGCGATCGGGTCAGGGGCCGTCTCGCCGGTCGATTCGAGCTTGAGGTTGAAGATTTCGGCGACCGCGCGCCCGACCGCCTCGCTTTCCATCCAGCCTGTCATCGCCTCGGCGACTGGGTTCATGAAAATGATCTGCTCGGCGGCGTCGGTCGAGATCACGCCGTCGCCAATCGATTCGAGCGTAACGCGCAGGCGCTCCTTTTCCTCGGCCAGCTCCGCCTCGGTGTGCTTGAGCCGGGTGATATCGGTGTCGGTGCCGACCGCCCTGGTCGGCTTGCCGTTCTCGTCCCATTCCACCGGGCCGCCCCGGCTCAGCAGCCAGATATAGTGGCCGTCCTTGTGGCGCTCGCGATATTCGATGGTGTCGTGCCCGGGGTCGCCCGCGTGCTGCAGCACCGCCTCCGCCACGATCCGCTCGCGGTCGTCGGGATGCAGCCGGGCGACCCAGGGCTCATGCGACTCGTCCAAAACTTCATCGAGGGCGTAGCCGCGCATGGTCCGCCAGGTGGGTGAACAATACATATCCTCGATCTGGAGGTTATGGTCCCACACGCCCTGCCGGGCGGATTCGAGCGCATAGCTCCAGCGGGTCTCGGAGATGGCGAGCGCGGCTTCGGCGCGCTTCTGGCGATCGATGTTGATGATCTGGATGATCGCATAGAGCGGCCGTCCGGTGGCGTCGCTGCGCAGCAACGAGCCCGAGGCCAGCGCCCAGATCGGGCTGCCGTCCTTGTGCAGCAGGCGCACCTCGTGGCGAAGCTCCTCAACGCGGCCGACGAGCAGATGCTTGAGATGCAGCGAGGCGATGGTGCGATCGTCGCCATAGATGATGGCATCGCGCGACAGGCCCAGGCACGCATCGGGGGCGTAGCCCAGCATCAGCTCGAAGGCGCGGTTGGCATAAATCATCCGGCCATCGACGCCGACCAGCGCCATGCCGACGGCGGCGCTTTCCATGACTTTGCGCAGGAGCGCTCCGCTCTGGTCGAAGCGGAACACCTGAGCGGCCGGTTTTTGGGCGCGGATAGAAGGCATGGCGCACAGCATCCCGTGCGAGGCTTAACGAGTGGCTTATAGGAAGGCCCGGATTTGTGCCGAAAATCCGAAACCCGTGAAAATGCTGAACAGCTTGCAAACGCGGGGAGAGGGCCGCGGGCAGAGGGCGGAGGGACCTGCCAAAACCGGCCGCCGAGCCTTGCTTTGGCCGGACAAACCGGGTTTAAGCCCCGCGGTGGGAGAGGTGGCCGAGTGGTCGAAGGCACGCCCCTGCTAAGGGCGCAGGCCTCTAAAGGGCCTCGTGGGTTCGAATCCCATCCTCTCCGCCATCGCATCGCGCCGTCGACCCTGCGTGGCCGATCTCAGAGCGACACTCGCGCGCCACCACGACGTTTGAGCGAGAGATAGCGCCGCAGCGCTGAAAATGGCCGCAACGCGATCCGTCCGTTCGGCTGACCCTCAAACACTAGCTTTCTCTGCGCGAAGCCATTGCGAATGGCACAAGCGCCGACGATCCCCAGCGCGGCTCCGCCAAGTACGTCGCTCGGATAGTGCATCCCGAGGACCACACGCGAAAGCCCGACCAACGCGGCAGCCCCGAACGCCGGCCAACGCCAGCGCAGGCTAAGCATGCTCAGCACCGTCGCCAGTGCAAACGCCGTCGTCGCATGGCCGGATGGAAAGCTCTGGTCGGCCCAGTCGCCCAAGTCGGGCGCAAACACAAATGGACCGGGGGCGTCGATATCCACCGGACGGCCGCGCCCAATCGCGACCTTGGCCAAGGTCGAAACGAGGCTCGTCAGTCCGATGCAGACAAAAATGAAAGCAAAGAGCCTCGCCTGTTCCACAAAGACCAATCTGACAAGCTTGCGGCGCGCCAGGAGCGTCGCGAGCCCCGCAAGGACCGACAAAGCAAGCGAGGGATAAAGAACCCAGCCGGACTCGCCGGCGCTCGTAATCTCGGCCATGACGCTTACGATCGCGCGGGGCGCCGAACGGGCCCAAGCGGAGAAGCTGCCATCCGCAGCAACACCGACTCCGAACAGCGCTAGGACGCCGCCGGCAGCGATCCACCAGCTCGGGCTAGGCAGGCCAAGCTGCCATACTTTGGCGTTTTCGATTGAACTTCGGACGCCCATGCTGCCCCTCACGCCCACTCCGCCATATCGCAAATGCGTACACCATCGGCAACGCATCGGAGGTCAGGTATAGCTCCTATAGTCGGAACCTAACCTGCGCCCGTTGCCAAACTGCCGCGGCTCCGTCCCTAACCCCTTGCGTCGCCCCCAATTCACGCGGATTTTCGTTGCATTCGCCACGAATCCGCCCGCGAAATGGCGGCCAATTGTGTGGCAGACTTATTTTGCGGGTTGGGTTCGGTCACTAGCGTTGCGCGCAAACAAGCGGCCGGCTCATCCGGCGAGAGGTGAGGTCGTGAACATGCACTCTGCCAGCTCCACCCAGTTGCGTTCGAATGTTGGGCGTTCGAATTTCTGGCATTCGAGTGTCCTGGTGAAAATCGCAATCGGCGCCGTTCTGGCGCTCAGCGTCTCGCTGCCGGTCAGCGCTGCGGGGCCTGTCATCATCGAAGGCGTGTGGTTGACCGAGAAGAAATCGGAGATGACCATCGCGCCCTGCCCCGCGGGCTGGTGCGGCTACATTACCAAGATCGTGGTGCCGCCCGAGATCAAGGAAAAATATGGCGACGATCTTGCAGCCATCGGCGACAATTACACCGATGCGATGAATCCCGATCCGGCGTTGCGCGACCGGCCGATCCTCGGCCTCCAGATCCTGACGCTGACCGCCACCGGCCGGGGCAAGGTGTTCGACGGCAAGATCTACAATCCCGAGAACGGCAAGACCTATGAGGGCAAACTTGAAGTCGTCAACGACAACAGGGTGACGCTCAAGGGCTGCGTGATGTTCGGGATGATCTGCCAGGGCGAGGACTGGACGCGGATCTCCGGTCCGCCCGGCTAAGCTTGCCTGACGCCCAATAGAATCAGATCGCGATCGATCGCGGCCGAAGGATCGGGGGCGGGTTTGGGAATGGTGCCGGCCAGCGCCAGTGCGCGCTGCACGGCGGGGCGCGCGTCGATTGCGTCGTGCCAGCGGAACACTTCAGGGAATTCGTCGCGCGACATGCCCAGCTCCTTCCATTTGCGGGCCCAGCCGAAAATGGCGATGTCGGCGATCGAGTAGCTCTCCCCGGCAACGAAGCCGACGCCGCGCGCCTGCTGGCGCTCAAGCTGGCCATCGAGGACGTGATAGAGCCGCCGCGTTTCATCGACATAGCGCTTGATGGCGTAAGGGATTTGCTCGGGGGCGTTCTGGGTGAAATGCTCGTTCTGTCCCAGGATCGGGCCGAAGCCGCTCACCTGCCAGAACAGCCATTCATCGATCTTGATGCGCTCGGCCCAATCGGCGCCGTAGAAGCGCTGGGTCTTTTCGCCCAGATATTTGAGGATGGCGCCGGATTCGAACACTGAGATCGGCTTGCCGCCCGGTCCATCGGGATCGACGATGGTGGGCATCTTGTTGTTGGGGTTGAGCACGGCATAGTCGGGCCGGTAATTGTCGCGGCGCGACGAGCTGATCGGCACGAGCGTGTAAGGCACCTCCAGCTCCTCGAGCATGATGGTGATCTTCCGCCCATTGGGCGAGTTGAAATAATAGAGGTCGATCGGCGCGGGCATCGGGCTCACCGGATTTGGCGGCTTTATAGCGGCGGCCATTCGTGGGGAACAGCCACCGAGCGGTTGGACCTCGTGGCCGAAGGCCGCGAGGGCCAGAGCGCAAAGAAGCACCTCGGTTGGACCTCGTGGCCGAAGGCCGCGAGGAACAGAGCGCAAGAATGCACCGGAAACTGGTGCTCACACGCGCCTGAGACGCATATGCGGTTCCCCGTCCGAGGTATGGGACAGCGAAACGCCGCCGACGCCCAGTGTCGCCCGCACGCGCGAGCGGTTGTGCACCATGGACGCGAATTTGCTGACATTGACGGGCTTGTCGAACTGCACGTTCACCTCATAGTGCCGCATATCGCCGAGCAGCTGCAGCCCGACCAGAAGGCCGGTGAAGGGCTGCCCGAGATAGGTGCCCTGCACCCGCTCGCCGACCTGGGCGGGCGTCGCGATCCGATTGGGCATGGCGGCGCTGGCGGTGTTCCAGTCGCGATAGCCATAGCGGCGGGCGATTTCCTCGAGCGCGGCACCCTGGCTGAGCGGCGTGCCGGCGAGCGCCCGCTCCTCGCGCAGCGCTTTGGCTTCGGATTTGAGGGTGCGGGTGGAGGGCGTGTCGAGCGAGAACATGGCGCGTTTCCTTGCCGAGGCGACCAATTCATGGGGCTCGCATTGCCATGAGCGCCTCGTAAGGTCACGTCATGTGTGGGGTCCGCGTCATGCGGGCTGGCTTCACCATCGGGACGAGCCCGGCGAGCGGCCGGCGCCAGCAGCCGCAGCGGATATGGGCAACATCGGTGCGCCTGTCAATCGCCGGGTAGTGTACCAATTTGACGGCGGCGAGCTGGGAACATAGAGCGGTAAGCGCGGCCATCGTGGCTGAGATGAGGGCAGGAAAGTGACGGAGTTGATCGGCAGATATGTCATTCTAAGAGAGGCGTTTTTCCGCAAGAAAGCCGGGACTCCTGGGGACCCAACGCACGTCTTTTACGAGGCTATGCTGAGACACAGAACATACGAGGGGTATCTCGCTGAGGTGGGCGAGAAGATGATTGATCGCCCAGGGTACAAGAAAGGCCCGACAAATGGACGGGACGAGATTTTGTATTGCCGACGGAACGCCCGTATCAAAGACGCTTAGGTCAATTTAGACTCCGTCAATCGCCGCCGCCGATGGCGCCGATCACGCAATTGCGTTTGCCAGGCGCCCTGCCGCGCGCTAGCCCGCTTGGCGTGAGCGAACTCCTCCTCTTTGTCGCAGGGCTTTTCGGCGGGGCGGTCAACACGCTGGCGGGCGGCGGCTCGTTCATTGTGTTTCCGGCGCTCCTCGCGCTCGGCGTGCCGCCGGTGCTGGCCAATGCCTCCAACACCTATGCGGCGCTCCCCGGCTATGCTTCCGGGGCACTCGGCCTCTGGCGGCACTTTGCGATCTATCGCGACCGGCTGCTGGTCTATTCAATTGTCGGGGCGATCTTCGGCGCGCTTGGCGCCGAATTGCTGCTGCGCGTCTCGGACCGGCAGTTCTCCTTCGCTGTGCCCTGGCTGATGCTCTTCGCCGTGGTGCTGTTCGTCTTCGGCGAGCGGATCAATGGGTTCGTCATGGCGCGCGGCGGCAGCGGGCGCGGCGCCAAGGCGGCGGGCGCGGTGCTGCTGCTTGCGATGCTCGCCGGCATTTCGATCTATGGCGGATTCTTCAATGCCGGGCTCGGCATCCTGCTGCTCGCCTTTCTGGTGCTGGCGGGGGTTTCCGACATGTACGCGGCCAACGGGCTGAAGCTCTGGATTTCGATGGTGATCGCACTGGTCGCGGTGATCCGCTTCGCGCTTTCGGGCTCGATCGACTGGTATCACGGGACGATCGCGCTCGTGGGCGTCGTCATCGGCGCCTATGTCGCGGCGCGACTGGCGCACCGCATCCCGACACGGCTCATTCGCGGGCTGGTGATCGCCTATGGCATCGGGCTGACGCTGTATTTTTTCTGGAAAAACAGCCTCAGTTCGTAGCGGCGGGACGGATCCACACGGCAGCGTCGTGGAACGCGACGCCGCCGAAGGGCGGCACCTGGTCGGAGCCGATCAGGGTGTTGATCCCCTGCCCGCCCGCATGGGCCGAGTTGGGATGGACGCCCTCGGCAATGACCACGCCCTGCTGCACGCCGGCGAAGAGCTGCGCCACAAGCGTCACCGCGCCGCGATGATTGCCGACCAGTACAGGATCGCCGTCGGTTACGCCCAGCGCCGCCGCGTCGTCCGGCCGGATCAGCAGATTGGGCACAGGCTGGCGCTTGCGGCTGCCGGGGGTTTCCGAAAACGACGAGTTGAGAAAGCCGCGCGACGGGCTGGTGGCGAGCCGGAACGGCACCTCAGGCGAAGTCTTCTCGTTGATGTCCCAATGATCGACCATTGCCGGCAGGCTCGCGGGGTCGGTGGTCCAGCGATAATCCTTGCGCTCGGCCGTGCCCTGCCAATTGGGGCGGAAGCGGAATTTACCGTCCGGCCAGGCAAAGCCATCCTCGAAGCGGGCCTTCTCGTCGGTGGGCGCGGCGTCGATGAAGCCGATCTTTTCGACCTCTTCGAGCGGCGCATAGCCCGAGCGCTTCAGCGTCTCGGCCACCATCTGCCGGTCGGTGAGGCCCAGGGACTCGTCGTCGACACCGAGGCGGGCCAGCAGCGCGTTGACGAGTTCGAAATTGGAACGGCATTCTCCCGGCGCTTCGACCAGCTTGGGGCCGACCAGCAGCCGCGTGTGACCGCCGCGCCGGTAATAATCATTGTGTTCGAGGAACATGGTGGCGGGCAGCACGATATCGGCCATTTTGGCGGTGTCCGTCATGAACTGCTCGTGCACCACGGTGAACAGATCCTCGCGCGAAAAGCCCTGGCGGGTCAGGCCCTGATCGGGCGCGACATTCATCGGGTTGGTGTTCTGGATAAAGAGCGCCTTGACCGGCGCACCGTGCTTTAGCGCCGCCGCATCGCCGGTCAGCACCTTGCCGATCTCGGACATATCGAGCTCGCGACCGGCCTTGCCCATGCCGGTGCCGCGGATCAGCGATTTATCGAGGTGCCAGATATCGGAGTTGGAATGGAAGGCC
>JBDSEK010000082.1:0-34744 GCA_039920085.1 Devosia sp. | reverse complement strand
TTCCTGCCCGAAAAGCCCGAGGACATTGCCCGCATCAAGCAGATGGAAACCGACATCCATAAGGTGTTCATCGATTGGGTGAAGTCGCGCCGCGGCGATCTGTTTAAGCTGCCCGACGATCAGCTCTTCACCGGCGAATTCTGGAGCGGCGTGAAAGGCCTCGAACTAGGCCTGGTCGATGCCTTGGGCGATATCCATGAAACCTTGCGCACCCGCTTCGGCGACGATGTCCGCACCCGCCTGATCGAACCCAAACGCGGCCTCTTCCGCCTCCCCAGCTTCGGCTTCGGCGGGGCGCTCGGTGGCAGCCTCACTGCCGACCTCGTCGCCACTATCGAAGACCGCGCCCTCTGGAGTCGCCTCGGGCTATGAGTGTTGCGATCCTGCGCGTCCTCATCTTCGCCGCCATCGGACTTGCCGTCTGGTTCGGCGCGCGCCGCATCTGGCGCGACTGGACGGGCCAGTTCCGCGCCGAAGAAAAAGAAATCCACCAGCGCGATCTCGCCGAACGCAAACGTCCCGATGTCGTGACCCTCAAACGCGACAAGGACGGCACCTTCCGCTCGCCGGACAATGACAACAGGCCCGGCTGACTAGCTGGCCTGGCGCGCCTTGGGCACGCCGGCGTTCCCGCTTGCACCATGGCGCGCGATCACCGCCTGCACCTCTCGCGCCGGCACGGGTCTGCTCAAATAGTACCCCTGCGCCTCATTGCAGCCGAGCTTCACCCATTCATATTGCGCCTGGGTTTCGACACCCTCGGCGGTGACGCGCATGCCGAGCGCGATCCCCAGCCCGATCACCGAGCGAACGATCGCCTGGCTGGCGTCGCTCTGCGGCAGGCCACTGATGAAGGAGCGGTCGATCTTGATCTTGGAGAACGGGAATTGCTGCAGATAGGCCAGCGACGAATAGCCAGTGCCGAAATCGTCGAGGGCAATCTTCAGCCCAAGCGCGCGCAATTTGTGCAGCGTCGCCAGGTTGGCCTTGCTGTTCTTGAGCAGCACGGTTTCGGTAATCTCAAGTTCGAGCCGCCCGGCTTCGAGCCCGCTGCGCTTCAGCGCCCGCCGCACATTGCCTGTGAGCTCGCCGCTCGAAAATTCGCGCGTCGAAATGTTCACCGCCACCGAGATATCGCTCGGCCATGACATCGCTTCGGCGCAGGCCGTATTCAGTACCCAGTCGCCAATGGAAACGATCAGCCCGGATTCCTCCGCGATCGGAATGAACACATCGGGTGGCACATTGCCGCGCGTCGGGTGCTTCCAGCGAAGCAGCGCCTCGAAGGCTGAGACTTTGTCGGTGCGCAGATCCACCAGCGGCTGATAGGCGAGCTCGAACTCGCCATTTTCGAGCGCCACCCGCAAATCGGCGCGCAGCGCCTGCCGCTCCTGCATGCCCGCCGCCATGGCGGTTTCGAAGATGAGCGCCTTGCCGCGTCCGCTGGCCTTGGCGGCATAGAGCGCAATATCGGCGTTGCGAAAGATCCGGTCCGGATCGGTCTCGCTGCCATCGGCAAGCGCGATGCCGATGCTGGCGCCCAGCCGGATCGACTCGCCCTCGATGCGATGCGGTGTCGCCGCAACTTCGGCGAAGCGCTCGGCCAGACGTGCGGCCTCCGTCGCGTCGGCGCCCTCGGCGATAAAGACGAATTCGTCGCCACCCAGCCGTGCCACCAGATCCGTGCGCCTGAGACAGGCCGAGAGTCGCTCGCCGGTCGCCTTGAGCAGCGCGTCGCCCACCGGATGACCAAGCGTATCGTTGACTTCCTTGAAGTAGTCGACGTCGATCAGGATCACCGCGAAGCGCGCATGCCATGCCACCAGCTCCCGCAACCGCTCGCGGAAAACGCCTCTATTGGCAAGGCCCGTCAAGGGGTCGTGCCGGGCCAGATACTGCATTTCGTCGCGGGCGACTTTCTGCTCGGTGATGTCGCGGAAGAAGATCGAGAGCCCATCGGGGGAGGGAAAGGCGTGAATCTGGAACCAGACATTGCCGAAGAACTCCTCCATCGACACCGGCTGCTGCGTGCTCATGGCCTCGCGATAGCGGTTGCTGGTGGCGGTATCGACCTCGGTGGGAAACAGTTCCCAAAGGCTCGCCCCGATCGCGAGATTGGTGTTGCCACCCGCCGATCGAACGGCGTTCTGATTGAAATACTCGACCCGCCAGTCCCGGTCGACGACGATCAGGCTGTCCGTGGTGCTTTCGAGCACCGAAGTGAGCCGGGCCTCGCTTCTCGCCAACGCGCCGCGGCTGGCCTCGACATTATCGCGCAGCTGCCGCTGCGTCTTGATGATCCAGAATTCGCGCAGCCCCGCCACCACGGCGAAGACGAAGGCCAGACTCGCCGAAAAAAGTACGAAGCTCGCGCCGCCCAGCGCCCCGGTCAGGCTGCCCGAAAGCAGCACCGCCCCGATCGCCGCGCCCGGCACCGCCGCCTCGGCAATCGCCTGAATGGGCAGCCGCCTCGCTGGGTCCACTGCTGGCGGTGCCGCTACCGCCCGCTGCTCGAGCGCCGCCCACACGATCAATGCCGTGGAAAGTACCCATAGCAGCTGCGTCTCGCCGCCGTTCGAATAGGTGCCCTGCAGCAATTGCCGTGCATAGCTGAAGTCGGCAATTGCCTCCGCCAGCACCGCCAGCACCAAAAGTGCAAAGCCGAAGCTCTTTCGCCCCTGTGGATAAATCAACAACGAGATCAGCCCCGAGGCGGCCACGCTGAACCAAAGGGCCGGATAGACGAAGGCAACAAAGGTGGGGAACGAGGCCATCACCGATTGGCCGAGCGCGCCGTGCAACAGGAACAGGCTGGCCAGCATCACCGCGCAGCTGATCAATACATAATTGTAGACCTGCACCCGGCTGATCTGTTCGCGCACGCTGCCGTAAAGGAACATGCCCGCCGCGAAAAACACCGCCATCAGCAGATAGGCGGCTTCGGGGAGCGCCGGGAACGACACCACCATCGCGGTCACGCCATAATAAATGTAGAGCCCGTTGCCCGCGACATAGAGGCTGGAGCCGATGGCGAAGCTGAACCAGGCCTGCCGATCGCTACCGGTGCTGCGCCGCGCCGCAAAGACGCACGCGATCGCGGCCAGCGTCGGTCCCGCCATCTGCACGATCAGGTCGCGATAAAATATCCCATCTTCGTCGAGGCCAAGCCAATCTGGCGCCTTCCAGAAGAAGACGGCGAAACTCACAAAGGCCAGAAGGCCGATCAATCGCCGCTGCGCGGACATGCTTGAAGTCGGGCGCCCCCAGAACAGACCCGATCCCTACACCGCAAATCCTGCCCAACGCCTAAGCCGCTTGGAGAAGATTGAGTGAATCGGCATGAAAGCCCCGGTTTTTGTGGCTTGGATTGACCCGGCGCGCCCTCGCAACTAGGGTCCGCGCGCCCTTATCCCGGACGCCGCAATGACCGCTTTGCCAGCCAATATGGACCCCCGGAACTCCTTCCAGGGGCTGATCCTGACATTGCAGCGTTTCTGGGCCGACCAGGGCTGCGTGATCCTGCAGCCCTACGACATGCAGATGGGTGCAGGCACCTTTCACACCGCGACCACGCTGCGGGCCCTTGGTCCAAAGCGCTGGAATGCCGCCTATGTGCAGCCCTCGCGCCGCCCCAAGGATGGACGCTACGGCGAGAACCCCAACCGGCTGCAGCACTACTACCAGTTCCAAGTCATCCTGAAGCCGTCGCCAGACAACATTCAGGAACTCTACTTAAACTCGCTGGCCGAAATCGGGCTCGATTCCACGCTGCACGATATCCGCTTTGTCGAGGACGACTGGGAGAGCCCGACGCTGGGCGCTTGGGGGCTCGGCTGGGAATGCTGGTGCGACGGCATGGAGGTGAGCCAGTTCACCTATTTCCAGCAGGTCGCCGGTTTTGAGTGTAATCCCGTTCCAGGAGAAATCACCTACGGTCTCGAGCGCCTCGCAATGTATGTGCAGGGCGTCGAGAACGTCTATGATCTCAACTTCAATGGCGGCACCAACGACAAAGTGACCTATGGCGACGTGTTCCTGCAGAACGAGCAGGAATTCTCCCGCTACAATTTCGAGGCGGCCGACACCGCCATGCTGTTCCGCCATTTCGCCGACGCCGAAACCGAGTGCAAAGCGCTGCTCGAAAAGGGGCAGGGCGCCGATGGCGGCCACACGCTCGCCGTCCCCGCCTATGAGCAGGTCATCAAAGCCTCGCACAATTTCAACCTGCTCGATGCCCGCGGCGCCATCTCGGTAACCGAGCGCCAGAGCTACATCCTCCGCATCCGCGAGCTGGCCAAGGCCTGCGGCGCGGCGTGGCTGCAGACGGCGGGGGGAGGAGCGTAATCAACCCGCCCGATCTCGCCGAGCTTCAACCCATTCTGAGCGACCTTGGACTGGCACCGCCGCGTGCCATCACCGGTTTAGCCGGTGGCAGCGACGCCGCCTTCCGGCTTGATCTCGCGGACGGCACGACGCTGGTGCTCAAGACTTATGACGATCTGACCGGCAAGGCACCCGCCGGAGAGTCCTATGCGACAGGGCTGCTTGCAAATCTAGACCTGCCTGTGGCGCGCTACCTTCTGCGCGATGAGACGTGCACACGACTGCCCTTTCGATACGCGATCACAACCTATCTGCGCGGGAGCGCTGTAGCGACATTTCGCGACGATCCAGAAATCATCGCTCTCTACCGCGAGATGGGTGCCTTGCTCCGTCGGCTGCACACAATCCGCTTGCCGGGCTTCGGCCATTTCGATGCCGATGGCGTTTGCCATCCGGTGCCCGACAACGCCACCTACATGCTTGGGCTGGCGGAACACGCCTTCGCGCAGTTTCGGAAATACGGCGCCAGCGATAAATTAGCGACCCGGCTCGAGGCGATCGTTTCTGCGCGGTCGGACCTTTTTACGCAAAGCCGAGGTCCCGTCTTCGCCCATGACGATCTCCATCCCAACAACGTCCTGGCCGATCGTGACCCCGACGGCCGCCTGCACGTGACAGGCGTGATCGATTTCGGCAATGCACGCGCCGCCGATCCCATCTTCGATCTCGCCAAGACTCTCTTCATCTGCGAACACGACGCGCCCGGCAGCGCAGCCCCGATCCGCGAGGGCTATGGTGATATCGACCTCCCCGACCCCGAGGCAGCACTTTGGCTCTACACTTTGCTCCACCGTGTGGTGATGTGGTGGTGGCTGCGCCACGTCGGTGTCTTGCCCGAAGCTGGGCGTAGCGAACTAATTGTCGCGCTTGAGCAGATGGCAGCCTCCACCTAGGAGCGTGGAGCCGAGCCATCCACTGCCAGATCGATGAACGCCCGCACATTCACCGGCACGAACTTGCCTGCCGGATAGACGAAGTGCGCCGGCCCACCGGCCAGCTGAAACTCCGGTAGCACTTTCACGAGTCCGTCGGCTTCCATTCCGGCTCCCGGAAAGTCCGGCAGCATGGCGATCCCCAGCCCACATGCGGCCAGTGACCGCAGCGTCTGCATGTCGTCGGCCTTCACCCGGCTTGTCTTGTTCAACACGACGCCGGCTTCGGCGGCGAGCCCGGCGAGTACACCCGCCGGAAAGCGCGAATGGATGATAAGATCGTGGCTGGCCAGATCCGCTGCCACGCGCGGAACGCCGCGTCGTTCGAGATAGCTTTGCGAGGCAAACAGGCCCAGCGCGCCACGACCCAGCGCCCGGCTTTGCAGAGATGAATCCTTCATCGGCCCGGCGCGCAAAGCGAGGTCGATGCCTTCCGCCAGAAGGTCAAGCGGCGCATTGGTGACGATCAGCTCGACCGAGGCCTTGGGATATCGCGCGAGGAAGCGCTCGACCATCGGCGGCAACAGTCGCTGCGCGAGGTCGGAGGGCGCGGTGATCCGCAGCACTCCGCTCGGTTCGGCATGCGCCGCTTCGAGCTCTTCCTCTCCGGCGCGGAGCATCTGCAACGCCTCGACGCAGCGCGCATAATAGGCCTCCCCGGCAGGCGTCACGTGCATTTTGCGGGTCGAGCGCTGGATCAGCGTTACGCCCAGCCGCTCTTCGAGTCGCGCGATCTTGGCGCTGACGGTCGTTGCCGGCATGCCCAATTGCCGCGCGGCGGCCGAAAAGCCGCCCGTCTGGACCACCCTTACGAACACATCGATGCCGTCGAGGACCATTCCTCCATTATGCATGATTATGCATAATGTTTCCAGATCATCCCGGATTGTGAATGATGAGAAGGAAGCGCATTTCCCTCGCCAACGGCCCACGGGCCATCATCTGAGGGTTTGAAAAATGTTCCTGAATTCTCTGAACTTCTGGCTTTGGGCTGCCGCGGCGCTCCTCTGCTTCGCCTATGTCATGGCCGGTTTCATGAAGGCCACGCGGCCGATCCCGGCGCTTGCCGAGATGATGAAATGGCCCGGCGACTATCCGCCGAGGTTCACCCGCTTCATCGGCATGGTCGATCTCCTGGGCGGCATTGGCATCGTGTTGCCGCTTGCCACGGGCATTCTCGCCTGGCTTTCGCCCGTCGCTGCGATCTGCCTTGTGGTGCTGCAGGTTTTGGCGATTGGCTTTCACCTCAAGCGCGGCGAAACGCAGGTCGTGCCGGCCAATATCGTGTTGCTCCTCCTCGCGGCCTTCGTCGCCTGGGGCCGCCTGCCGGTGCTCGGCTTCTGATCGCTCCCATGGACGGCCGCTCTTTCCAGCGGCCGTCCTCTGGCGTTAGCCTTCCGAATCGGAGGCCCCAGGTGAAAAAGCCGGTCAAACCGCCGCCGAAAAAGCCGAACCTCGCCGCCCGGGCGCTGCGCGATCCGTTGTTTCGCCCGAAAATCGTCGCCAACCCAAAGGCCTATAAGCGCCGGAAGCAGGTTGAAATCCCCCTGAACGACGACGATCAGGTGAACTGAGATTAAGTTCACTTAACTGATTTAACTTAAATCAAGATAATCACGGCGATCATCCCTGTTCAAGCCGGATCTGCCCGGTTGCGGGCGCGGTGAGCCGGTGACAGTCTCGGCACGAGTGGCGCGCGAAGCGCCTGGAGGCATTCATGGTCGGCTGGATCATTCTTGGCATCATCGTCGCTGCGGCAATTTATGGCGTCGTCATCTACAACACACTCGTCAGCCAGCGGCAGCTCAAGGAGGAGGGCTGGTCGGGCATCGATGTGCAGCTGAAGCGCCGTACCGACCTCATCCCCAATCTGCTGGAATCGGTGAAGGGCTATATGGGCCACGAGCGCCAGACGCTTGAAGCGGTCACCAGTGCCCGCACCGCCGCCCAGGCCGGCGCCAATGCCGGCCCGGCCGAGCGCTCGCGGCTGGAGGGGGCGCTGAGTGGCGCCCTCGGCAAGCTCTTTGCCGTCGCCGAGGCCTACCCCGATCTCAAGGCTTCGGCCAACTTCCTCGAATTCCAGCAGGCGCTGCAAACCGTCGAGGACGAGTTGCAGATGGCCCGCCGCTACTATAACGGCACCGCCCGCAATCTGAACACATCGGTCGAATCCTTCCCGTCCAATCTCGTCGCCAACACCTTCAAATTCGACAAGGCCGAATATTTCGAGATCGAAGACGCCGCCGAGCGCGCCGTGCCGACCGTCAAGTTCTGAGCCCGGCCATGCGCCAGACGGCCCGATGGATTGTCGCCTTTGCGGCGCTCGTCCTGCTTGCGCTCCCGGCGCTGGCCCGCGAGACCATCAATTCCTTCACCCAGAACGTCATTCTGGCCAAGGATGGCAGTATCGACGTGACCGAGACCATCGAGGTCAATGTCGAGCGCGACGAAATCAATCACGGCATCTATCGGGACATCTTCACCGTCCTCATCAACGACGACAGATCGCGCCTCCGCTCGAACCTGAAAGTCATCTCCGTCCTCAAGGACGGCCGGCCCGAGCCCTATTCGCTCGAAAGCGTCGGCAACAATGCCAAGCGCATCCGCATCGGCAAGGCAGACGTCTGGCTCGACCGGCGCATCTACACCTACACCATCCGCTACACCATGAGCCGCATGGGCCGCGTCCTCAGCGATCACGACGAGCTCTACTGGAACGTCACCGGCAATTACTGGGCCTTCCCGATCCTCAAGACTGTCGCCACCATCCAGCTGCCGGCCGGCGCCATCATCTCCGATGCCGTGGGCTACACGGGGGTGCCTGGCTCCAAGGAGCAGGATGTCGGCATTTCCCGAGGCGACGATCGGAAGAGCGTCACCTTTCGCGCCAAGCGCCCGCTGCAAGCCTTCACCGACCAGTCCGAAGGCCTCACCATTGCCGTTGCCTTCCAGAAGGGCATTCTGGTTGAGGCAACCGGCCTCACCGCAATCGGCTATTGGCTGAGCGACCACCGCGATGTGATCTTCCCCTCGATCGCGGTGCTGCTGGTGTTGGCCTATAATCTCTTCGCCTGGGGCGCCGTCGGCCGCGACCCGGTCAAGGGCACCATCATTCCCCGCTTTCACGCGCCCAAGAATGTCTCTCCGGCCCTGACTCACTACATTTCCAATATGGGTTTCAAGCAATCGGGCTGGCAGGCCTTCACCGCCTCGATCTTCGATCTGGGCGTGAAGGGGCTTATCGAGATCTCAAAGCCCGGCAAGAACCTCGTGATCAAGGTGGTCAACCACGGACCGGTGTCGCTGCCCTCGGGCGAGGCGGCGCTGTTTACCTATTTCAACACCGAGGGCCGCCTCACCATCGACAAGAATACCGGCGCCGAGATCAACAAGAAGAAAACCGAGTTCGTCACGACCATCGAGCGGGAAAACCGGGAGGCCTTTTTCAAGAACAATGTCGCCTACGTGCTGGGGGGCGTCGCCCTCTCGGCGCTTCTGCTCGGCGCCCTGGTCTGGCTCGACGTGCTGCAGCCCGTCTTCATCATTGTCGCCATCGTCGCGGCCATTGCCATCGGCATCGTCTTTTCGATCTTTTCCGGCTCGCGCGCCGGCGGCTGGATCGGTCGCATCATCCCCATCGTCTGGATCGGCGCGGTGGGTATCAATGTGTTCGGCGGCTCGATCAGCTGGCTAGAGGGGCTGACGCTCGATACCGGCCTCATTGCCGCCATTACCATCATCGTCGTCAATCTCGTCTTCGCCGTGCTGATGCGCGCCCCGACAGTGCAGGGCCGCAAGCTCATGGATGAGATCGAGGGCTTCAAGATGTATATGGATACCGCCGAAAAGAACCGGCTCAACCTCGTCGCCGAGCCCCCCATGTCTATCAAGCGCTTCGAGGCGATCCTGCCCTTCGCCATCGCGCTCGGCGTCGAAAAGCCCTGGTCGCAGCATTTCGAAGCCGAGCTCGCCCGCAACGCCGTGGCCGATGCCACGGCGGGAACGGCCTACTCGCCCGGCTGGTATTCGGGCAGCGACTGGTCTTCGTCCTCCAACAGCTTCTCGAACAGCATCAGCACCATCTCCTCCGGCATGAGCGCCGCCATGATCGCGGCCCAGCCGGTGTCGTCGTCATCCTCCGGATTTTCGGGTGGCGGCGGTGGAGGAGGGAGCTCGGGCGGTGGCGGCGGTGGTGGTGGCGGGGGCGGCTGGTAGCTGGTAGACGAGAGCTTCCGCTAAGTGGGCTGAAGAGGAGGCGGGACATGCCAGGCGCGAAGAAGGGGCAACACGAAAAGCAATGGCAGGCGCCGCGCAAGATTGTCCTGCTGTCCGGTGGCAACCCGCAGATCCCGATGGGCTACGGGGATGCGCCGGTTAAGGCCTTCATCGCCGCCATGCCCGGCTGGAAACGCGAGATTGGCCGCAAGCTCGACGCCATCATCATGCGCGCCGCTCCCGGTACGCTCAAGGCGGTCAAGTGGAACTCGCCATTCTACGGCGCTGAGGAAGGCAGCTACTTCCTGAATTTCCACTGCTTCGAAAGGTATGTGAAAGTGGCCTTCCTGCGGGGCAGTTCGCTCGACCCGCCGCCACCCGGTGCCTCCAAACATGAATTTGTCCGCTATCTCGACATTTACGAGGAAGGCTTCGACGATAAGCAATTCGCCGCCTGGGTGAAGCAGGCGAGCAGACTGCCCGGCGAGGAAATGTGACCAGCCTCGCATACGGCGCTGGCGCGCAGTGCCGCAGACGCCCCGCTGCCCCGCAATAGACATCTCGCCCCGCCCTTGCTAACGCTCCGCCGCCTCCAACCTCGGCCCATCCATGCCCGAACTCCTGCTCGAATTGTTCTCCGAGGAAATCCCTGCGCGCTTCCAGCGCAAGGCCGCCGAGGATCTGAAGAAAGCCGTCACCGGGGCGCTGGTCGAGGCCGGCCTGCTCTATGAGGCAGCCCGTGCGTTTGCAACGCCGCGCCGGCTGGCGCTGACCGTCTCGGGCATCCCCGTCAGATCGCCCGACATGCGCGAAGAAAAGAAAGGCCCGCGCGTTGGCGCCCCGCAGGCCGCAATCGATGGCTTCCTCAAATCGGCCGGCCTCGCCTCCATCGATCAGGCGAGGATCACCTCCGATCCCAAGAAGGGCGATACTTACATTGCCAACGTCGAAAAGCAGGGCGCCGACGCCCCCGCACTGCTCGCCGCCCTTCTTCCGCGCGTGATTGCCGATTTTCCCTGGGCCAAATCGATGCAATGGGGCAATGGCGGGCTCAATTGGGTGCGCCCGCTACGCGCCATCACCGCAACTTTCGGCGCCGACAATGAGGAGCCGGCGGTAGTTCCTTTTGCCGTCAACGGCCTGAGCGCCGGCCAGACCACCTATGGCCATCGCTTCCTCGCCCCGGCGCCGATCCGCGTGCGCCGTTACGACGACTATGTGCAGGCGCTTGAGAAGGCGCGCGTCGTACTCGACATCGATCGGCGCAAGGACATCATCCGCGCCGATGCCGACAACCTCGCCTTTGCACAGGGGCTGAGCGTCATCCACGACGAAGGCCTCCTGGAGGAGGTGGCGGGTCTGGTCGAATGGCCAGTGGTGATGATGGGCGCGTTCGACGAGAGCTTCCTCGCCGTGCCGGAGGAAGCGATCATCGCCACTATCCGCGCCAACCAGAAATGCTTTTGCCTGCGCGACAGCAAGGGCAAGCTCGCCAACCGCTTCCTGCTCACCGCCAACACTCTGTCCACCGACCAGGGCGCGACCATCGTCGCCGGCAATGAGCGCGTCATCCGCGCCCGCCTGTCGGACGCAAAATTCTTCTATGAGGGCGATCTGAAGTTGCCGCTCGAGCACGGCCTGCCCAAGCTCGAGCGATCGATCTTCCATGCCAGGCTTGGAACCGAGTTCCAGCGGGTCGAGCGGCTGGTCAAGCTCGCCGCCGAGATCGCTCCCAAACTTGGCGCCGACGTGGAAAACGCCAAGCGCGCCGCCATGCTCGCCAAGGCCGATCTCGTCACCAGCATGGTCGGCGAGTTCCCCGAGCTGCAGGGCGTGATGGGCCGCTATTACGCTTTGGCGCAGGGCGAAAAGCCGGCTGTCGCCAACGCCATCGCCGATCACTACAAGCCGCTCGGCCCCAACGACCGGGTGCCCGCCGAGCCAGTCGCGATTGCCGTCGCTTTGGCCGACAAGCTCGATATGCTCACCGGTTTCTGGAGTATCGACGAAAAGCCGACGGGATCGCGTGACCCTTATGCGCTGCGCCGCGCGGCGCTCGGCGTCATCCGGATTGTCATCGACAACGAGCTGGAAATTGGTCTTGCGCCGCTACTCGGCACGCCTGTGGTCGAGCAATTTGTGACGAGTGTAAATCCTGAAGTCCGCGAAGAGATCGAAATCGGCAACAACTACTATCAGTGGGTCGTAGGCGACCTCCTCGGCTTCTTCCACGACCGGCTGAAGGTCTCGTTGCGCGAGGCAGGTGCTCGGCACGATCTGGTGGACGCCGTCATCACCGCAAACAGCGACGACCTTCTTGAGATCACCCGTCGCGTCGAAGCGTTGTCCGCGCTGCTCTCGACCGATGACGGCAAAAACCTCCTCGCCGGCTATAAGCGTGCCGCCAACATTCTTGCGGCGGAGGAAAAGAAAGACGGCCGCTCCTACGACGCCGTCTCCGACCAGACCAAATTCACCCTCGACGCCGAGACCGCGCTCGCCAATGCGATCAAATCCGTCGACGCCACGGCCGCGGCCAAGGTCCGCGCCAACGACTACAAATCCGCCATCACCGCGCTCGCCACTCTGCGCGCGCCAGTCGACACCTTCTTCGAAGCAGTAATGGTCAACGATTCCGACCCGGCCATTCGCGCCAACCGCCTGCATCTCCTCGCGGCATTGCGCAACACCATGCACCTCGTCGCCGATTTTTCGAAGATCGCGGGCTAGCCGCTACGCGCAGCCAAGCGGCCCGACTTTGGTCTCGAACGCAAATCGCGTGGTGCCCGCATCGACGGCGAAGCCACCGATCCAGTTCTGCGTCTTGAGCGGTCCCGTGATCGCTTCGACCTTGTCGCCGGCCGAGCCCATCTGCCCGATGCCCATGCTCCCGTCGACGCCGTCCCACATATAGTCGCCGCCGACATAGAGCGTCAGCACACCAATGTCGCTGCCGGCCGCATCCTTGCAGCCATAGACGCCCGGCGGCGGGAACTGCGCCAAAGCAGGGGTAGCCATAAGGGCCATAGCGAGTGCGGCGTAACGAACCATCGCGGCACCATGGCGTAGCGGACGGTTCACAAGCAAATCACACCGGCGGGACCAGCTGCTGCGTCCGGTTGTTGGGCTTGAACGGCGCCATGCCTTCATTGGCCAGTTCATCGGCCCGCTCGTTCATCGCGTCGCCTGCATGGCCCTTGACCCAGCGCCAGTCGATATTATGCCGCGCCACCGCGGCGTCGAGCGCCTGCCAGAGCTCGGCGTTCTTCACCGGCTTTTTGGCCGCGGTCTTCCACCCGTTCTTCTTCCAGCCATGGATCCAGTCATTGAGCCCGTCCTTCACATATTTGCTGTCGGTATGGAGCTCCACCGCGCAAGGCCGCTTCAGCGCGTTAAGGGCTTCGATCGCCGCCGTCAGCTCCATCTGATTGTTGGTCGTGAGCCTCGCGCCGCCCTTCAATTCCCGGATCGTGCCATTGTATTGCAGCACCGCGCCCCAGCCGCCCGGCCCCGGATTGCCCGAGCAGGCGCCATCGGTGTGGATGATGACGCGCTCGTTCAAGCGGGTTTCTCCAAACGGTGGACGAGGCAGTCCATGCCGTGAAAATCTTCGACGCCTATCTCTACCATCCCGATCCGCTTCAGCACCGCAATCGAGGGCGCATTGTCCACGTGAGCGAAGCCGATGAAATGGTCCCACGCCGTGTCGCGGAACAGCCAGTCGCGCAGTGCGGACGCCGCCTCGGTCGCGTAGCCCATGCCGTGAAACTCGCGGAACAGTGCAAAGCCGATCTCCGGCTCCCCCGTGGCCGCAAAAATGCCGTAGCCGGCTCTCCCCACCAGCACATTGTCGCTCTTGCGCGTCGCGCGCAGCTTGCCCATGCGCTCACTCGCGAACTGGGCGATCCAAACCTGCAGCCTTGCTTCGCATTCCTCGCGTGTCCATGGCGCGCCATTCGTGCTGAGATAGCGGGCTACCTCAGGGTCGCCATGCAGCCGCACCAAATCGTCGAGCTGGTCCGCACGCCAACCCGAAAGCACCAGCCGCTCGGTCTCGATCAGAGCCAAATCGCTCATGCGGCGGGTGGGGTGGCCCGCAACTCGCGCGGTAGATTGAACACGATGGTCTCGCGGCCAGCGCCGTGTGCCGCGACCGAAATGTCGAACCGCTGCGCGAAAGCCTCGATCACCTCATCGACCAGCGTCTCGGGCGCCGACGCCCCGGCGGTGATTCCGAGTGTGCCGATCCCCTCGAACACTGCCCAGTCGATCCGGTCGGCGCGCTCGACCAGCATCGCCCGCGCGCAACCGGCGCGCTGCGCCACTTCCACCAGCCGCACCGAATTGCTCGATTCCGCCGCGCCCACTACCACCATTGCATCGACCTTCGGCGCGACCTTCTTCACCGCTTCCTGGCGGTTGGTGGTGGCGTAGCAGATGTCTTCCTTGTGCGGCAAAGCGATCGCCGGGAAGCGCCGCCGCAGCACGTCGACCATCGCCGACGTATCGTCGACACTGAGCGTCGTCTGCGTCACATAAGCGAGCTTTTGCGGATCGCGCGGCGTAAAGGCCTCGGCATCCGCCACCGTCTGCACCAGACTGATCGCGCCCGGCGGTAGCTGCCCCATCGTGCCGATCACCTCGACATGCCCGGCATGGCCGATCAGCACGATCTCGCGGCCTTCGTTGAAATGTCGGTTGGCCTCGATATGCACCTTGCTTACCAGCGGGCAGGTGGCATCGAGGAAAAACATCTCGCGCGCTCTGGCGTCCGCCGGCACGGCCTTGGGCACCCCATGCGCCGAAAACACCACCGGTGCATTGCCGGGCGGAATCTCATCGAGTTCCTCGACGAAGATCGCGCCCTTCTGCTTCAGCCCATCGACGACATATTTGTTGTGGACGATGGCGTGGCGCACATAGACCGGGGCGCCATATTTTTCGAGCGCCAGCTCGACGATCTGGATCGCTCGGTCCACTCCGGCGCAGAAACCGCGCGGTGCGCAGAGCGTGATCTCTAGCTTGGGCTTGCTGATCATGGCACCGCAGATGCTTTCTGGTCGCACCCAAGTCAAGGGCCGTTGCGGCGGCCCCGCCACACGGGCACAATGAAACCAGGCGCTATGCAAGGATTTGCCCGGTGAGCCTCGCGCTCGAAATGTTTGCCGTCGCGCCCGCGCAGGGCCCGGCAAACCTGACCGCAACCCAGCGCCAATTGCTTACCGGCAAGGCGCGATGGCTGCGCGCCGCCTTCGAGGCCGGGCTCGAGACCATTCCCACCATTGTGCTCACCCGCGCCGCCTGGGATGGGCTGCAGACCGAGCGGCGCCAGCGCGAGAGCCGGCTCCGCGCCCATTGGGTCGCAACCTTGTTCCGGCTCGTTGGCCGCGATGGTCGCCCGCCGGCGCTCACCGTCCGCACCTCACGAGAGACGACCCGCTCGGGGCTGATGCCGGCGCGGATTGGTCTCCCGGCGCCGGCCAACGAGATCGAAGCGGTCGATCCGGCAAAGGCACTTGGCCGCGCCATCGCCGATGCATTCGACTCCATTGGCGGGGACACCACTACCGTTGTCGTCATCCAGGCGAGCGCCAGCGGCGATATCGTCCAGTTCCTCTCGCGCGATGCCCAGTCGGGCGCCATGGGTCCCGCTGCGCTGCCTGGGGGCAGCGTGCCGCTCATGCCGCAGGCGGCCGGCCTTTGCGAGACGATGGATCGCATTGCCGGCCGTCATCTCTGCATTCTCGCTTCGCTCGAAGGGGCGCGACTGATCGTCCTCTCGGCGCGGCCCTACCAGCCTTCCGCCGCAGCCGAGCTCGAAGCGGCAACCGATCGCGTCGAGCGCGGCTTTTGGAGCGAGGAGCGCGCCGTCGCAAGCATCAGCCCGGATCGCCTGCAGGCTATGCTGCATCCGAGTCTCCGTGCCGGCCAGCCGGCCGAGCCGGTGACCATTGGTCTGGGGGTCTCGCCCGGGGCCGCCAGCGGCTTCATCGTCTTCACCGCCGAGGACGCGGCGCGCTGGAAGGCGAGGGGCCGCCATTGCATTCTGGTGGTCAACGAAACCGGCCCCGCCGATATCGACGGCATGAAGGCGGCCACGGGCATCCTCACCGCCCGCGGCGGCATGACCAGCCACGCCGCCGTCATCGCCCGCATCACCGGCAAGCCCTGCGTCGCCGGGGTGCGCGATCTCAGCGTCGACCCGGCCGATCTCTCCTGCCGCATAGGCGACATCGTTTTGCGCGGGCACGACCGCATCACCATCGATGGCAGCGACGGCAGCGTCTATCTCGGCGCCCTGCCGCTCAGCCAGCCCCATATCGGCGGCGCACTGAGCGAACTGCTCGGCTGGTCCGATGCCACCCGCAGGATCGAAGTGCGCGCCAATGCCGAAACGGTGGAGGCGGCGCAGACCGCCCTCAGCTTCGGCGCCGAGGGCATTGGCCTCGCGCGGTCCGAGCACATGTTCTTTTCGCGCGATCGCATGGTGGCGCTACGCCGGCTGATCCTCAGCGAAGATGAAGAGGCCCGCCGCTCGGCGCTCAACGGCCTCGTCGATTTCCAGACCGGCGACTATGCGGCGATCTTTTCGGCCATGGCCGGCCGGCCGGTCTGCGTCCGCCTGTTCGATCCACCGCTGCACGAATTTCTGCCGCGCAGCGAGGAGGATATCGAGGAGACAGCCAGGTCTCTCGGCCTCGAACTGCGCGCTCTCAAGCTTCGCCTCGAGCGCATCTCCGAGATCAACCCCATGCTCGGCCATCGCGGCGTACGCCTCGCGGTGACCTATCCTGAAATCCTCGAAATGCAGATCGCTGCATTGCTCTCGGGGCTGCGTGCCGCGATGAGGGCTGGGGCCGAGCCAGTAGCGCTCGAAATCATGGTGCCGTTCGTCTCGACCGCCACCGAAGTCGGCTGGATCCGCGAGCGCGTGATGAACCTTGTCGATGCGGCCGACATTCCTGCCGCCGCCCGCGCCCGCTTTGCCTTCGGCACCATGATCGAGCTGCCGCGCGCGGCGCTGCGGGCCGGCGACATTGCGCCCCAGGTCGATTTCTTTTCCTTCGGCACCAATGATCTCACGCAGACCACCTTCGGTATCTCGCGCGACGACGCTCCGGCCTTTCTCGCCGCCTATCAACGGAAGGCCATTTACGGCAACGACCCCTTCGTGACGCTCGATCAGAAGGGCGTCGGTGAACTGATCGCGATCGCCATCGCGCGCGGCCGCGCGGCCAACCCCAACCTCAAGATCGGCATCTGCGGTGAGCATGCGGGCGACCCGGCATCGCTGCGCTTCTTTGCCGGCCTGGGCGTCGACTATGTGAGCTGCTCGCCTTATCGGGTGCCCGTGGCGCGCCTGACGCTGGCGCAGTCCGCCTAGTCATTTCGCTCCTCGGGAGTAGTCGGAACGACATGCAACCTGGCCGCAAGCCTGCCCAATCCGGGGCGCCTTAACCATCTTTCGGGCGGAGGCACGCCCGAATCGCGGTGTTTACCTGCGCATAACCCTAATCCGCCATGATCGGGTTTGACGGCATTTTAGCAACAGTGCCGCCGCGTGTGTGTAGTTGCGTTTGCGTGAGTATTGGCCCTGTTCGGACCAGAGTTGAAAGCCAGCTGGGCTTGGCCCCGGCACAGCGCCGGAGGCATCATTGCCTCGCTGGCCATGTCGGTGCTGCTATGGCCGATGCTGGCGGGCGCCTCGCAGGGGCCGGGACTCGGCGCCGGCCCGGTGGTCGCGGCCCCGACGGCGACGCTCACCCGCAATGGCGACGAGCTCATCATCAGCGGCTCGGTCGATTTGTTCACTTCGGGCCTCTTTGCCGGTCCCAACCGCGCCGAGAAAACCAACCGGGCCCGGCTGACCCCTGACGGGCTCGATGTCTCGAGCGGCTTTGAATCGATCCGCAGCCGCCTGGCCGAACTCCGCTCGCCGGGTGCGGCGAAGGAAGACAACACCATCGCTGTCGCCAGCATCGACCCGGTCGAAATGAATCCGGCTCTGAGCGCCATCGAGGGCCTGGCGGTCGCGCCCATTCCGGCTACCCCATCCGAGCGCCTGGCCTATGCCCGCGAAACCGGCTCCATTGCCGACCTGCCGGTGACTGCAACCGATGGCAAGAAGGTCTCCGACAAGGAGATCTGGTGCATGGCGACGGCCATCTATTTCGAGGCCCGTGGCGAAAGCTATCGCGGCCAGGTGGCGGTCGGGCAGGTAGTGATGAACCGGGTCGCCCACCGGCTCTACCCCGATACCATCTGCGCCGTGGTGTTCCAGAACCAGAACATGCGCAATGCCTGCCAGTTCTCCTTCGCCTGCGACGGCATCCCCGAAACCGTCACCGACAAGACCTCATGGAAGCAGGCCGACACCATCGCCCGCGGCGTCATTGACGGCACGCTCTACCTGCCGGAGGTCGAAAAAGCGACGCACTACCACGCCACCTACGTCTATCCGCGCTGGGCCCCGAAACTGAAAAAGGTGACCAAGATCGGCCACCACGTTTTCTACAAGTTCAAGCGGGCTTAACCCCCCGCGGTTGGACCTCGCGACCGCAGGGCGCGAGGGACAGAGCCACGTAAAAGCCCTTCCCGCTAAACGTTACCCGCGGCCAGCAGCACCACGAACGATCCGCTATAGGCCGGCGCCCATCCAGTAATCCCCAGATCCTCGAACTGCCGCGCCCAGCTTTTCCGGCTGACCTCGATGCCCGGATATTGCACATAGGGCGAGGTGACCGCGTCGCTCGAATAGGTGCCGGTCGGGGTCTTGATGATGGTGACGATCGTCACCTGCCCGAAGCCGATCTTTTTGACCGTCTGCGTGCTCAGCACGTCGGTTGAGACGCTGGGGTCGAGCACGACGTCGTATTTGGCGAGCGTGCGCGGATCGAACAGTTTGGGAAACAATTCGTCCTTGGCGCTGAGCAGCGTCTTCAGCGGCTGCTCGTTAGCCATCGCCGACGGCAGAAAAGCCGGGAGGGCAAGGAGGCCCGCGGCGCAGGCGCCGACGAGGCCGCAGATCGCGATGGCGCGTAGAGTGTCCGACATTTGGCCCGCCTCCGGCAGATGCTGTTAACTTTGCATCAACCATGAGCCCTTGAGCGCGTCAAAACGGAACAGGCGTTTACCTTAACTTAACTATGATTTGTGGATTGCGACGAGCCGTTCGACCTCGCCTACGAACCGGTCATAGGCCTCGCCCGTCGGCCATGGCCGGATCAATTGCTCGAAGCCGTCGAGATCGAACCCCGCCATCTCCGGTTCGCCGAAGAACCGCCGCGCCTCATCGAGCGCGAAGCCCGCCAGATGCACCGCCTCGTGGAAAGCCGCCTGCTTGTCGGCGCGCTTAATCTGCCGCGCCAGTGCCGCAGGCGGCGCGGCGGCGAGCGCGAAGTGGAGATAGATGGCGCCCATCAGCCGGTTCTCCACCTCCTTGTAATTGCCGCCCATCGCCGCCTTGAACGGCGAGATGATGTCGCCCATCACATATTCGGGCGCGTCATGGAGCAGTGCATAGAGTTCGGCTTTGGCGTTGGGCAGGGGTGCCGCCGCGCGGAAGATTTCCAGCACCAGCACCGAATGCTGCGCCACCGAAAATGGATAATCGCCCTGCGTCTGCCCGTTCCACCGCGCCACCCGCGCCAGCCCGTGTGCGATGTCGCTGAGTTCGACATCGAGCGGCGAGGGATCGAGGATGTCGAGCCGCCGCCCGCTCAGCATCCGCTGCCACGCCCGTTGACTGCGCTGCGCCATCGATCAGTTCGCCCCCAGATCATCCACACCCACCGGGTGTCATCCCAGCGAAAGCTGGGACCCAACTTTCCCCGGCGCAAGTGGATAATTGGGTTCCCGCCTTCGCGGGAATGACACTGGGGGTCTTGTCACGCCTCGGTTTCTGCGTCGCCGAGCCGATAATTCGCCCATGCCGGCAATGTCACATTCACCGGCGCCCCGCCCACGCTCACCGTGCCGCCATCGAACCGGTCGAGCCTGACGATCGCGACCGCCTTGCCGTCGACCGGCGTGCCGATCGTTCCGGCCTCGCGCGCCCCGACCAGCAGCGGCGTCCCCATCGGCGCGTCCCCCACGCCTGAAACGATCACCGGACGGCGCCGCGCCGTGCCGCGATGCTGCATCCGGCTCACCACTTCCTGGCCGATATAGCAGCCCTTCTGGAAGTCGACGCCCCCCAGCAAATCCATGCCGATATCGTGCGGAAACAGCGCGTCCGGCGCGAAATCCTTGCCCAGTTCCGCGACACCTTCCGCGATCCGGTCGCGATCATAGGCTGTGTCGGCCGGCGCCCAGCCAGCGGCCTCCGCCTTGCTGCCGATCACATGACCCTTATCGGTGGCGGGGTCGCTGCCCACCGCGTGCGTCTCGCGCAGATCCTCAATTTCGACCACTGCCCTCAGCCGATAGATCTTCATGCGCTTGATGAAGCTGTCGGCCACCGACTGGTCGACATCGAGCCAGAAGGCATCGTCTTTCCAGACGCTTAGGCCCTCGGCTTGAATCTTGCCCTGAGGCGAGAGTAGCGCCCACCAGACCGGCGGGCCGGGCTCGGCGAGCAGACGGCCGGTCACCACGTCGAACAGGAGCTTCTGCGCGTCCGCTCCCGAGAAACGGACCAGCGCGCGCGACGGGCGAAGAATTACCGGCATGCTCACCGCCTCATTCCCGCACGGACGGGAATCCTTTATGCCCTCAATTCGGGCGAGGGGCACACATGGCGCACTACGACGCGATCTTCAAGAACGGCACAATCGCCAATCATGACGGCATCCACCGGGCTGACATCGGCATCACCGGCGGACACATCGCGGCGCTGGGCGACCTCGGCGCCGCCAGCGCGGAAACCGTTACCGATTGCACCGGCCTCCACATTCTCCCGGGCGTCATCGACACTCAGGTGCATTTCCGCGAGCCTGGGCTCGAGCACAAGGAAGATCTGGCCTCCGGTTCGCTCTCGGCCGTGATGGGTGGCGTCACCGCCGTCTTCGAGATGCCCAATACCAACCCGCTGACCACGAGCCGGGTGACTTTCGAGGACAAGATCGCCCGCGCGAGCGGCAGGATGCATTGCGATTTTGCCTTCTTCATCGGCGGCACCCACGAAAATATTGGCGAACTCCCCACCCTGGAGCGGCTCCCCGGCTGTGCCGGCGTCAAAGTCTTCATGGGGTCGTCGACCGGCAGCCTCCTCGTCGCCGACGATGACGGCGTCGGAGCGATCCTTCGCGCTATTTCCCGCCGCGCCGCCTTCCATTCCGAAGACGAATATCGGCTCGAGGAGCGGATGCCCCTGCGGATCCCAGGCGATCCGCGCTCCCATCCGGTCTGGCGCGACCCGGAGGCGGCGTTACGCTCGACGCGGCGGCTGGTGGCGCTCGCCCACAAATACGGCAAGCGCATCCATGTGCTCCATATCTCGACCGGCGAGGAGATGGCGTTCCTCGCCGACCACAAAGATGTGGCCACGGTCGAGGTCACGCCGCATCATCTGACGCTGGACGAAACCGCCTATGAGCGGCTCGGCACCTTCGCGCAGATGAACCCCCCAGTGCGCGACCAGGCGCACCGGGCATTGATCTGGGCGGGAGTCTCGAACGGGGTCGTCGATGTGCTCGGCTCCGACCACGCGCCCCACACGCGCGAGGAAAAGGAAAAGCCCTACCCGAATTCGCCCTCCGGCATGACCGGTGTCCAGACCCTGGTGCCCATCATGCTCGACCATGTGGCGGCGGAGCGGCTCAGTCTCGAGCGTTTCGTCGATCTCTCAAGCCACGGCCCGGCGCGCATCTTCAACATTGCGAGGAAGGGCCGCATCGCCACCGGCTACGACGCCGATTTGACCATCGTGGATTTGAAGCGCCGCGAGACCATCACCAATGGCTGGATCGCCAGCAAGGCGGGCTGGACTCCCTATGACGGTACGAATGTTACCGGCTGGCCGGTCGGCACGATCGTCCGTGGCACAAAAGTGATGTGGCAAGGCGAGCTGCTGGGTCCTGCCACAGGCAGGCCGGTGCAATTCCTCGAAACGCTGCAGCCGACCTAGCTACTGCAGCGACCGATCGAGATTGTATTCGCCGCGGCGGATACGATCGGGCAGGCCCGCGACCAGAGCCGCAGTCGCCTCTTCGCCATGGTTGCGCACCAGCGTTGCGAGAGCCGCGAACAGCGAAGCGTGGGCGAGCGCCAGGCTCTCGACGCCTTCGTCTTCGGCACTGTTCCACGCCTCGGCGAGATATTCGAGCGCCAGCTGCCGCTCCTCGCGGTGCTCGTCCTGCACCCCGTCGGCGCTGTTCGGAAGTGTCGGTTTGCCCTGACCCATACAAAAGGACCTAGCACGCTGATAACGATCACAAAGTGACATGTGACCCGAAGGTTAACGCGACCTCTCGCATTATCCTTAAGCCCTATTCTGCAAAGCGCGTGTGGATGTCGCGGGCCGTGCTCTCGGCTTCGATCAAGAGCCGGATCAGCGCCTCATTGGCCGACACGGTGCAGCTTCGATAGAGCCGGGAATAGGCGGTGAAGCCCGAATTGAATGCGCCATAGAGCCGCTGCTGCCGGTCCTCGTCCGGCTGGTCGAGCCGCACCAGTTCGGCGAGCTCGTTGCGCCAATCATCGGCACCCGGTTTGCAGAGCGGCGCGAGGAAATAGAGGCTCCCCATGATCTCGGCCAGCCGCTCCATTTCGGCCTCGTAAGGCGGATCGACGGCGAAGGCCGGACGGGGCGCCGCCACGGCGCCAAGCATCAGCAGAAGGAGGGCCAGCGAGCGCATGCGCTTCTCTAGTCTCGGCATCATGTCACGGGCAAGGCGCAATAACGGCCTCACGTCCGGTCGAACATGCGGAACACCGCTTCCAGCACCGGGGCGAGATCGTAGGTGGTCTTGAGGCCGCGCAGTTGTTCC
Organism: Devosia sp.; assembly: GCA_039920085.1. Lineage (GTDB taxonomy): Bacteria > Pseudomonadota > Alphaproteobacteria > Rhizobiales > Devosiaceae > Devosia_A. The sequence continues at coordinate 12,285 of JBDSEK010000082.1, read as the reverse complement.
ATCCGCACCCAGCGCCAGGCGCGCAATTCGGCTGGGTCGGGGACGATCTCGCCTTCGAACCCTTCGGTCGCAAACACCGCCAGCGGAAAGTCGCGGTTCTTGCCCAGCATCAGGGTCCGCACGGGCCTCAGCGCAAAGGCATAAAGCCCGAGCTCTTCCTTGACCTCGCGCGCCGCCGCGGCCTCTGCCGTTTCCCCCGGCTCGAGCCGCCCGCCCGGCAGCGTCCACAAGCCTTCCGAGGGCGCCCGGTTGCGCTGGATCAGCAGCACCTCCGGCTGGCGCAGCAAAGCGACGCTCGCCGCAAAGATGGTTTTGCTCATCGTTCCGGCACCAGGATTTGCGCTCGCCCACCCAAGCACTTACCTTGGCATCTTCGATCAACCGCTGGCGAAATCATGTGCGGACGATATGCCTTTTTGCTGCCGCAGGAAGCCTGGCGCGGGCTCTATAAAGTGCTCAACGATTTCGCCAATGTGCCGCGCTACAACATCACGCCAACCCAGCCTGTCGTTATCATCGCCCAGCGCGAGGGCCAGCGCACGGCCGAACTTTTCCGTTGGGGCCTCGTGCCGCATTGGGTCAAGGACCCGCGCGATTTTCCGCTGCTCATCAATGCCCGCGCCGAGACGATGATCGACAAGCCGGCCTTCCGCGACGCGCTGCGCCATTCGCGCTGCATCGTCCCGGCCTCGGGCTACTACGAATGGATGAAGGCGCCGGGCGGCAGGCGGCTGCCCTACTACATCACCTCGCGCGAAACCGAAACCATGGCGTTCGCTGGCCTCTATTCCACCTGGTCGGGGCCGGATGGCGAGGAGGTCGACACCGTGGCGATCGTCACGGTCGAGCCCAATCTCGAAATCTCATCGGTCTATGACCGCATGCCGGCGATTCTCCGCGGCGAGGCCGCGATCGACGCCTGGCTCAACACGCGCGATGTCAACGCCAAACAGGCCGTGTCCCTCGCCATCTCGCCGCCGCACGGCACGATGCAATATCACCCTGTCGGCAAAGCCATCGGCCGCGCCGATTCCGAGGGCCCCCAACTGATCGAGCCCATCGATCCCGAGGCCGAGCCCGAAGAGGCTCCCAGGCGCAAGAAAGCGGCAAATGGCCAGCTGGACCTGTTTTAGTCTTGCCTGGCCGAAGCCGGGGCGTTGCTGAGGCCGGCGACAGCGACGGATAGGCTGAGGGAATCCTTGCATGTTGGAGTTGGTGGCGTGCGACGACTCGGATTTCGCGTGGATGCTCGGTACGGGCGCCAGTCGCCTTGATCTGGTCCTGCCCCCCGGCGGCGTCGACGACAGACACACCTTAGAGATCATCCGCGGCATGCACGCAGACATCGTGCGCGTTCACGATCGGGGTACGTGGATGATTGTGCGAAACGGTGAGGTGGTAGGTCTCTGTGGATACAAGCACTCACCCTTTGGCGGCGAAGTTGAAATTGGCTTTGGCGTCGCCGTTGCTCGTCGGCGAAACGGCTATGCAAGTGGCGCGATTGCGGGCTTGGTCAAAGAGGCAAACGACGATCCTCTGGTGGACCTTTTGGTCGCTCGGACGGCAATTGAGAATTTCGCGTCCCAGCGGGCCTTGCATCGCAATGGCTTTGGAAAGGTTGGGACAGAATTCGATCCTGGCGAGGGCGAACTGATCCGCTGGAGCCGGGTCGTGAGCGACTAGCCCAGCACCTTTCCCGGGTTCATGATGCCATTGGGGTCGAGCGCCGTCTTGATCGCGCGCATCAACTCCAGTGCTACCGGATCCTTGACGCGCCTGAGCAGGCTCGTCTTCAACTGCCCGATGCCGTGCTCAGCCGAGACCGATCCGCCGAGCCGGGCGACCACCGCATAGACCGCCTCATTGATCTCGGCCTCGCGCGCCATGAACGCCGCACCATCCATCCCCGTCGGCTGGCTGAAATTGAAGTGGATGTTGCCGTCGCCCAGATGCCCGAACGGGCAGGGCCTGACACCCTCGACGATCCGCATCACCGCCGCCGATCCATCGGCGATCAGCGCCGGAACCGCCGCAATCGGCACCGACACATCATGCTTGATCGAGGCTCCCTCGCGCGATTGCACCTCGCTCATCTGTTCGCGCGCCGCCCACATATTGGCGCGGTCGGCGCCATTCATGGCGATGCTGGCATCGGCAATGACGCCGCGCTCGATCGCATCCTCGAGCGCAGCCGTAAGCGCGCCCGGGACGCTCCCCTGCATGCGGTTGACTTCGACCAGCGCATACCAAGGGGAAGGGCTGGCGGCGGGGTCGCGCTCGAGCATCCGATGCCTGAACTGCAACTCGATGCCAAAGCGAGGCATCAGCTCGAACGCGGTGAGCCGCGAGCCGAGCCGGCCGCGCATCAGGTAGAACAGCTCCAGCGCCTGCACGGGTCCCGTGACATTGCAAAGCGCCGTCTCGTAGCCTTCCGGTTTGGGGAAGAGCTTCAACGTCGCTGCAGTGATGAAGCCGAGCGTGCCCTCGGCTCCGATGAAGAGGTCCTTGAGGTCATAGCCGGTATTGTCTTTCCTCAGCGCATTGAGACCTTGATAGAGCCGGCCATCGGGCAGTACCGCTTCGATGCCCAGACATACCTCCCGCGCATTGCCGAAAGCGAGAACCTGCACGCCCCCCGCATTGCTCGACAAGACCCCGCCGATCCGTGCCGAACCCTGGCTCGCGATCCAGAGCGGAAACATCGCGTCCGCGTCCTCGGCGGCACGGTGGGCGTTTTCGAGAATGACGCCGGCTTCCACGATCATATTGCCCGCATCCGCATCGACGGAGCGAACCCGATCGAGCTTTTTGAGCGAGACGATCACTTCCTCCCCGCTCAGCGGAACCTGCGCGCCGACCAGCCCGGTATTGCCGCCCTGCGGGATCAACGGCACGCCTCTGCCATTGGCCCAGCGTGCAATCGCCTGAACCTGGGACACATCCGAGGGCAGGGCGACCGCCGCGGCCGGCGCGTGAAAGCGTTTGCGAGGCTCATCGAGAAACGGCGCCATATCGGCCGCCTCGCCGATGACCGCCCGCTCACCGAGGAGTGCGGCGAGCTCGGCGACAATCTTGGCATGGGGGACGCTCATGGCCGGAAACATAGCGGCGGAAGCTGCGTGCACAAGCCGTAACTTGCCCGCTTTCCGGGCATGTGGCAGAAGCCCCGCAACAGGGAAAACAACAAGGAAACGCCGATGGCTGAAGGTTTGATGGCTGGCAAGCGCGGCCTCATCATGGGCGTTGCCAACAACCGCTCCATTGCCTGGGGCATCGCCCGCGCGCTTCGTTCGGAGGGCGCCGAGCTCGCCTTTTCCTATCAGGGCGAGGCGCTCAAGAAGCGGGTCGACCCGCTCGCGGCCGAAGCCGGATCCGACTTCGTCGTCGAATGCGACGTGACCAATGATGCCGCCATGGACGAGACCTTTCGGCAGATTGCCGAGCGTTGGGGCAAGCTCGATTTCCTGGTCCACGCCATCGGTTTTTCCAACAAGGAGGAACTGGAGGGGCGCTACATCGAGACCAGCGCCAACAATTTCGCGCTGACGATGAACATCTCGGTTTATTCCTTCACTGCCGTCGCCAAGCGCGCCGAAGCGCTGATGCAGGACGGGGGTGCGCTGCTGACGCTCACCTACTATGGCGCCCAGCGCTACATCCCCAATTACAACGTCATGGGCGTCGCGAAAGCCGCGCTCGAGGCCTCGGTGCGCTATCTCGCGGTCGATCTTGGCAAAGGCAATATCCGCGTCAACGCCATCTCCGCCGGCGCCATCAAGACGCTGGCCGCGTCCGGGATCTCGGGCCTCCGCGATATGCTGCACTATCAAGAAGCCAACTCCGCCATGCGCCGCAACGTCGATATCGACGATGTCGGCAAGGCCGCCCTCTACCTGCTCTCGCCCTTGAGCTCCGGCGTGACCGGCGAGATTCATTACGTCGATGCGGGCTTCAGCATCGTCGGCATGCAATTGCTGAACGAGCCCGACGCTCCAGCCACGCCAGGCGCATAGGCGCTGTTCCAAACGCGACATTGTGCCTGCCGGGACGCAGGGCGATGAAGGTGACATGACCGATCCAAGCTGGCCCGAACTCTATTTCGTCCGCCACGGCGAGACCGATTGGAATGCCCAAGGGCGATACCAGGGCAGCAAGGACATTCCGCTCAACGTCGTGGGGCGCGGACAGGCTGAACTCAATGGCAAATTGCTAAAGCAACTGCTCGACCGCTCCGGCCGTGCCGCGACCGATTTCGCCTGGTACGCGTCGCCGCTCGGTCGCACCCGCGAGACCATGCAGTGGGTCCGCGCCGCGTTCGATCCGCCGCCCGCCGTGACCTTTGATGCGCGGCTGATCGAACTGTCCTTTGGCATCTATGAGGGCCGCCTCCATGCCGAGCTGGCCAGCGGCGAAATGGCGATCGCCGGTGAGCGCGGCGCCGAATTCTGGGACTATCGCCCGCCCGAGGGCGAGAGCTATGCCGATTTGGCGGTCAGAGTCGCCGATTTCGGCGCCTCGCTCACGGGCCCTTCGATCATCGTCGCCCATGGCGGGATTTTGCGGGTTCTGCGGCGGCTGATCGAGGACTTCCCGCTCGAGCGGGCGGTCAACTGGTTCCCGCCGCAGGACTCGGTCGTTCACTTCCACGACGGTCAAGCCAGTGTTTACCCTGCGGGGCATAGCTGGGACGATTGATTGACCCGAGTGCGGGCGGTGCCTAGAAGACCTCACCCTTGAGGCGCAGCCGATGTCGTTCAACAGCTTTGGCCACATGTTCCGCTTCACCACCTGGGGTGAGAGCCACGGGCCCTCGCTCGGCGTCGTCATCGATGGCTGCCCGCCGGGGATCGAGATCTCGGCCGAGATCATCCAGCGCGATCTCGATCGCCGCAAACCCGGCCAGTCGCGCTTCACCACGCAGCGCCGCGAGGACGACGCCGTCAAAATTCTCTCCGGCACCTTCGAAGACGAGGCGGACGGTAAGCTCAAGACGACCGGCACGCCGATCTCTCTGCTTATCGACAACACCGATCAGCGCTCCAAGGACTACACCGAAATCAAGGACAAGTTCCGGCCCGGCCACGCCGATTTCACCTATCAGCAGAAATACGGCATTCGCGATTACAAGGGCTCGGGCCGCGCTTCGGCGCGCGAGACCGCCGCGCGGGTGGCGGCAGGAGCCATCGCGCGGCTCGTCGTGCCTCACGTTAAGATCCGCGCCTCGCTCGTCGGCATCGGTCCGCACGAAATCGACTACGCCAATTTCAATTGGGACGAGGTGGGCAACAACCCGTTCTTCTGCGCCGACGCCGAGGCAGCTACGCGCTGGGCGCCCTATCTCGACCAGCTTCGCAAGGCTGGAAATTCGGTCGGCGCAATCATCGAAGTCGTCGCCGAGGGCGTGCCGCCTGGCTGGGGCGCGCCCATCTACGGCAAGCTATCGGCGGATTTGGCCTCGGCCATGATGTCGATCAACGCCGTCAAAGGCGTCGAGATCGGCGACGGCTTTGCCGCGGCGGCGCTCACCGGCATCGAGAATGCCGACGAGATGCGCGCTGGCCTCCACGGTCCGCATTTCAAGACCAACCGCTCCGGCGGTATCCTCGGCGGCATTTCCAATGGCGATCCGATCGTTGTGCGTTTCGCGGTCAAGCCGACATCGTCGATCCTGACGTCGCGCGAGACCGTCACCGTGCACAATGAGGACACCGACATCATGACCAAGGGCCGCCACGACCCCTGCGTCGGTATCCGCGCCGTGCCGATCGGCGAAGCCATGATGGCCTGCGTCCTCGCCGACCACTTCCTCCGCCATCGCGGCCAGACCGGCCGCGAGGGTGGAGTAGGGTTCTAGTCGCCGCTAGTAGCGGATCGGCCCCGTGGGCCTGTTGCCGAGCAGCGCGTCGATCCTGCCCATCAGCTCGGGAGTCATTTTCGCTTTGCTGTCGAGCGCCTTGAGGTTGTCCTCGAGCTGGCTCTTCTTGCTGGCGCCCAAAATCACTGTCGACACGTTCGGGTTGGCGTTGCACCAGAGCAGCGCCATGTGGTGGATCGGCAGGCCGGCTTCCTTGGCGAGAGCGCCCAGCTTTTTGACGTTTTCCATCTTCTGCCGCCCCTCGGGCGATTCAAGCCGCGCCTTCAACCATTCATAGCCGGGCAGGCCGGCCCGGCTCTCGGCGGGAATGCCGTCGCTGTATTTGCCGGTCAGGAAACCCGATGCCAGTGGCGAAAAAATCGTCGTCCCGAGCCCCATCTCATAGAGCGGCACGAAATCGGATTCGATCTTCTGGCGGGCGAACAGATTGTATTCCGGCTGCTCCATCGTCGGCGGCGTCAGATGGTTCTCCCGCGCGAACAAATGGGCCTCGGTGATCTGCTGCGCCGTCCATTCCGAGGTGCCCCAATAAAGCACTTTGCCCTGCACGATCAGATTGTGCATCGCCCAGACGGTCTCCCCGATCGGCGTGTCGAGGTCGGGCCGGTGGCAGAAATAAAGGTCGAGATAGTCGACCCCGATGCGCTTCATCGCGGCGTGCGCGGCGTCGGTCACGTGCTTGCGCGACAGGCCCCGGTCCATCGTACCATTGCCTGTGCCCCAATAGACCTTGGAGGAGACCGCATAGCTCTCACGCGCCCAGTTGAGCTCCTTGAGCGCGGCGCCCATCACCAGTTCGGCGTTGCCGGCCTCATAGCCTTCGGCGCCGTCGAAGAAATTGACGCCATGATCATAGGCCGTCTTCATGATTGAGACGGCGCCGTCTTCGCCGACCTGTTTGCCGAAGGTCACCCAAGTGCCGAACGAAAACTCGGAGACCTTGAGACCGGATTTGCCCAAGCGGCGGTATTCCATCGCATCACCTGCTGATCGAGTTGGTATTGGCGACGATCTGAGGCCAGCCGGGGAGGCCGGATGCCCGCGTGAGCGGACTCAATCGTCGTTTGCCGATGTTAGCCGATCCGTCCGGGCGAAGCCAGTGCTGCCGGCCCCCGGTAGTTCAGCCGTTCACCAGTCGCTTGATCTTGGCTTCCGCCGCCGCGCTGGCCTCGCCATAGGCGATGGTGCCCTGGTAGGAGCCGTCGGCGCCAATCAGGAACACGCCCGCGGTGTGGTTCATCAGATAGGTGTCCGATGATGCATCGTCAGCCTTCTCACCCAGCACGCCGAAAATGGTCTTCACCGTTTCGGTCTCTGCCTGGTTGCCGGTGAGGCCAATAATGTTCGGATCGAACGCACCAAGATAGGCCTTGAGCAATTCCGGCGTATCGCGTTCGGGGTCGATGGTGACGAAGATGGTCCTGAGCCCGTCATAGCCGATGCCGGTATCGTCACGCCATTTGAGGATGTCCGACATCGTCGTCGGGCAGACATCGGGGCAGAACGTATAGCCGAAGAACATGAGGCTCGGTTTCCCCTTGAGGTCGGCATTGGTGAAGCTGCCGCCGGCTGCGTTGGTGAGCGTGAAGGATGCATCGGCATAGGAAAGACCGGCCGGTGTCCCGGCAGGCGGCGGTGGCCATAAGACGAATTTTGCCGTTGCAGCCAGCGCCACGACGACCACGGCGATCCAGATAATGACGCGGGTGCGCCTGAGCGCGGAACTGTCGGCCATGCTAGCCTTACTGCGGATCGAGCGGCTCGGTTCCGACCGGCTTGCCGTTCCTGAGCGTGATCTTTTCGATCCGCGCTTCTGCCGCTTTGAGCAGCGTCTCGCAATGCGACTTAAGCGCCTCGCCGCGCTCATAGATCGCGATGGATTCGGCCAGCGGCGCCTTGCCGCCCTCGAGCTTGGCAACGATGCCCTCAAGCTCGGCCAGTGCCGCCTCGAAACTCATGACGCCGATGTCGTTCTGCTGCTCAGCCATCGCTACCCATCAGCGCCGTGACATGGGCCGCAACCCCCGTCGCGAGCCCCTCGCGGTCATAGCCGCCTTCGAGCATCGAAACAATGCGGCCGCCGCACACACGGTCCGCCACCTCCATCAGCCTCTGCGTCACCCAGCCGAAATCCTGCGGCCGCCAATTGAGCCCGGCGAGGGGATCGCGATAGTCCGCATCAAAGCCAGCGGAGATCAGGATGAAATCCGGCCGGAAGGCGCTGAGCGCCGGCAGGATGCGCTCATCATAGGCGGCCCGCATCTCCTCGGTGCCGCTGCCAGCGGCGAGGGGGGCATTAAAGATATTGCCGACGCCGGCGACACTCGCCGCCCCGGTGCCGGGATAAAGCGGCATCTGATGCGTCGAGCCGTAAAACACCGAGCCGTCATCCTTGAAGATGTCCTCGGTGCCATTGCCGTGATGCACGTCGAAATCGACGATCGCCACCCGCTCCGCCCCGAATTTGCGCTGCGCCTCGCGCGCCACGACTGCAATCGAATTGACCAGGCAAAAACCCATTGGTCGTTCGATCTCGGCATGGTGCCCGGGCGGACGAACGGCGCAGAACGCATTGGCCATCTCCCCGAGCGCCACCGCTTCGAGCGCTGCAAGCCCCGCGCCGAGCGCGGTGCTGGCCGCATCGAGCGATCCCGCTGAGATGAAGGTGTCTTCGTCGATCTGTCCCAACCCTTCGGCCGGACGCGCCCGCCGCAGGGCATCGAGATAGCCGGCGGCATGAACCAGCTGCGCCAGTTCGAGATCCGCCGCCGGGGCATCCAGCCGCGACAGCGCGGCGAAGGAGCCATCACCCAAAGCCTCGGCGATCGCTCGCAGCCGATCGGGGCGCTCGGGGTGACCCGTCGGGGTCGCGTGGCTCTCGAAATTGGACTGGCTGACCAGCAATGTGGTCATCGCACTCTGAAATCTCCGCCGCGCCAGTGTTCTTGACGCCCGTGCCGGGCCTTGTCAAACACCCTGCCATGACCGCGTCCATAACCGCGCCCACGTCCGCGACATCCGGGGCGAGCTCTCCCTCGGCGCCCGAAATACAGCGATTCGCCGACATTCTGCGCGCCGGCGGAATTGTCGCCTTCCCCACCGAAACGGTCTACGGGCTTGGCGCCGACGCCACCAATACCGACGCCGTGCTCAAGATTTACGAGACCAAGGGCCGCCCGCGCTTTAATCCGCTGATCGTCCACGTCGCCGATCTGGCGATGGCGGAAACTCTGGTCGAACTCTCGCCTTTGGCGCGCCAGCTTGCCCGCTTCTGGCCGGGCCCGTTGACGCTGGTCTTGCCCAAGCGGCAGAACGCCAGGCTGTCGGACATCGTAACCGCCGGCCTCGATACGGTCGGGATCCGCATTCCCGATCATCCCTTGGCGCTGCAATTGATCCGCGCCGCCGACGTGCCCCTGGCGGCGCCCTCCGCCAATCTCTCGGGCCGGCTCTCGCCGACTTCGGCGCCGCAGGTGGAGAAGGCACTGCCCGGCGTGCCGGTGCTCGATGGCGGCCCCAGCAATTCGGGTGTCGAGTCGACAATCCTCGCCATTGACGGCGATGTCGTCACGCAGCTCCGTTCGGGTGCGCTGGCGCGCAGCGACATCGAGGCCAGGCTCGGCCGTGCCATTGCCATCGCCAAACCCGATGCGGCGATTTCGGCCCCCGGCATGCTCGCGAGTCACTACGCGCCGAACGCTGTTCTCCGCCTCGACGCAACCAGCCCTGAGCCCGGCGAAGTCTTCCTCGGCTTCGGTGAGTTTGTCGGTGATCGCAATTTGTCGCCGTCGGCAGATCTACGCGAAGCCGCGCGCAACCTCTTCGCCATGCTGCACGAGCTTGATGCGCGTGCCACGCGGATAGCGGTCGCACCCATCCCCCATACCGGCCTCGGTGAGGCCATCAATGACCGGCTGAAACGGGCCGCTGCGCCGCGCCTTTAAGGTTTCCTTCACCCTGCCGGCAAGGGTGAACGACGCGCACAATTGAACGGCAGGCATCTAGCAAGGTTTCCGGGCCCTTATGCCGCCATGACAGAGACCAAGCAGATCCAGCTCGCCGAACTCGTCAGTGCGCTGAGCTACGCCCTCGACCTCACTGAGGGCCAGCCGGCCGGCCATTCGGTGCGCGCCTGCTGGATCGGCATCCATATCGGCATGGAACTCGGCTTCGACCCGAGCGCGCTGACCGAGCTCTATTACGCCATCCTGCTCAAGGATGTCGGCTGCTCCAGCAATGCCGCGCGCATCTGCCAGCTCTATGTCACCGACGATTTGACCATGAAGGCGGCGGCCAAATATCTCGATCACACCCCGCCGCAATTCCTCTGGTATCTGATCTCCCATGCCGGCATGAAAAAGAACCTCGTCGAGCGTTTCCGCATCATCATCGAGACGGCGCTGAAAACAGGCGAGATCGCTCACGAGCTGACCGATACGCGCTGCCACCGCGGCGCCAATATCGCGCGCACCATGCGCTTTTCCGAAGCCGTCGCTCAAGGCATCACCGATCTCGACGAGCACTGGGACGGCAGGGGCCAGCCTGCCGGCAAGCGCGAGATGGAGATCTCGCTGATTGCCCGCGTCGCGCTCGTAGCGCAGGTCGCCGATGTGTTCTTCACCGGCGGTGGTGCCACGAAGGCAATGAGCGAAGTCGAACGCCGTTCCGGAACCTGGTTCGACCCGCGCGTGGTCGAAGCACTGCAAACCGTCGCCCGGGACCAAGCGTTCTGGCACTCGCTCGCCGATCCGCTGCTGCAGCAACGCCTCGTTGCCTATGAGACCATCAAGGCCTCGCATCCCGTCGACGAGGATTATCTCGACGACATCGCCGCCGCCTTCGCGGAGGTGATCGATGCCAAGACCCCCTTCACCAGCGGCCATAGCGACCGCGTGGCGTTGTTCTCCGATCTGATAGCGGGCGAACTCGGTCTCGACGCGGCGCATCGCCGCCGCATCCGGCGTGCCGCGCTGCTTCACGATATCGGCAAGCTCGGCGTTTCCAATTCGATCCTCGACAAGCCGGGCAGCCTCGAGCCTGCCGAATGGGAGGAGGTCAAGCGCCACCCCTCGCTCGGCGAAGTGATCCTCCGCCGCATCGGCGCCTTCAGCGAGTTGGCCGAAGTCGCGGCGCAGCATCATGAGCGGCTCGATGGCACCGGCTATCCGCGGCAGCTTTCGGGCGATGCCATCGGCCTCGAATCGCGCATTGTCGCCGTGGCCGACGTGTTCGACGCGCTGACGGCCGACCGCCCCTATCGGAAGGCCATGAGCGCCGAACGGGCGATCGAAATCATCGACGGCATGGTGCCTGCGGGCCTCGACGCAAGCTGTGTCGCGGGCCTCAAGATTGCGCTCAAAAGCCTCGACAGCGAAGCCAGGGCAGCCTAGTCGCGCACCTTGTATGGCTTCTGGTCGCGCCAGAAGCGCATCAGGCTTTCGAGGTCCGGGTCGCCCTTTTCGGGCAGCACGATTTTGAGGTTGGCGTAAAGATCGCCGCCGCCATGCAGCCCCTTGCCCTTGAGGCGCAACGCCTTGGATGTATTGACGCTCGGCGGCAGGGTGAGCTCGGCTTCGCCATCGAGCGTCGGCACGCGGATCTTGCCGCCCAGCACCGCCTCGTAGAGCGTGATCGGCACATCGACGCGAAGATCCGCGGCATCGCGGCGGAACTTTGCGTGGCGCTCGAATTTGACCGTGACGATAGCATCGCCGGCCTCGCCCCCCATCGGGGAGGGCATGCCCTGAGCCTTGAGGCGGATCTGGGTGCCTTCATCCACCTTGTCGGGCAGCTTGACGTTGAGCACCTTGCCATTGGGCATGCGCAGCGGCACCGAGTCGCCCTTATGCGCCTGCTCCAGCGAGATCACCGCCGTCACATTGGCGTCCTCGCCCTTCATGCCGCGCTGCGCCCCGCCACTGGTGCCGGTAAACGGATCCCAGCCGCCCCCGCCGGGCGCGCGGCTTTGCCGCGTCTGTGCGCCGCCGAAGCCGCTCATGAATTCCTTGAGGATATCCTCGGCCGAAAAGCCCGCGCCCGGCTGCGCGCCGCCCCGCCTTGGCCCGCCGCCAGGGAAGCCGGCAAATTTCGGCGTGCCATCGGCGTCGATCTCGCCCCGATCATAGGCCGCCTTCTTTTCCTTGTCGGTCAGGAAGTCATAGGCAGACGAAATCTCGGCGAACTTGGCGTGCGCGTTGGGGTCGTCCTGGTTCTGATCGGGGTGATGGGCCTTGGCCAGCTTGCGATAGGCTGTCTTCAGGTCCTTCTCGCTGCTGGAGCGAGGCACCCCGAGCACGGCATACGGGTCGCGCATCGGCTTCGATTCGGGTGTGGCGGTTGAAAAACCGCGGTTTCGTGTCCTATATGGCCACGCCCTCCGGCCTTGTCCAGACCGGCCGATCCTTTCGAAA
>JBDSEK010000081.1:0-4726 GCA_039920085.1 Devosia sp. | reverse complement strand
AGATTGGATTTGCCGCAGCCATTGGGCCCGACGACGCCGGTCAGCCCGGGCTCCAGATAGAGCTCGGTCAGGTCCGAAAACGACTTGAATCCGTGGAGTTTGAGGCGGGTAAACTTCATCAGGTCTCAGATAGCGAAGGGGCCCGGCGCAAGGAAGCGCCGAGCCCCAATCCAGACAGGAAGCCTGTGGAGAAATTGAGTCGGCGGCGCCTAGAGCAGCGGGTCGATCTCGGCTGCCAGCTGTTCCACCGTTTTCTCGCCGGTCAATTGCTTGCCATTGAGGTAGAAGGTCGGCGTGCCGTCGAGCCCGAAGGAATTGAGCGCCTGGTCGCGCATCTTCTGGATGGCATCGAACCCGGCCTGATCCTGCAGCGTCGCATCGAAGCTTTCCTTAGAAAAACCGAGCTGGATGGCGATGGCGAGGACGGCGTCATAGGGGGTGGCGGAGGCTGCCCACTGCGCCTGGGTGCGGAAATAGGTGGCGACCACATTGTGGTAGGCCTCGACGGCAGCCTCCGAATACCCGCCGGCCGGCGCCGGGGCGGGCGCCGGTTCCGAGCTCATGGCCGACGGATCGGTCGAGGCGGGCGACGCATCAGCGGCCTTGGCCGCAGCTTCCGCGAGGAGGAAAATCGCGGCATCGACGGTGTTGCGGGCGAACGGCCGCATGATGAATTTCACCTGGCCGCTGTCGACATACTTCGCGCGGAAGGCCGGCAGCACGTCATTGGCGAAAAGCGCGCAATGCGGGCAGGTGGGGGAGGCATATTCGATCAGCGTCACCTTGGCATCGGGATTGCCCAGCACCTTGTCGGGCACACCGTCAGGCGCCATCAGCGCGTTGACATCCACCATGTCGCCTTCCTTGGCGAAGGCGGGCGACCAGCCGGCGGCACCGGCGAGCGAAGTCGCGGCGGCCAGCAACAAAGTCTCACGGCGGGTCAGTTTCACGGCGCTAACTCCTTTGGCGCAGCCGGACTTCAGGGTCTTGGGCCTGAGCTACGAACGAACTTTCCGGCAGAGACCATAGGACGCCGGTGGCGGCAAGGGGGCGATGATCAAGTGGGAGTGAACAATGGCGGAGCAATGTTACGTGGCTGTAACGTTTAACGGCGGCGCGGGTTCAAAACCTGCTCGCCTAGGCTGGTCAGCGCCTGTTTCAGCCCATCATCGCCGACGCCGCTCACCGCCTCCCGCGCCGCTTCGCGGACGAATTCGTCCGGCGCCGCCGTTTTGTCGATGGCGAGCGCACTGGCTGTGAAGGGCTCCAGCGACAACCTCACATCCTTGACCAGCAGATAACCGAAATAGCGGTTCACGGCCGCCGCGATCTGCGGCGCCTCATGCGAGAGCGCCAGAGCGTGCCCTGGCAAGCAGCGCAGATACAGCGTCGCCCCCTCGGCGCCGCGCGCCCCCCGCGGCCAGGCCAGCCGGTCGGGAAGCGCAATAGCGTCATAGGGCTTGGGCGCCATCGCCCGCCAATTGCCGATAATGTCGCGGCTGGCAAAGCCGCGCTTCTTGAGCGCGCTGTCGAGCACGCCCTTCAGGGCCTCCGCGACCCCGACGGCGCGGTTGAGCCGCCTGGGCTCATCGGGCTCTTTGCTGCTTGGCGTCACGACGGATCCCCGTTGCGCCGCTGGGAATGCTGGTTCATGTCCCCATCATGACAAAAGCCGCGCCCTCGCAACAGCCAATCGATGCCGATCGGGTGCTGCGCTGGTATGACGCCAATGCCCGCGACCTCCCTTGGCGCGTTTCACCCGCCAATCGCGCTCAGGGCGAAATCCCCGACCCTTACCGAATCTGGCTCAGCGAAATCATGCTGCAGCAGACGACCGTCGCGACGGTCGGCAAATATTATTCCCGGTTTCTCCATCTCTGGCCGACCCTCGCCGATCTTGCCGCCGCACCGCTCGACGCAATTCTCGTCGAATGGGCCGGCCTGGGTTACTACGCCCGGGCCCGCAATCTGCACGCCTGCGCATTGGCGGTGGTCGAGCGCTTCGGCGGCATTTTCCCCCGAACTTCGGCCGAACTGCTGACCCTGCCGGGCATCGGTAGCTACACCGCCGCCGCTATTGCCGCGATCGCCTTCGACGAGCGCGTCGCCGTTCTTGACGGCAATGTCGAGCGAGTTCTCGCCCGCTATGGCGCGCTCGACGTCCCGGTACGCGATGCCAAGAATGAGCTTCGCGCCGATCTGCAGCGCGCCGTGCCTGCGCGCGCCGGCGATTTCGCACAAGCGCTGATGGACCTCGGCGCCACGATCTGCGCGCCGCGCACCGTCCTCTGCGATCTCTGCCCATTGCAGCCGAACTGCGCCGGCACGCGCCTGCGCCCGCTCGACTATCCGGTGAAAGCCGAAAAGCCGGAGCGGCCCGTTCGCTACGGCCACGCCTTCATCCTGCGTGACGCCGCCGGACGCGTCCTGCTCGAACAACGTGCTGAAAAAGGGCTCCTGGCGAAGATGACGGGCACGCCGGTTTCCGAATGGGGCGTCACGGCCAGCGAGCCTTCGTTTCCCGCCGCTGCCGAATGGCAAAAGCGCGGCCACGTCACGCACGTCTTTACCCACTTCCGGCTGGAACTGGATGTGTGGTCGGCTTCGATCGCTGAAGCCACCGAAGGCCGCTGGATCGCCCCACGCGATCTCCATGCCGAGGCTGTGCCCTCGCTATTCCGTAAAGTGCTGGCCGCCGCCGGTATCTAGGACCTTCCGCAAACGACCAAGTTGCATCAATGTCCTCGCAGGAGGGCTGATGATCAGAATCTTTGCGACTGCCTTAGTCCTGTTGGCGAGTTCGAGCCAGCACAGCTTGGCCGGCTCATTGTCGGAGGCTCTCGAGGCGCACAATCGAGGCGACGAGCAGTTGGCCCTCGAGCTGTTGCTTCCCTTGGCCGAGTCTGGCGAGATCAAGGCGATGGATACGCTGAGCCATATCTACTGGTGGGGAGACGGGGTTCCCCCAGATCACACCGAGGCATTGAAATGGTCGCGTCGCTCCGCCGCCCTCGGAAGCAGCGCGGGGCAGCATGATCTTGCCATCCACTATTTGAACGGCGATGTCGTGAAAAAGGACGCCGAGATGGGGGCATCGCTCTACAAGATGGCAGCCGAGCAAGGCGACGCACACGCAAAGGCTGGGCTCGGCAGCCTCTATCTAAAGGGGACGGGCGTCCCGGAGGATTTCGATCAGGGCATGGCTTTGATCCGGGCGGCGGCCGAACAGGGATACTACAGGGCGCAAAGTTCGCTCGGTGTCTTCCTGCACAACGGCGCATACGGCCTTCCCAAGGATGATTTGGAGGCGATCCGATGGTTGGAACTCGCCGCTGAGCAGGGTGATGTCGGATCGCAGTTTGTTGTGGGCCTGTTGTATGCCGGGGAGGCACCTCAAGCGGTTAACATTGCCAAGGCGGCCGAATGGCTCGCGATTGCCGCTCGAGCGGGTTGCCTTCAAGCGGCCAATTTTGGCTTGCTCTCCGTTTCGATGTTGCCGGCCGGTGAGGCCGAATTCATCGCTCAGCGCGTCGACGAATGGATTCGCCTGCACCCCCGGGATATTCACCGCCACACAGGCCCGCCTCCTTACTGCTATGGCGATGGAGGCAGGCCAATATAGCGGAAAAAAATGCCGCCGGCACCTTCTGGAGCCGGCGGCAGGATTGCCCGAATGACTGGAGGTCAAGTCAGGCGGAAAGTTTTTCCATCTGCGCCCGCATATCGGCGCGAAATCGATCGATCGGCGCGAGGCGCCCATTTTGATTGGTGTGCCAGAAGGTCCAGCCATTGCAGGCCTCGGCGCCCTGAACGAGCGCCCCGACCCGGTGGATCGAACCCTGATGCGGCCCCGATGCAAGCGACCCGTCGGCGCGCACCAGCGCCGACCAGCGCTGCCGGCCGTCGAACAATTGGGTGCCCGGAACCACAAGGCCCAGCTCGACCAGCGCGCCAAAGGCAATTCGCGGCGCCTGCCGCTTGGACACGGCGGTTTCGATCGCGTCGGCGCCGAGCGGCTTGACCGCGGCGATCCGCTTCATCGCTGCAGCAATATAGCCGTCCTCGCGCTCGATGCCGATGAAGTGGCGCCCGAGTTTTTTAGCAACGGCGCCCGTCGTGCCGGTCCCGAAGAAGGGGTCGAGAACCACATCGCCGGGTTTGGTTGTCGCATTGAGGATGCGGAACAAGAGGGCCTCGGGCTTTTGCGTTGGGTGGACCTTATCGCCCTCCGCATCGGTCAGCCGTTCGCCGCCCGAGCAAATCGGGAACAGCCAGTCCGAGCGCATCTGCGTCTCTTCATTGGCCTGCTTCATCGCTTCGTAGTTGAAGGTGTCGCGGGCCTTCTTGTCGCGCGCCGCCCAGATCAGCGTCTCATGCGCATTGGTAAAGCGCGTGCCGCGAAAATTCGGCATCGGATTGGCCTTGCGCCAGATCACATCGTTGAGCAGCCAGAAATCGAGATCCTGCAGCGCCGTGCCGACGCGAAAGATGTTGTGGTAACTGCCGATCACCCACAACGCCCCATGCGGTTTCAGCACGCGCCGCGCCGCCTTCAGCCAGGCGCGCGTGAACTTGTCGTAGTGGGCAAAGCTCTGGAACTTGTCCCAATCGTCGTCGACCGCATCGACGCGCGATTGGTCTGGACGGGTGAGCCCCTCTTCGAGCTGAAGATTGTAGGGAGGGTCCGCGAAAATCAGGTCAACCGAGCCGGCCGGCAAGGCATTCA
>JBDSEK010000080.1:0-7406 GCA_039920085.1 Devosia sp. | reverse complement strand
CCGAAGGCACCAATCCCAATGGCTCGGCCAACGACATTGCCGGGGTATTCAACCGCAACCGCAATGTGCTGGGCCTCATGCCGCACCCCGAAAACCTGATCGAAAGCGCGCATGGCGGTCTCGACGGCCGCGGGCTATTCTCGGGGCTATTGCAGGTCGCTTAGCCGGTTTACGTCATGTCCTTATCCAAGCTCGCCGCCATCGCCGGAGTGATCATCGGCGCGGTCGGGCTCAGCCTCGATTTCATCGTGATCGCCGGCACCATGGTCGCCGGTCCAGTCAATCCGGTGGCGCGATCGCTGCCGGACATGCTGGTCTATTTCTGGACCTTCTTCACCCATCTCAGCAATCTTGCACTGGTCTTGGTTTATCTCTCGGCGCTGACCCAATGGCGCTGGCTCGGCTGGTTCCGCTCGGCGACGACCCGCGCGGCGTTCGGCGGCCATACCATCCTCGTGATGGCGTTCTTTCATTTCGTCCTTGCGCCGAACTACCAGTTCACCGGCATGCTGCTGATCGCCAATTACCTGCTGCACTATGTGGCGCCAATTTTCTATCTGCTGTGGTGGGCGCTGCTAACGCCGCATGGCGCGCTGCGCTGGAAGGATCTGCCGCTGATGCTGGTTCCCGGTATCGGCTACGTCGCCTGGGTGCTGCTGCGCGGCGCGTTGGTGGCTGAATATCCCTATGAGATTTTGAACCCGGCGCATGGGCTTGGCCCGCTCGCCCTCGGCATTGGCGGACTGCTGCTGGCGGTCGCGTTGTTCTGTGCGCTCCTGATCCTCCTCGACAAGCCGTTGGCCCGCTGGCGGGCAGCCTGATGGACAGCGAGCGCAACGTCTTCGACGAGCCGCTCGAGCCCTGCTCGATGGACCCGCTGACTGGCTTCTTCCGCACCGGCGCCTGCATGGCAGGACCGGACGATACAGCCCGCCATCTGGTCTGCTGCGAGATGACCGCCGACTTTCTGGTCTTTTCGAAATCGGTCGGCAACGACCTCAGTACCCCGCGCCCCGAATTCGCTTTTCCGGGCCTCAAGGACGGCGACCATTGGTGCCTCGTCGCGCCGCGCTGGGTCGAGGCGCTGAAGGCTGGGATGGCGCCGCGGGTGTTCCTGCGATCGACGCATCAGGCGGCGCTGCGCTACACCACGATCGAGGCGCTCAAGGCCTACGCGTTGGATTTGGCTTAGCGCTGGTCCGCCCGGCTTTCGTCCGGTGACGCTCCGGAGGGCTGGATAAGCCGCTTGCCGGGCTACTCCCCCGCCGCGCCCTGCGCTATGAGGCCAGAACTGACCCCTCGCGCCCGACGGATTCCATGGCCTTCGACAACAATCTCCCGATCACGCCGCAGATGGTCGCCGACCATGGGCTGAAGGCGGAGGAATTCCAGAAGATCATCGGGCTGATCGGGCGGATGCCGACCTATACGGAGCTGGGCATCTTCTCGGCGATGTGGAACGAGCACTGCTCGTATAAAAGCTCGAAGAAATGGTTGCGCACGCTGCCGACCAGCGGGCCGCGGGTCATCCAGGGGCCGGGCGAGAATGCCGGCGTCGTCGATATCGGCGATGGGCAGGCGATCGTCTTCAAGATGGAAAGCCACAACCATCCAAGTTTCATCGAGCCCTATCAGGGCGCGGCGACGGGGATGGGCGGGATCCTCCGCGATGTGTTCACCATGGGCGCGCGGCCAGTGGCGGCGATGAATGCGCTGCGCTTCGGCGACCCGGCGCATGAAAAGACCCGGCATTTGGTGTCGGGCGTGGTGGCGGGCGTCGGCGGCTATGGCAATTCCTTCGGTGTGCCGACGGTCGGCGGCGAGGTCGAGTTCGACCCGCGCTACAATGGCAATATCCTCGTCAATGCGTTCGCTGCCGGCCTCGCCGATACGGACAAAATCTTTTACTCCAAGGCCGAGGGCGTCGGGCTGCCCGTCGTCTATCTCGGCGCCAAGACCGGGCGCGACGGCGTCGGCGGCGCGACCATGGCCTCGGCCGAATTCGGCGACGACATCGAGCAGAAGCGGCCGACGGTGCAGGTCGGCGATCCGTTCACCGAAAAGCGCCTGCTCGAGGCGTGCCTCGAGCTGATGGCGACGGGTGCGGTGATCGCCATCCAGGATATGGGCGCGGCTGGGCTCACCTGCTCGGCGGTCGAAATGGGCGCCAAGGGCGATCTCGGTATCGCGCTCGATCTCGACAAGGTGCCGGTCCGCGAAGACGAGATGACGCCCTACGAGATGATGCTGTCGGAAAGCCAGGAGCGGATGCTCATGGTGCTGCATCCCTCGCGCGAGGCGGCCGCTAGAGCAGTGTTCCAGAAATGGGAGCTGGATTTCGCCACCGTCGGTGTCACCACGGACGATCTCCGCTTCCGCGTCCGCTGGCAGGGCCAGGAAGTCGCCAATCTGCCGATCAAGGAACTGGGCGACGCGGCGCCCGAATACGACCGGCACTGGACCAAGGCGGAACCGCAAGCGCCGCTTCGTGCCGACGACATCCCGCAGATGCCGGTGGCCGATGCGCTGCTGAAGCTGATCGGGTCCCCGGCGCTATCGTCGCGGCGCTGGGTCTATGAGCAATACGACACCTGGATCCAGGGCAATTCGCTGCAGCGCCCCGGCGGTGATGCGGGGGTGATCCGCGTCGAGGGCCATCCAACCAAGGCGCTCGCCTTTTCTTCGGATGTGACGCCACGCTATTGCGAGGCCGACCCGTTCGAGGGGGGCAAGCAGGCGGTGGCCGAATGCTGGCGCAACCTCACCGCCGTCGGGGCGCAGCCGATCGCGGCGACCGACAATCTCAATTTCGGCAATCCCGAGCGCCCCGAGATCATGGGGCAGTTGGTCGAAGCGATCCGCGGCATCGGCGAGGCCTGCCGGGCGCTCGATTTCCCGATCGTTTCGGGCAATGTCTCGCTCTACAACGAAACCAACGGTCAGGGCATCCTGCCCACCCCCACCATCGGTGGCGTCGGCCTCCTGCCCGATTGGTCGATGATGGCGCGCAGCGGCTTTGCCGCGCCGGGCGAGGCGATCCTTTTGGTCGGCGCGCCGGACTGGTGGGGCACGCATCTGGGCCAATCGGTCTATCTGCGCGATCTCTTCAACCGCAAGGACGGGCCGCCGCCGCCGGTCGATCTGGCGCTCGAGAAAAAGGCGGGCGATCTTGTTCGCATCCTGATCCGCGACGGTCATGCGACCGCGGTGCACGATCTGTCGGATGGCGGGCTCGCCGTGGGCCTCGCCGAGATGGCGATGGCGTCGGGCATCGGTGCCGAAGTGAACCAGCTCGAAGGCGGCGATCCGATCCCGCAGTTTTTCGGCGAGGACCAGGGGCGCTATCTGGTGACGGTGAAACGCGGCTTCCTCGACAGCTTCTTCGACGACATCCACCCCTATGCCGGCGTGTTCGTGCCGTGGATCGGCAATACCGGTGGCACGGCACTGAAGCTGGGCGCGGCGCCGCCGATCCCGGTGGCCAAGCTCAAAGCGGCGCATGAGGGCTGGTTTCCTGCCTATATGAAGGGCGAGATCAGCGCCTGAGCTCTGGGCCCGCCGTTGAACCGGCAGGGTGCCGATGCCATATTCGGTCGGTTAGCGGCGGTGGAGAGCAACATGCCCATGGCGAGTGCTGAAATCGAGCGGCGCATCAAGGCCGCCCTCCCCGACGCAGTGGTCGAGGTTCGCGATCTCGCTGGTGACGGCGACCATTGGGGCGCCACGGTTATCTCGGAGGCCTTTCGCGGCAAATCGAGGGTACAGCAGCATCAGCTGGTGAACGCCGCCTTTGGACGGGACATGGGGACTGTGCTGCACTCGCTGGCGCTCCAGACGCGGGTGCCGGACTGATCCATCGTCACATCCCGATGAACGCCTCGACAGGGCCGCAAACTCAGATTATTTAGTCAGAAAATGTCCGCCCCTCCCGGACGCGAAAGGCCTAACAATGACTGACATAAATGCCGTGATCGACGAGCAGGTTAAGAACAACGACGTGTTCCTTTACATGAAGGGCACACCGGATTTTCCGGCCTGCGGATTTTCCAACCGCGTGGTGCAAGTCCTCGATTATCTCGGCGTCGAATATAAATCCGCCAATGTGCTCGAGAGCCAGGAACTGCGCGAGGGGATCAAGGCCTATACCAACTGGCCGACCATCCCGCAGCTCTACGTCAAGGGCGAGTTCCTCGGCGGCGCCGACATCGTCTACGAGATGTTCCAGGCGGGCGAATTGCAGACCGCCCTCGCCGAAAAGGGCATCCCTCTCAAGCAGACGGCCTGATCGCCGGCTGCTGCCGTCCCAACGCACTCAAGGAGCTTCCTCCGCACGGACTTCTGAGGCGGCGTGCGGCGATTTGATCGCGACATAAACTTGAATCGGTCGGTCGACGGGTTCATGGTTCGTCGACACTCTCCGCCACCTCCCCGGCGGCTTCCCACGGTACCCAAATTGACAATTCAGGCCATTTCGGCCCGGGTGATCTCCCGGCCAGAACTTATTGCCCTTTGCGCCGCACTGATGGCGACCAATGCGCTTGCCATCGACGTGATGCTGCCGGCGCTCCCCTTCATGGGAGAGGCTCTCGGGGTCGCCAATGACAACGAACGCCAATTGGTCATCGGCATCTACATGGTGGGCATGGGCGCCGCACAGCTGTTCTTCGGGCCGCTGAGCGACCGCTTCGGCCGCCGCGCGCCGCTGCTGGCGGGACTCGGGCTCTACGTGATCTGCGCCCTGGCGGCGAGTTTTGCGCCGAGCTTTGCGAGCCTCCTGGTGCTGCGCTTCGTGCAGGGGCTGGGCGCCGCGGCAACACGGGTCATTGCCAGCTCCGTCATTCGTGACCGGTTCTCCGGCCGCGAGATGGCCGAGGTGCTGTCGCTGGTCTTCATGGTGTTCATGGTGGTGCCGATCATCGCTCCCGGCATTGGCCAGGTCTTGCTCACGGTCGGGCCGTGGCACAATATCTTCCTGTTCATGGGGGGCCTGGCGGCAATCATCACCGCATGGGCCTTCTTGCGTCTGCCCGAGACGCTGCACCCCGAATACCGCCGGCCGCTTACCGTGCGCGCCATCACCGAGGGGTTCCGCATCGTCTTCACGAGGCGGGCGGCGCTGTTTTATGGCCTGGCCGGCACCTTCATGTTCGCCGCTATCTTTGGGTTCGTCACCGCCAGCCAGCAGATTTTCGCCGACATCTATGGGCTCGGCAGCTGGTTCCCGCTCGCCTTTGCCGGCATGGCGGTGACGATGGCGATCGCTTCGTTTGTGAATTCGCGGATCGTCCGTCGCTTCGGCATGCGCCGGCTCAGTCACGGCGCCATACTGATCCTGGTTTGCCTTTCGGCCGTGTGGCTGACGGCGAGCCTTGTCGGAGCAGTGCCGCTCTGGCTGTTTTACGGGCTGTTCCTCACCATCCAGTTCATGGTGAGCATGGCTTCAGCCAACATGAATTCGCTGTCGATGGAGCCGCTGGGGAATGTGGCAGGGACGGCCGCCTCGGTTTTCGGCTTCATCCAGACGGTGGGCGGCGCCGTGCTCGGCACGCTGATCGGCCAGCAGTTCAACGGCACCCTGACGCCAACCGCCGCCGGTTACACGCTGATGGGTATCGTGGCGCTGGTTTGTATCCTGGTCGCCGAGAATGGCAGGCTGTTCGGGGTCGGCAAGGAATACGAGAAGCCGGCGCCGGCGGGGCACTAGCCGCCGGCGCGGCCGACAAAGATGGTCCAGCCCAGATAGGGGCGGATGGTCTTGAGGTAATAGGCCCAGTCGCTTCGGCTCTTATCGAGCACCGCCTGATGATCGGGATGCCCGGGATGTTCGCGCGCCCAGCGCAGCGTGGCGTGCCGATGATGGCTGACATAGCGCTCGAAATCGGCCTCGGAGGCCGAGATCGTGGCCGATACTTCCGCGCCATGGCGCTCGACGACCCCGATGGCTTCGGTGGCATCGAGCGGAAAATGCTCACGTGTCTTGAGCACTGGTCGGTGCTTGAGCGTCAGCTCACCGATCACCACCGCGCCGCCGGGCTTTGCCGCCGCACTCATCCAGTCGACCGCGGCGACGAAGCCTCCTAGCGCGAAGGAGGCGCCGAGGCACATCACCACGTCATATTCGGCTTTGGGCGCGGCAAACTCCTCGGCGCGACCGCGGAAGAATTCGAGCTCGCCGCGCGCCGGGGCCCTGCGCGCCGCGATCTGCACGAATTTGGAATTGGGCTCGATGCCGAGGCCCGAAATGGCGAAGCGTTCGGCCCACTGGCGCATCAGCCACGCCTTGCCGCAGCCGATATCGAGAACTTTCAGCCCGTCGCGGATATCGCAATAATCGTCGAGCAGCCGCAGCTTGCGATCGGTGACCGGGTTCTGGATCTCGATATCGGCCTCAGCGATGGCCCAATAATCATGGTGGTCCAAGCCGTTCCTCCCGAAGCCCGAACGCGAGGATTATTGCGCCGAAGGCGCCCCGCGCATCAAGCCGGCAAAATCGAACAGTTTGGCATCGAGCATATGGCTCGGCCGGATATTGCCCAGCGCGCGGATCATGACGTCCTTGCGGCCCGGCATGCCCTTTTCAATGTCGTCGAGCATGGCCTTCATGGCGTTGCGCTCGAGCCCCTCCTGGCTGCCGCAGAGATCGCAGGGGATGATCGGGAACACCATCGCTTCGGCAAATTTGGCGAGGTCATCCTCGGCGCAATAGATCAGGGGGCGCAGCACTTCGACGTCGCCCTCATCGTTCACCAGCTTGGGCGGCATCGCGGCGAGCTTGCCGCCGTGAAAGAGGTTCATGAAAAAGGTCTCGAGGCTGTCCTCGCGGTGATGGCCGAGCACCAGCGCCGAACACCCCTCTTCGCGCGCGATGCGGTAAAGGTGTCCCCGCCTCAGCCGCGAACAGAGCGAGCAATAAGTCGCCCCCTCCGGCAGCTTGTCGGTGACGATCGAATAGGTGTCGCGGTATTCGATGCGGTGGGCGATGCCGTTGGCGTTGAGGAAATCGGGCAGGATGTGCTTGGGGAAATTGGGCTGGCCCTGATCGAGATTGCAGGCCAGCAAATCGACCGGCAGCAGCCCGCGCCATTTGAGATCGAGCAGGAGCGCGAGGAGCCCGTAGCTGTCTTTGCCCCCCGAAAGGGCCACCAGCCAGCGCTCGCCCGGCCGCACCATGCCGAATTTGTCGATCGCCTCCCGCATCAGGCGGATAAGGCGCTTGCGGAGCTTGTTGAACTCGACGCTACGCGGCGCGTCACGGAAGATCGGGTGGGCGCCCGACGCTTCGTCGGCGCCCGCTTCCAGCAGCTGTTGCGGCACGATCTCGTTCATAGGGCTGCTGATAGCGCGTTCCCGGCCTTCACGAAAGCATCACGACGGTGCGCAACGACGCAGATTCCTTGCGATTTTCC
>JBDSEK010000079.1:0-10197 GCA_039920085.1 Devosia sp. | reverse complement strand
ATCAGTGACGGCATCATCGCCGGCGTTGAGTTCCAGGCCGACGCCTTCTTCAGTGGCGGGGGAATCGCTGCGGTCGATGCGCTGGCGCTCGGACGGGTCGGTGGTTATGTGAGTGATAACGCCCTGGCCTATGGCGAACTGGGTGTCGGCCTCCTCAACTCGACGCCGGTTTATGCCATCGGTGCGGGCGTGGAACTGGCGATGACCGACACGATCGGGATTCGTGGCGAGGTGCAGGGAATCGGCGCTTTCGGATCCATGCCCTCTGTAGGCAAGGCCAATGCCGGGCTGATCTTTCATCTGAATTAACTCGCGGGCGGGGCGTGTCCCGCCTGTCACGCTCTCACCAAAAGTGTGACGCAGACGTGTTGAGATGTTGTCTCGCGCGGCGAACGGGAGCATTCTTACCTGAGTGTTAACAGGAGGTGCCGATGCGCTCTTTGAAGGTTGCGGTGTTAGGGGTGGCGGCGGCTGCATTGATAAGTGGTGCCGCTCTGGCGGCGGATATGCCGATGCTGGAGGATGATTTCGTCTCCGATCCGTCCATTTGGGACGGCCTGTATGTCGGCGCCAGCGGCGGCTTCTATCTGTCGGGCTATGGCGACGTCGATCTGGTGGCGGGCTTCAATTTTACCCCGGCCGACATGTTCGTGCTCGGCGTCGAGGGTGGCGTTGGTGCCTATTTCGGTCCGTCAAGCGGCCTTGAGGCCTATGTCTCGGCGCGCGCCGGTATCGCGCTCACCGACACCGCTTTGGTCTACGGTACGGTCGGTACTTACATCTACGGCGGCGGCGGTACCTCGCCATTCATTGGCGCGGGCGTCGAATTTGCCCTCGACGACAGCATGTCGGCGCGAATCCAGGGGATTACCTTCGGCGGCGATGGCATCATCAGCGCCGGACTTTTCTGGCACCTCTGAGCCGGCTTAAGATCCCTCAAAATAGGAGGCTCCGTCATGCGGGGCCTCCTTCCTTTTCGGCCTCATAGACCGATAGATGACCGGTTAGATCAAGTTTAGTTTTCCTTGAATCGGGGTAGTGCGTCAGCTAAGCCCCTCAGTGTCGATTTGCGCCGTGTGCGGGGCCCATCATTGCCCTTCATCCCGCGCGTCAGGACCGGCCCTCTGCCGGTCGCCAAAAGGCCGCAGAATGAACGATCTGCTTAGCGACTACCTGCCGATTGTCATCTTCGTCGGCCTATCGGGCTTTATTGGTCTTGCTCTCCTCATTGCCCCCTTCATCCTTGCCGTAAAGGCGCCTGACCCGGAGAAGGTGTCGGCGTACGAATGTGGCTTCGACGCGTTCGACGATGCGCGCATGAAGTTCGACGTGCGATTCTACCTCGTCTCGATCCTGTTCATCATTTTCGACCTCGAAGTCGCGTTTCTGTTTCCTTGGGCCGTGGCGTTCCGCGATGTCGGCTGGTTCGGTTTCTGGTCGATGATGGCGTTCCTCGGCGTGCTCACCGTCGGCTTCATTTATGAATGGCGGAAAGGGGCGCTCGAATGGGATTGAACGAGACCCTCGTCGCGCCGGCGCCCCGCGGCGTGCTCGATCCGCGTACCGGCAAACCGATCGGCGCCGACGATTCCTATTTCGCCGAGATCAACAATGAGCTGGCGGACAAAGGTTTTCTCGTCACGGCGACGGACGAGCTGATCAACTGGGCCCGCACCGGGTCGCTCATGTGGATGACGTTTGGCCTCGCCTGCTGCGCGGTCGAGATGATCCAAATGTCGATGCCGCGCTATGACGTCGAGCGCTTCGGCCTTGCGCCTCGCGCCTCGCCGCGCCAGTCGGACGTAATGATCGTCGCCGGAACGCTGACCAACAAGATGGCTCCAGCGCTGCGCAAGGTTTACGACCAGATGCCCGGACCGCGTTACG
Source organism: Devosia sp. (assembly GCA_039920085.1). GTDB lineage: Bacteria > Pseudomonadota > Alphaproteobacteria > Rhizobiales > Devosiaceae > Devosia_A. The sequence goes on along the minus strand of JBDSEK010000079.1, from coordinate 8,310 downwards.
TGGTTTCAATGGGCAGTTGCGCCAATGGCGGCGGCTATTATCATTATTCCTATTCGGTCGTGCGCGGCTGCGATCGCGTGGTTCCGGTGGATATCTATGTGCCGGGCTGTCCGCCGACCGCTGAAGCGCTGCTCTACGGCCTGCTGCTCTTGCAGAAAAAGATCCGCCGCACCGGCACGATCGAGCGATAGGCGAGGGGATGGGGGACGTCTCGACCACATCGCCGATCGAGGGGCTTGGTGAGCGCGCCGCCGCGCTATTGGGTGACCGCGTCATCTCGAGCGGTGTGGCCTATGGCGAACTGACCATCGTCGTCCACCGCGAGACCATCGTCGACGCCGTGCGCATTCTCCACGACGGCCCCGACACCAGATTCATCGCGATCGTCGACGTATGCGGCGCGGACTATCCAGGCCGCGATGAGCGTTTCGAGGTCATCTATCATCTGCTTTCGCCGCAGAAAAATCTGCGTATCCGGCTCAAGGTCAACACCGACGCCGATACGCCAGTGCCCTCGATCACCTCGGTCTTTCCCGGGGCCGACTGGTTCGAGCGCGAGGCCTATGATTTCTATGGCATTTTGTTCACCGGTCATCCGGATCTCCGCCGTATCCTCACCGATTACGGTTTTGATGGGCATCCGCTACGCAAGGACTTCCCGACCACTGGCTATGTCGAAGTGCGCTATGACGAAGAGCGTAAGCGCGTCGTCTACGAGCCGGTAAAGCTGGCGCAGGAATTCCGGCAGTTCGACTATCTGTCGCCATGGGAGGGCACCGAATATGTGCTCCCTGGCGACGAAAAGAAGAGTCAGTGATGTCGACCTCGCTCCTTAAAGGTCACTGCGTGTGCGGCGCCGTGCAGTTCAGCGCTACGCCGGCTGAACTGGACTATCACGCGTGCCATTGCTCGACCTGCCGCCGCTGGTCGGCGGGTCCGTTTCTCGGAATTCAGGTTGGCGCGTCGCTGGACGTCGAAGATGAAAGCGAGTTGGCAACTTACCGTTCGTCCGAGTGGGCCGAGCGGCAATTCTGCAGGAACTGCGGGACGCCGCTTTTTTACAAGCTTGTCGGACTAGATCATACCGTGGTCGCCGTCGAAGCGTTCGACGACACGTCGGGCTTTCACTTTGCTCGGCAGATTTTCGTCGACGAGAAGCCGGCACACTACGATTTCGCCAATCCCACACTCATGCAGACTGGCGCGGAAGTCTTTGCGGCCTTCGAGGCCGCGCAGCGTGAGGCAAGGCATGTCTGAAGCTGACGTCCGCAATTTTACGATTAATTTCGGTCCGCAGCACCCGGCTGCCCATGGCGTGCTTCGCCTTGTGCTCGAGCTCGATGGCGAAGTGGTCGAGCGCGTTGACCCGCACATCGGCCTCTTGCATCGCGGCACCGAGAAGCTGATCGAGACCAAGACGTATCTCCAGGCCGTGCCCTATTTCGATCGGCTCGACTATGTCGCGCCGATGAATCAGGAACACGCCTTCTGCCTCGCCGTCGAAAAGCTGCTCGGGCTCGAAGTGCCGATGCGCGGCCAGCTGATCCGCGTGCTGTTCTGTGAAATCGGCCGGCTTCTGTCGCACATCCTCAACACCACGACCCAGGCCATGGACGTGGGCGCGCTGACGCCGCCGCTCTGGGGGTTCGATGAGCGCGAAAAGCTGATGATCTTTTACGAGCGCGCCTCGGGCAGCCGCATGCATGCGGCCTATTTCCGGCCGGGCGGCGTGCATCAGGATTTGCCGCAGGCGCTGGTCGACGATATCGGCGCTTTCTGCGACCCGTTCCTCAAAGTATGCGACGATCTCGAGGGTCTGCTCACCGGCAACCGTATTTTCATGCAGCGCAACGCCGATATCGGCGTGGTTTCCGCTGAGGATGCGTGGAAATGGGGCTTTTCAGGCGTGATGATCCGCGGTTCCGGCGTCGCCTGGGATCTGCGCAAATCGCAGCCCTATGAATGCTACGACCAGCTCGATTTCGATATTCCGATCGGCAAGAACGGCGATTGCTACGACCGCTACCTCGTGCGCATGGACGAGATGCGCCAATCGATCCGTATCATGAAGCAGGTCGTGGGGTTGTTGAACGCGCCCGTGGGCAAGGGCCCAGTGTCGTCGAATGACGGCAAGGTCGTGCCGCCCAAACGCAGCGAGATGAAGCAGTCGATGGAAGCCCTGATCCATCACTTCAAACTCTACACCGAGGGCTACAAGGTGCCAGCGGGCGAGGTCTACGCGGCGGTCGAAGCGCCCAAGGGCGAGTTTGGCGTCTATCTCGTCAGCGACGGGACCAACAAACCCTACCGCTGCAAGATCAAAGCGCCGGGCTTTGCGCATCTGAGCGCTATGGATTTCATGACGCGCGGTCATATGCTCGCGGACGTTTCGGCCATTCTGGGCTCGCTCGATATCGTGTTCGGCGAGGTGGACCGCTGATGTCCGTTCGCCGTCTCGCCGCCGATGCCGTGCAGCCCTCAAGCTTCGCTTTCACCGCCGAGAACCGGAGCTGGGCGGAGAAGGTTATCGCCCGCTATCCCGCCGGGCGTCAGCAATCGGCGGTGATCCCGATCCTCTGGCGCGCCCAGGAACAGGAAGGCTGGGTGACGCGCGCCGCTATCGAAGCCGTCGCCGGCATGCTGGGCATGGCCTATATCCGCGTGCTCGAGGTCGCCACCTTCTACACGCAATTCCTGCTAAAGCCGGTGGGGACGAACGCCCACATCATCGTCTGCGGCACGACGCCCTGCATGCTGCGAGGGGCAGGGGACCTCGTCGAGATCTGCCAGCACAAGATTGCCCATGATGCGCTGGAGGTCAGCGCCGACGGCAAGCTGAGCTGGGAAGAGGCCGAATGCCTCGGGGCCTGCGTCAACGCGCCGATGGTGATGATCGGCAACGACACCTACGAAGACCTCACCACAGACAGCTTTACGACGCTCCTCGAGAATTTCCGCTCCGGCAACGGCCGATCGGTGATGCCCGGTCCGCAGATCAAGCGCCAGTTCTCGGCGGCCGAGGGCGGCGCGACGACCCTATTGGAACGCCCGACCGCTGAGCGGACCTACAAAGCGTTCCCGCCACCGCCTCCACCTCCTGCAGCAGCGCCTGGCGTGGCCGCTCCGTCGGCTCCTGCACCCGCGTCGCCGCCGCCGACCAACACTAAGGGTGCCGAGACCACCACCGAATCCGCTCCTGCTCTCAAGGGGCCGCCCAACTCGCCCAAGGTGTCTGAGGCAAAGGCCAACGGCGAGCGCCTCAAGGCCAACGCCGAGGCAAGGGCGGACGGCGAGCCCAACAAGGCAATGCGAGAGGCGGCCACCGGCGCGGAATCGCCCGCCGGCAAGATCGATGGCGGCAAGGCTCCCCGCAAGCCGCGCGCCAAGAAAACACTGCCGCCGACGGAAGGAGGCGCGTGATGGCCGATACAAGGCAACGTCTCACGGGCCGCGAGATCGTCATCGGTCTGGTTGTGTTGATCCCGGTGTTTGTCGTCGTCTATCTGGGCGCGGGTGCGCTCAATCTCGGGATCCCGCAATGGGCGCTCAGTGTCGCCGCTGCGGTGATCGGCGTGCTCATCTGGTTTGCAATCATCGGACGATTGAGCGGATCGAAGAAGTAAATGCTCGCTGACAAAGACCGCATCTTCACCAATCTCTACGGCCAGGGCGACTGGCAGCTCGCAGGCGCCAAGGCGCGTGGCGGCTGGCAGGATACCGCGATCTTCATCGAGAGGGGTCGCGACTGGATCACCAATGAGGTCAAGGGCTCGGGTCTCCGCGGCCGCGGTGGCGCGGGCTTTCCGACGGCGCTCAAATGGACCTTCATGCCCAAGGTCAATGATGGCCGCCCGCACTACCTCGTGATCAATGCCGACGAGTCAGAGCCGGGCACCTGCAAGGACCGCGAAATTCTCCGTCACGATCCGCACCACCTGGTGGAGGGCGCCTTGCTCGCCTCCCGCGCGATGGATGCGCATGTTGCGATCATCTATGTGCGCGGCGAATTCATCCGCGAGCGGCAGCGGCTCGAGCACGCCGTGCAGGAAGCCTATGATGCAAGGCTGATCGGCAAGAACAATATCCATGGCTGGGACTTCGACATCATCGTCCACCATGGCGCGGGCGCCTATATCTGCGGCGAGGAGACGGCGCTGCTCGAAAGCCTTGAAGGCAAGAAGGGCCAGCCGCGGCTCAAGCCGCCTTTCCCCGCCGCAATGGGTGTGTGGGGCTGCCCGACGACCGTCAACAATGTCGAATCAATCGCCGTCGTGCCGGAGATCTTGCGCCGCGGCGGCGCCTGGTTCGCCGGGATCGGCCGGGCGAACAACACCGGCACCAAGCTGATGTGCGTCTCTGGCCATGTGAACAAGCCCGCGACCTTCGAAGAAGCGATGGGCATTCCGTTCGACGAGATGATCGAGAAGCATTGCGGCGGCATCCGCGGCGGTTGGGACAATTTGCTGGCAGTCATTCCGGGTGGCGCCTCGGTCCCCTGCGTCACTGGCGAGAAGATCCAGCATGCGCTGATGGATTTCGACGGCCTCAAGGAAGCTGGCTCGTCGCTTGGCACGGCCGCAGTGATCGTCATGGACAAATCGACCGACATCATTCGTGCGATCTGGCGGCTGAGCGCCTTTTACAAGCATGAGAGCTGCGGCCAGTGCACGCCCTGTCGCGAGGGCACCGGCTGGATGATGCGGGTGATGGAGCGCATGGTCGAGGGTCGCGCGCAAAAGCGCGAGATCGACATGCTGTTTGAGGTCACCAAGCAGGTCGAGGGTCACACCATCTGTGCGCTCGGCGACGCGGCGGCATGGCCGATCCAGGGCCTGATCCGCAATTTCCGCCACGTGATGGAAGAGCGGATCGACAGCTACACCTATCGCTCCGACAATGACGACGCCGTGCCGTCGATCGCGGCGGAGTGATGATGCAGATCGCAGAGCTCAATATCGGCAGGCTGAACTACCCGATCGACGATCCGCGTATGACGGATTTCGTTCGCAATGTCGGGCGCATCAACGAGATGGCGGAGCGCATGCCGGGCTTTGTCTGGCGGCTGTTCGGCGATGGCAGCAATGATGGTGCGCTCGATCTACGGCCGTACGTGAACGATCCGATGATGGCCGTCAATATGAGCGTCTGGCAGACGGTCGAGCATCTCGAACAATATGTCTGGAACACCGTCCACAAGCGCTTTTACGATCGCAAGCAGGAATGGTTCGCGCCCATGAAGTCGCACCATTTCGTCATGTGGCCGATCGAGGACGGGCACATCCCGACGCTCGAGGAAGCCAAGGACCGGCTCGATCATCTCGAGGCGCATGGCAATTCCGACTTCGCTTATGACTGGGCGCATCTGGAGCACATCAAGCTCTGGATGAGCCAAAGGTGCGGGTAGCAGCCATGCCGAACATCAAGGTCGACGGAAAGCTCATTGAGGTTCCCGACTACTTCACGCTGATGCAGGCGGCGGAAGCGGCCGGGGCGGAGATTCCCCGCTTTTGCTATCACGAGCGCCTCTCGGTCGCGGGCAATTGCCGCATGTGCCTCATCGAAGTGAAGGGCGGACCACCCAAGCCGCAGGCCTCATGCGCCATGGGGGTCAAGGATCTCCGACCGGCTCCCGATGGCTCGCCGCCCGAAATTTTCACCAACACGCCGATGGTCAAGAAGGCACGTGAAGGCGTGATGGAATTCCTGCTGATCAACCATCCGCTCGATTGCCCGATCTGCGACCAGGGCGGCGAGTGCGATCTGCAGGACCAGGCGATGGCCTATGGCGTCGACACGTCCCGCTATGCCGAAAACAAGCGTGCCGTCGAAGACAAATATATGGGGCCGCTGGTCAAGACTTCGATGAACCGCTGCATCGCCTGCACGCGGTGCGTTCGCTTCACGACTGAAGTCGCCGGCGTGTCGGAGATGGGTGCGCTGGGGCGCGGCGAGGATATCGAGATCACGACGTATCTCGAGCAAGCACTGACCAGCGAACTCAGCGGCAATGTCGTCGATCTCTGTCCGGTCGGCGCGCTCACCAGCAAGCCCTACGCCTTTATGGCGCGGCCCTGGGAACTGGTCAAAACCGAGAGCATCGATGTCATGGATGCCGTCGGCTCCAACATCCGGGTCGACAGCCGCGGCCGGGAGGTGATGCGGATCCTGCCGCGCGTCAATGACGCGGTGAACGAGGAGTGGATTTCCGACAAAACCCGCCATGTCTGGGATGGGCTCAAGACCCAGCGGCTCGATCGCCCCTATGTGCGCAAGGCTGGCAAGCTGCAACCCGCCAGCTGGGACGAAGCCTTTGCGGCGATCGCCAAAGCCATCAAGGCCTCCGGCATGGGCAATAAGGTCGGCGCGATCGCCGGCGACCTCGCGGCAGTCGAAGATATGTATGCGCTGAAGGCGCTGATGAGTGCGCTCCGGTCGGGCATGACCGATGTGCGCCCGCCGATGTCGGGCATCGACCCCTCGATGCCGCGCTCGTCCTATCTCTTCAACCCGACGATTGCGGGTATCGAGGAAGCTGACGCGATCCTCATCGTCGGCGCCAATCCACGCAAGGAAGCGGCGGTGCTCAACGCCCGCATCCGTAAGGCCTGGCGGGCAAAAGGCACACCGATCGCGGTGATCGGCGCCGAAGAAAACCTCACCTATGGCTATGAGCTGCTGGGGCAGGATTTCGCCGCACTGGTCAAGGTCGCGGCGGGGCAGGGCTTCGGCGAAACCATGATGAAGGCCAAGAAGCCGCTGGTCATTGTTGGCGAGGCGGCCGTTTCGCACGGCGCTGCCTGGAACAAGCAGATCGGCCGCGACGTCATCGCATTGGCGAGCAAGATCGCGACCATGGGTCCCGACATCGCCGAGGGCTGGAACGGCTTTGCGATGCTGCACAATGCGGCCTCGCGGGTCGGCGGTATCGATATCGGCTTTGTGCCGCATGATGGCGGCATCTGCTCAGCCGATCAGATCAAGGCAGCGGGCGAGGGTAAGCTCGATGTGCTGTTCCTGCTCGGCGCCGACGAGTATGATCTCGGGGCCACCGGAAAGGCGTTTGTCGTCTATGTCGGCACGCATGGCGACGCCGGTGCACATCGCGCCGACGTCATCCTTCCCGCGGCCGCCTACACCGAAAAATCGGGCACCTATGTCAACACCGAGGGCAGGGTGCAGGTCGCCGAGCGTGCCGTGTTCCCGCCGGGCGACGCCAAGGAAGACTGGGCCATTTTCCGCGCACTGAGTGCAGTGCTCGGCTTGCCGCTGCCGTTCAACTCGCTGCGCGAATTGCGGGCGAAAATGTACGCGGAATTTCCGCATCTGGCGCAGATCGACCAGATCGTGCCCGCGAGGATTGAGGGGATCCGAGAACTCGCGAGCCGCGCCACCAAGACCGAAAACGCGCCGCTGACCGCTTCGCTCGGCGACTTCTATTTGACCAACCCGATTGCCCGCGCCTCGGCGATCATGGCCGAGTGTTCCCAGATGCAGCTCGGCTTCAGGCAGGCGGCGGAGTAGGGCATGGAATTCGTCGTCGCAGCGCTCGATTACCTGCTTGGCATCCCGATCCTGGGTTGGGGAAGCCAGGTCGGCTTTGTCTATAAGGGACTGCTGTTCCTCGTCCTGCTGCTGATTTTCACAGCCTACATCCTGCTGGCCGACCGCAAGATCTGGGCCGCCGTGCAGGTGCGACGAGGCCCGAATGTGGTCGGGCCGTTCGGACTCCTGCAGTCCTTTGCGGACTTACTCAAGTTCCTACTCAAGGAACCGCTGATCCCGGCCGGCTCGGACAAGATCGTGTTCCTGCTGGCGCCCCTGGTGACCTCGGTGCTGGCGCTCAGCGCCTGGGCGGTGATTCCGATCAGTGCTGGGTGGGCGCTCGCCAACATCAATGTCGGTGTCCTCTATATTTTCGCCATCAGTTCGCTTGGCGTCTACGGCATCATCATGGGGGGCTGGGCGTCCAATTCGAAGTACGCCTTCCTCGGCGCATTGCGCGCCTCGGCGCAGATGGTGAGTTACGAGATCGCCATGGGCTTTTGCCTGGTGGTCGTGCTCATGGTGGCCGGCAGCCTCAACATGACGGACATCGTGATGGGCCAGGGCAAGGGGCAGTTCGCGGCCATAGGCCTCAACTTCCTCTCGTGGAACTGGCTGCCGCTGTTGCCGATCTTCCTGGTCTATTTCGTTTCGGGCCTGGCCGAAACCAACCGCCACCCGTTCGACGTGGTCGAGGGCGAATCGGAGATCGTCGCCGGCCACATGATCGAGTACTCGGGCATGAGCTTCGCCATGTTCTTCCTGGCC
>JBDSEK010000078.1:0-41646 GCA_039920085.1 Devosia sp. | reverse complement strand
GGAGACGCGGTGCGATATGATATCGAGGTTCCCAGCAACAGTCGTGGCATCCTGCGGCTACCGGCGGGGCACTGCGATGCCACTGTCGATGGGCGACCTGACCAAGGCGAGAGCGTTGGGCCGGGGCACCATGAGGTGCGTTTCACACTCCCCTCACCGCGCCGCTAGACAGCAGAGAGATCAGGGGCGAACCAATGACACAAGACACGAATAGTCCACCCTATCGCTGTCGAGGCTCGTGCAACTGCGCCGCGTCCTACCACGGGCAACTCCTTCCGCCACCCCGCCGGTCCACGCGCCCGGGTGCTGTACTTGAATGACCTCATAGGATCTCGACTGCCAATACGCGACCGGTCACGCGATCCTCTCGCACTCAATCGACCTTCGCGGCGTTATTGGTATCGGATGGAGCGAGTACGGGACGCCCCATGAGAGTGCCGATCACGCGGGCCTTCAGTCGAATTAATGCTTGGGGAGATGGTCAAATCTTCGTGGTCAGTTCGGGCAGAGCCACAAACAGATCCGCCACCAGCCCATAGTCGGCAATTTGGAAGATGGGGGCGTCAGGATCGCTGTTGATGGCGACGATCACGTGGCTGTCTTTCATACCGGCTACATGCTGGATTGCGCCGGAGATGCCGCACGCGATGTAGAGTTCGGGCGCGACAATTTTGCCGGTCTGCCCGACCTGGTAGTCGTTGGGTGCAAAGCCGGCATCGACCGCCGCTCGCGAGGCCCCGATGGCGGCACCGAGCTTATCGGCAAAGGGGCCGATCAGCCGGTCAAACTCCTCTTTGGAACCCAGCGCCCGGCCGCCCGACACAACCACGCGCGCTGAAGTCAAAGACGGACGGTCGGCCTTGCTGGTCTGCATGTCGAGGAAGACGGACGCGGTGGCGGGGCGAGGCGCTGCTACAGGCTCGATGGGAGCGGCATTGTCCTGTCCGGCTGGTTCAAAGGCCGTTGTACGCACCGTGATGATCTTCTTTGCATCAGAGGACCGAACAGTCTCAATGGCGTTGCCGGCGTATATTGGACGTTTGAAGGTATCGGCACTGACAACCGCAATGATCTCCGAAATCTGCATGACGTCGAGCAGGGCTGCAACGCGCGGCATGATATTCTTGGCAACCGAACTGGTCGAAGCCATTAGCACATCATAGTCGGCCGCAAGCCCGGCGAGCAGCTCGGACACGGGTTCGGCGAGTTGATGGTCAAGGGCGGCATCGTCCGCCAGAAGGATCTTTCGTACTCCGGTGATCCGCGCTGCCTCACGCGCGATCGCCTCGCAAGCGCTTCCGGCAACTAGAATATCGATCTCGCTGCCAATTTCGGCCGCGGCCGAAACGGTCCGCGCCGTGCTCTGGGCGAGCGATCCGGAAACGTAGTCGGCCAGTATCAGCGTTGCCATGACGTTCCCTAGATCAGCTTGGTTTCGGCCCGAAGCAGGTCGATCAATTCATCGACGCTTCCGACGCGGCGTCCAGCACTGCGCTTGGCCGGTTCCGTGACGTTGATGACGCTGAGACGGGGTGCCAGATCGAGCCCAAGCGACCCTGCGTCGACTTCTTCGAGTGGCTTCTTCCTCGCCTTGATGATGTTGGGAAGCGAGGCATATCGAGGCTGGTTCAGGCGGAGGTCGGTGGTGATAATGGCAGGGAGGGAAATTCTGATGGTCTCGAGACCGCCATCGACTTCCCTGGTAACGGTGGCCGTGCCTGCATCGCACTTGATCGCTGAGGCGAAAGTCGCCTGTGGACGGTCCATCAGCGCTGCGAGCATTTGCCCAGTCTGATTGCAGTCATCATCGATCGCCTGCTTGCCGAGAAGAATGAGATCGGGCCTTTCCGTCTCGGCGATGCCTTTGATGATTTTGGCGATGCCGAGCGGTTCCATGCGCTGATCTGTTCTCACGTGGATCGCCCTGTCGGCACCCATGGCCAGGGCGGCGCGAAGAATATCCTGTGTCGCTGCAGGCCCGATCGAGAGGACGACAAGTTCAGTCGCTGCGCCGGACTCACGCAAGCGCACCGCTTCCTCGACGGCCACCTCGTCGAAAGGATTCATGCTCATCTTGACGTTGGCGAGTTCCACACCCGAACCGTCCGGCCGGGTTCGAATCCTGACGTTGAAGTCGACGACCCGTTTGATCGCTACGAGGATCTTCAAAGCCAGCGGTCCATGTCCTGAAGAATGGTCTTTCGGGTCAAATTGGCGACAAGGTCGCAGCGACCCATCCGAACTGCAACCAAATACCCCAATTATTGAGACTTTCGCAAGCGCGCCGATCCCGCCGGGGGTCAGCGCGGGGGGCGCGGATGTCGGGGTTGGAAAGTCCGTCGCCCTGGTCGAACGCTTCCAACCGAGCCCATTATTATCGAGGGCTCGGTGCTAAAGGAGTCGAAAGGAAGCCTCGATCCGCTCGACGATGGGACCGAGCCGGTGTTTGTCGTCCACCGAATAGCTGATCTCGAACCCGCCCAACTGTTCGAGATCGGCGGTGAACAGATACTTCGCGTAATAGATCAGCGGTGGCTCATCGCCCGTCTGTCGATAGTGGCCCGACAGCACAAACCAGGTGCGGCCGCCTGTCTGGTAGGTGATGTCCTTGACCAAACCCGCATGCGACAGCCGGTCGGCAAAAGCGGCGGGCGAAAGCCGCTTGAGGTTGTTGCCGAAGAAGATGTCGATGATTGCGGTGCCACCGATTTCCGACAGGGTTAGGTGGCCATCGCTGCCCGCGTCATCGGTCATTTCGAACGAGGTGACCGGCAAGTCGACCGCGAAACGCTGCTGAGGGTCGGTGTAGGTGCGCCACTCCTCTGCTGCGGCCAAGCCGCTGGGCAGTAGGCTCGCCAGTATCAGCGCGACGACGCGCTGCAGTAATTGTCGCATCATGCCACCATAAGGTGCCCAGACGCGGTTCGTTCCGCCGGACGGCCTCGGAGTCGCAAACGCGCCCGTTGGGATGGTGCTCCAAAAAGAAAACGGCGCCGCAGCGCCGCTCTCTTCGGACCGCTGAGCGAGCCTTTAGCTCGCCGGCGTGGTCACCGTCACGTTCGGCGCGGGAGCAGGGACCTCAATGGTCATCGGATTGGCCGGGGCACCGTTAAAGCGGATGGTGCCGGTGAACAACAGGAAGCCGAGAACGATGAGGGCGATCACAACGATGCCGCCTACTATCGCGCCGCCGCTGTCGCCGCCCGTTTCGATAATAGTTTCACGATCGGCCATTTGAAGTTCCTTTCAAGATTGATGCCGTCTCGGTTAGAACGGTTTCACCACCCCACGGTTCCGCGTTTTTGGGCACCGGTGGCGCTGTTCAGTCGCTTCGCTTCGGCCGGTCGTCGTCGAGCATGCCTACCAGTTCAAGCCGGGCGATCACCCGCTTGGCTTTGTGCTCGGCGGCCAGTTCCCGCAGCGCGGTGATCGACCTGTCGGCCACCTGCAAGGCCAGCTCCAAGAGCGTCTCGGGGGCGGCGAGGCTGTCGCGCTTCTTCTCGGATTGAATCCACTTGGCCAGCACATATTGCGTCACCAGATTGAGCTCGGCCGTCGAGGTGCCCGCAAGCTTTGCTTCCATGCGCACCACGTCGATCACTTCGATCGCGTCGCCCCTGTTGATCGGCGGCACGCCATCGAGCAAATCCTTGACGCTGCTATCGGTCACGACGCACGCCCGCGGCTTTGGCCCGCGGCTCCTTGGCGGAATCTGGGCCACATCTCGATTTGATGTCCCGCCGCATCGGGGGCGAAAACCATTAGCTGGCGGTCGGAATGCTGGAAGTCCATTGCCAGGGAAATGGCCTCATCTATTGCGTTTTCGAGACTCGTGAATGGACCAGAAGCCTTGCCCTCGCAATCGATCCACCAGTGCTCGAGCCTGGCTATTACGATGAGCAAGCAGGTCTTCATGACGAATGCTGGGGTGGAAGGCGGGCCAAGCCGGTGGGTCACGGGCGATACCTGTCAGCGGGGGGAAATGAGGTATCGCCCGAAGGCCCATCCGGACTTTCCTTCTCCTGTCGTGACTAAAAGCCAGCTGCCCTTCTTCGATTTCACACGCACTAATTCGCCCTGCTCAAGGGTCGCAACAAGCTCGCTGGCCTTTTTGGGTTGGGAGCGGACGGCCAGCGATAGCGTAGCCATCATCATCGGCGCCTCCGCTCGAACCGCGGCTGAAGCAACGGATGGCGGTATTTCAGCGACCTTAACGGTCGCGACCTGCACAATCGCCTTGACCTGCGGCACGCTGCGGACCACCGCCGGAACGCTGTTCTCTTTGGTGATGCGGGCGATGGAGGCCGCATGGTCGGAGAACAACGACAGCGTTCCTTCCGAGCTCACGCCCAGAACCACGACGCTTGCCGCCACAGTGAGCGGCCATTTGGCAAAGGCCAGCACATGAAGGATTGCCATCGTCGATCTCCGTCCGCGTGGACTAGAGGGGACTTCTCGAACGTGCGCGGAGTTGCTAGGGACCAAAGTCCCCATTAGGGCGGGTCTCTACCCCCGGAGCGCCGAACTTGGCATCCCAAATGCGCCCGGCGCGTTTAGCCACCAGCCTGAACCTAATAAGGAGAAGAAGCATGGTAGGCGTCGGTTGGATCCTGGCGATCGTCATTGGAGCCCTCGCCGGTTGGATCGCGGAGCGCGTCATGCGCTCCAACATGGGCTTGCTCATGAACATCGTGCTCGGCATCGCCGGCGCGATCGTCGGCAATTTCCTCGCCACCCTCATCTTCGGGGCGACGGCGGGCGGTGTGCTGGCGCAGCTTTTGATCGCGGTGGTCGGCGCCTGTCTGCTGATCGCGATCGTCCGCGCCATTAGTGGCCGTGGCCGCACCGTGTGAAGCATCCGCTTGATGAACCAGAAAGGGCGGGAGGCGACTCCCGCCCTTTCCTCGTTGGGCCGCTGGGTGGGTCCCGGGGGCTAGCAAGCACCGCCTTCAGACCAAAGTCGCCAGCAACTGTCGGCGGCGGCGCGAATTGTCATGGCAAGGGGTGACACAAAACCCAGAGGATGCAGACATGCGAAATCTCAAACTTGCTGGCGCACTAGCCGCCACCGCCATGCTGGCGACCACCGCCGGCGCCATGGCAGCGGAGGCGACCGCTTCCGTGAATGTCCGGTCGGGACCAGGCACGGCTTATACCGTCGTCGATGTCCTTTACGCGGGCGAACCGCTCACCGTCTATGAATGCCGCTCCAGCGGCTGGTGCCTCATCGCCCATAGCGGGCCCGACGGCTGGGTCTCGTCGCGCTACATCAATGATGACGACGACGATGACGTCCAGATCAACAGCCAAAGCAGCATTCGGCTCAGCTTCTCGTTCGGCCGCGGCAATGGCTTCTCTTATGGCGGTGGCCCGCGTGGTCAGCCGCGCGATCTGGTCTGCCTCGTGACCTTCTACGATCGCAGCCAGGTGGCAGCCGGCGCCGATGCCGACGTGCAGCGGGCTCAGGTGATGACCCGGGCTCAGGCCGAAGCCATCGATCGGCCCAATGATCGGCGGGCGATCTTCGACTATGGCACCAACCAGCAGACCCGCGACACCTGCGAGTATCTCGACGATCTGAACTAAGCCGGTCGCAGAACGATAAGTATGGAAGCCGGTGTGCTGATCGCACCGGCTTCTGTCTTTGTCGATCGAACGATTAGGCGATAGATTTGGGCATGACGAACTCGTCCTCGCGCTTGCCAAATCGAGGGAAACGGCGCTGGCGGCGAAGCGTAGCCCTGGCCTGGCATCGCGCTACCCGGCGCCTCGGGCTGTCGCAACGCTTCCTGATCGCGGCGCTTCTCACCGTCGCGCTGTCGACCGGACTGCTCGGACTTTGGGCCGGTACCATCGTTAAGTCCAACATCCTTTACGGCGTCGCCGAGACTGCCAATTCCAGCCTACAATCGGTGATCTATCCGTCGGTTCAAGGGCTGGCGGTCGATCGCGAGCTGAGCGACGCCGAGCGTGCCGAACTCGACGCGACCTTCGCCTTTTCGAGTCGGAGCGATGCGACGCGCCTCATCCAGTTCGCTCTTCTTCGGCCTGATGGGACTGAGATCTACGTCGCCGATGCCGGCCTCAAAGACAATATCGGTCTCGATTTGATCGCGCGGGCTCGGCAAGGCGAGCTCGTCGCCTCCCTCGTAACGGTGGAGCCCGAGCCGGTCGGCCCCTATTCCGGCATTGGACTGACGGTGCTGCGCATCCTCGCACCGGTGTCAACGCTCGAGGGGCGGCCGTTCCTCGTCGCGGTGCTGTATCTGAGCGCCCGCAGCCTGACCGATGTGGTGGCGCAATCGCAGCGCGAGATCTGGGCGCTGGTCGTGGCCATCGGCGGCATCGTCGTCGTGGCCCTCTATCTCATGGTGGACCGCGCCGGCCGCACCATCTCCCTGCAGCGCGCCCGCCTCGCCGCTAACCTCAAGACCTCGCGGCTTCTGGCCGATGAGAACCGGGTGCTGCGCGAGGCCTCCGAGCTGCTCCGGCTCGAAGCGAGCAAGGCCAATGAGAGCCTTTTGGCGCGGGTCGGTTCGGACATCCACGACGGACCGGTGCAGCTGCTGACCCTGCTCGTTCTGCGCCTGTCGGGTAGTGGGCCACCCACCTTGGATGCCGACGCCGCGGCGGCGCTCGCCAAGTCGGCGATGGAGGAGCTCCGCAACATCTCGAGTGGCCTCGTACTGCCCGAATTGGCGGAACTCAGCATCGCCAGTGCCATTGGGCTTGCCGCATCGCGCCATGAGCGGATGACGGGCACCCGGGCGCGCCTCCGCATCCGCGGCCTCGATCATCACGCCCCGATGGCGGTCAAGATCTGCGCCTACCGGGTGGTGCAGGAAAGCCTCAACAACAATTTCCAGCATGGCGGATTGCACCCCACAGTGATCGCCTTCGAAGCGGACGATCGGGTCGATTTGAGCATCAGTGCCATTTCGCCCGTCGCCCCGCCCCTCGCCTCGAGCCCGCGCGAACGGCTGGGATTGGTCGGCATGCGATTGCGGGTGGAGGCGCTGGGTGGATCGATAAGAGTGGGCCTCAACGCCAAGGCAAGGGTTCGCGTCCGGATTCCGCTTACTCTTGCGGCGACGGGGCCAAGCCAGGCGCTGCAATCGGCTGCGGTGCAAGACCCAGCCGCCGCGCCGCCAGCACCGCATCGAGCCGATTCCGCGCTTTGAGCTTGCCCATCAGATTGGTCATGTAGTGCTTGACGGTCTTTTCGGTCAGTCGCAGGGCCTGGGCGATCTCCTTGTTGGACATGGCCTTGAGCAGGCAATCGAGCACCTGCATTTCCCGCGCGCTGAGTGGTGTTGTGCGGGGGCTCGAAGGCCCGGGCGTTGCGAGAGCCGCCGAAACATCGGCTGAAATATAAGTCTGTCCCGACAGCGCTGCGGCTATGGCGCGATGCAGCTCGGCGATTGGACTGCCCTTGAGCAGGAAGCCGCTGGCGCCAACTTGCATCGCCCGCCGCGCCAGGCCGACTTCGGCATAAGCGGTGAAAACCACAATCTTGATGGCAGGCGATTGGCCGAGGATCGTCTCGATCGCCAGGAACGCATCGCCCGGCATGCTAAGATCGAGCAGCACGATATCCGGCTGCGTTTTGGCGGCGAGCGCCACGGCCTCGGCGGCATCGCCACCGGTTCCGGCGATTTCGTACTCCCCAGTCTCCTTGAGAATGGCCGAGAGCCCCAGCAGCAGCGTCGGGTGATCGTCGATCAACATGATCTTGATCCGCTTACCCGCAGACCGGCCGGATCGAGACATCTCATCCATCATTGACCCCCGTTCCCGTGCCCGTTGTTCTGCCCGCCATTGCCACCATTGTTGTTCTGACCGCCGTTGCCGCCATTGTTGTTCTCACCGCCATTGCCGCCGTTGCCACCATTGTTGTTCTGACCGCCATTGCCATTGTTGTCGCCGGGGCCGTTGCCTTTGTTGCCCGGCGATGTGCCCCGCTGGCCGATGGTGCCCGCCTCCATTTTCAACGACTTGCCTGACGCATGGTCGAGCGTGACAGCGGAGCCCGCGATCATTTTCGCTTCGGTGTGACCGGGCGAGACGCTCACCGAGAAGCGGCCGCCGCCGCTCGATATATCGAAGCTCGGGGTCCGCACGACAATGCTGGTCGCCCCGCTGTCCGGTACACTGATTTCGACCAGCCCGGCATATTGCGTGACGAGCAGGCTGGTTCGCCCAAAAGGCCTCTGCACTGCCAGCGCAATCGTCGTTTCGGGACCGATTTCGAGCACCGCGTCCCGCCAGGCAATGGTCAGCCTGGCCTTGCCCAGCGTGCGCACCCCCTCGAGGCTCTGCAGCGGATCGCCGGGTGCGATTTCGACCCACGCCGCATTCACCAGCTGTAGGGCCGTGCCCTCGACGTTGACGATCGAGAGACCAGCGGGAACCGTCTCTGCAGACGCGGCCGGCGCGCCAAACGAAAGCCCGAGTACGAGCATCGCCGCCGTCGCTAGCATCCGGCCGCTCGGGACCCTCTGCCGCCCGCGCGCCAAGGGCGGCACTTCACTTTCGTGCATGAAAACGGCCATCCGCAATTCCTGATCGTCACCATTGCAGCAAGCGGCAGGCCCGGTCAGCCTTCGACAACCCGCAATCGCTCAGCACACCCCGGAGTCTATAGCCGGGCACTCCACTGGCACAACTCCGGCCGTGTACGCGATGTTCCGGCAATCTATGGCGACCAAAGTCCCCAGCAACTATGACGGGCAATAAAGGCGTTGCGCTCCTGGGCGCTAGTGCGACTTGCCGTGGGCCCCGCTAGGAAGGATCGGCCACCGATGTCAAACCTCGCCCGAACCTCGATTGCTTCGCTGCTGGTCGCAGCCAGCATCAATTCCGGCCTCTCGCAGGACAATAGCGCCTCGCCCTCCCCCGCAGCGAGCGCGGACCAGGTTAGCGACCCCGAGCTGCGGCCAGATGCGAGCGGCGCTACTGCGTTCGCGATCGGCGCGGCAGAGGCGGCCGAAATACAGCGCCTGATCCTTGAGCAGCATCCCTCGATCGTTCAGTCGGTTGATGTCGCGCTCAGGGTCGGCATGAAATTGTTTGCCGACATAGTGCTGCAGCCGCTTCCCGGCGCGGTGGCCAAGGTGGTTCCAGCGCTCGCGGGCTACCAGTTCTTCCTCCTCGCCGATGGCCGCATCGTCATCTGCCAGCCGGCGACGCGGCAGATCGTGCTGATCCTCCCTCCTTAGGCCGGTTGCCCGCGACCCTGAAAAGAGAGGCCCGCCAGGTAACGCCGTCGCCTTCCGCATCGTATTGATCGCATCAAAATGTCTGGCTCTGACGTTGTCACGTCGGAAATGCGGTTGCGACATGGTGCAGCAGAGAATGTAAGCTCGCCAACGACGTCACTTACCGATCGTAGTCACACGGGGACTTTCGCGATGACCGCCCTCAACATCACCGCGATTGGCTGGACGCTGCTGGCCCTGGCGTTGCTGCCGGTGCAGTTTTTCGTCACCGCGCCCTATGGCCGGCACGCGCACAGCAAATGGGGGCCATCGGTCCCCAATCAACTCGGCTGGTGCCTGATGGAAAGCGTATCGCTCATCGTCTTTGCGGCGCTGTTCCTGTTCGGCCCCAATGAGAAGACGGCACCGATGTGGGTGTTCTTTGCGCTGTGGACGGCACACTATTTCAACCGCAGCCTGATCTTTCCCTGGCGCACACATACCAAGGACAAGAGCATGCCGCTGGCGATCGTCGGCAGTGCCGCTGTCTTCAACATCGTCAATGCGGGGTTGAACGGGCTTGCTCTCGGCTGGCTCGGCGAGATCTATCCCACCAGCTGGCTTATGGATCCGCGTTTTATCGCCGGGCTTTTGGTCTTCGCCGTGGGCGCCGCCATCAATCTGTGGTCCGACAACCGGCTGATCCATTTGCGCGATGGAGGGCGACAGGGCTACAGCATTCCCCGCGGCGGCTTGTTCGAATGGGTCTCCTGCCCAAATCATTTCGGCGAAGTCGTCCAATGGTCCGGCTTTGCGCTGATGTGCTGGAACCTGCCGGCGCTGAGCTTTGCGGTGTGGACGGCTGCCAATCTCATCCCGCGCGCCGTTTCTCATCATGCCTGGTATCGCCGCAGCTTTCCCGACTATCCGCAGGACCGCCATGCGGTTATTCCGGCGTTGCTCTGAGCCGCCTGACCAAGGGATTTGCATGCGCATCTCACTCGCCACATTGCTGCTGCTCCTTGCAACACCGGCCAGCGCGGGCGAATGGCTGTATGAGGATCTGGGGGTGCCGATCGCCTATTTCGACAATGGCGCGGCGCAGCTGCAGTTCGCCTGCCGCGGCGGCGATTTCACCTTGGGGTTCTGGGTGCGCGTGCCGCACCGCGAGGTCGCCCAGGCGGCATCGATGAATTTGGCGATCACGCCGGACCCGGCCGGGCAATCGGGAGCCTCCTCGACTACGGGGGCGAGTTTTGCCCAGGGCTTGCCGCTCATCCATAGCGACGGCACATCGATGATCGTCCGCGGCCCCGTCGCAGCACGATGGGCTCGTATCGCGCAGCGTGCGGTGAACACTATCCGGGTCGCCTATGTCCGCAAACAGACCGAACTCGAGAGCTTCGACAGTAACGATTTTGGCGCCAAAGGATCGTCCGCCGCGATCCAGAAGGTGCTCGACCGCTGCGGCTGAAATCACGAGTTGCGCAAACCTCTTTTCACGCTTCCGCCGATACCGGCGGCGCCGTTGCGGTTGTTCCCGCATCGCGGTTCAGTTTCAGGGGCTTCAGCAGCCACACCAGCGCGGCAACCGAACCGAACGATATGATCACATAGAGGATCGACAGACTCGCCGAGCTTGCGAAAACCGCGTGCGGGTTTGCGCCGCTCCCAAGGCCCGCTGCGAGGCTGGTGAAAAAGATCTCGCCGACCAGCGCGACGCCAATCGCGCCGCCAATTTGCTGGAAAGCCTGCAGGGCGCCCGAGCCCGCACCTGCATCACGCGGCGGAACGCCCGCGAGGATACTCTGGAACAAAGCCGAGAAGCCGAAACCCAGCCCCATGCCGGCGATGAAAAGCGGTGGCAGGAAGCTCCAGTGGTCGAGCGTGTCACCGAGCCCGCGGATGACAAAATCGAGCCAGGCGATGCCGCCGGCGAGCAGTATCGCACCAAGCGCCAATCGGGCCCGAAGATAGTGCTGACCGAAGCGTCCCGAAATCATGGAGACGACCACTACCCCCACCGCGAAGGGCGTATTGGTCAGCCCAGATTCCAGCGGCGTGAAGCCGAAGCCGGTTTGCAGCAGGAGCGAGATCACCATGAACATTGCCGGAATGCCTGAAGCAAAGATGGTCGTGATTAGGATACCGAGCAGAAAATTGGGGTTGGCGATCAGGCTGAAGTTGAGCAGTTGCGGTTGCCCCGACGCAGCCATGCGACGCTCCCACAGCACGAATAGTCCCGCCACCACCGCCGCGGCCGCCATTAGCGCAAAGGCCCAGAACGGCCAGCCAAAGGCGCGGCCCTCGATCAGCGGATAGACGAGCGCGACGCTGGCGAGCCCAAACAGGCCAATTCCGACAAAGTCGTTCCGCAAATCCGGATGCCCGGGAGGGCGGGGAATCAAGAACCATCCGGCGACGACCGCGAGAATACCAACCGGCACGTTGACCAGAAAGATCGGCCGCCAGTCGAGGCCCCAGAAATTGGCACCTATTAGCAGACCACCGAGGAGCGGGCCCGCCACGGCGGCAAGGCTGGCACTCAAGCCGAACAGCGAAAAGGCCTGACCCTTTTCTTCCGGCGGAAACGTTACCTGCGTAATCGCCAGAACCTGTGGAGTCATCGCCGCCGCCGCCAGACCCTGCAACGCCCGCGCCGCAATCAGCCATTCAATATTCGGTGCCAGCCCGCAGGCCGCAGAGGCCACCGAGAATGCCGCTACACCGACCAAGAACATCTGTGTGCGCCCGACGATATCGCCAAGGCGGCCGAAGGGCAGCAGGCCAAGCGCAAAAGCCAGCACGTAGGCGACGATCACCCATTGGATGTGGCTATCCTCGGCGCCCAAGCGGCTTTGGAGGCTGGGCAATGCGACATTGACGATGGTCACATCCATCAGATTCATGAAGCTTGCGAGCAGCAGGACGACAAGCGCTACCCAACGGCGAGGATCGGCGTCGGCCTTGCTGGCAGGAGAATGAAATTGTGAAACCATGTTTTAGTCCTCGATAGAAAGTGACGGATTTCGGATAGCCCGCCGCAGCTCGGCGACGAGGCGTTCATAGGCGTCTGGATCGTGATGGCGATTACGGCAAAAGCCGATGAGCGCGCCAATAATCATCGTCGCACAAGGCTCGGCGTCGATATCGGCGCGATAGTCGCCCTCGCCTATGCCCTCAGTCAGGAGATTTTTTACGATCTGTCGCCATTTTCCAATCAGCGGCCGCATGATTTCGGCGATGCGCTCGTCGCGCCGGGCGCGCTCCATCAGTTCGGAGAACACTTGCATGACTTCGGGGCGTTCCTCAGCCATCTCGCCAAAATCTACGAATTCGAGGTCCATGCGCCGGCGTGCGCTCAGATGCGCGCGAGGTCTGGTCACATGCTGATTCATGAAGTCCTGGCGCAGTGAATCGGCGACCAGCTCGATCAGCGCCTCCTTGCTGGGCACGTGGTAGTGCAGCGTCGCAACATTGATGCCGACTCGCTCGGCGATATCTCGGGTTCGCAGCCCCTCCACGCCCTTTTCAACAATTAGCGCCCGCGCCGCCGCGGCGATAGCGGTACGGCGCGCATCGGTGGATTCCCGGCGGTTTGGAGCATAGGCGTCGCTCATGGCAGGCCCCTATATACACCTTGCTCCATTCAATCAATCATTTGATTGATGACTTGCAATCGGCGGACGGCGCCGGCTCCTAGTTGTGAAAACATTATGCCGGCCTGATGATCAGATCTGGAGGCGGTCGCGGATGGGTTTGGGACTAACGTTCTGCATCACCGCTGGGGGTCGTCCCGATTTGCTAGCGGACACGCTGCAGTCCCTCCTCGCCTTCAACCGGGAGGCGTTCGACGCCATCCTCATCGCCAATGATGTGGGAGACGACGAAACGACGACCACCGCGCGCCGGCTGGTGCCGGATGCGACCATCCTCCACCATCCCCAACGGATCGGCCAACATCGTACGATCGACGAAATCTACGCACGGGTCGA
Organism: Devosia sp.; assembly: GCA_039920085.1. Lineage (GTDB taxonomy): Bacteria > Pseudomonadota > Alphaproteobacteria > Rhizobiales > Devosiaceae > Devosia_A. Next base: position 28,454 of record JBDSEK010000078.1, on the reverse strand, counting down.
GACCCCCTTTATCTTTCATTGCGAGGACGATTGGCATTTCGACCCGGTGCCGTTCGTGGCGGACGCCATGGCGCTGCTTGAAGCCAGGCCCGGCGCAAGCCAGGTTACCCTGCGGCAGAGCGGCTGCCACTGGAACTGGGATGGCGCTCCCGGAGCCCATGTCGATTGGACCGCCCTGGGGCATTGGGCAAGCTTTGGATTCAATCCATCGGTATTCCGCCGCCAATTGTGGGAAAGGGTGGGACCCTTCGCCAAATATGACCGCGAATTCGATCTCAATCTTGCGGTTCAGAACCTTGGGCTAAGTTCCGAGGTGCTTGTCCCGGGCGTTTGCTACCACACGGGCCGTGGCCGGCACATCAACGACCCGGAGCGAAAACGGCCCACCCGCCTAATCCGCCGGTGGCAGAGACTCCAGCGTAAGGTCAGGGCCTTCCGCAACGCCGGCTAGACAAGCGTTTCGGGTACGAACGAAACCAACTGCCGCAATGGCAGTTTACCTTCGGAGTCCATCTGGAGGACCCAGCCATGCCCACCAGCCAATTGCCGCCGCAAAAAGAAAAGGCGCACGAGATCGCCCGGAAGATCACCAACGAGCGGCCGCTCAAGAAGAAGAGCGATGCGCCGGAAGAAAATGTCAGCGGCGGTTTCAATCAGAAGAGCCGGGCCGAATTGGACAATTCCAGAGAGCGCGAAAAAGACGAGGACGAAAAATGAGCAGCTCCGCCGCCGTCGAGCGCCAGCGGGATGTCCAGAGGGAAGTCGCGAAAGCCGATAGCAAAGCCAAGAGCAAGCCCGACGGCGCGATGCAAGCCGGCGCGAGAGTCTATCCCGAGCCGCCGTTTCCAAAGCAGCACCAGCCAAAGCCGGGGGCTGAGTTCACACTGGATCCGGCGCCGCTCTACGACGCCCCCTTCTATCGCGGCAGCGGCAAGCTCGAGGGCAAGGTGGCGCTGATCACGGGCGGCGCGGTGGCGGTGCTGTTCGCTCGCGAGGGCGCCGATGTTGCGATCGCGCATCTGGCTGAGGATAAGGACGCGGCGGACACAAAGGTGGCTGTCGAAGCCGAGGGTCGGAAATGCATCGTGATCAAAGGCGATGTCGGTGACAGCGCCTTCTGCCGCGATGCGGTGGAGCACACAATCAAGCAACTGGGCAAGCTCGACATCCTCGTCAACAATGCTGCGTTTCAGGTGCATAGCAAGGACATTACAGACCTCAGCGACGAGCATTTCGACGAAACGCTGAAGACCAATCTCTATGGCTATTTCTACATGGCCAGGGCCGCGGTACCGCTCATGCCGCCCGGCTCGGCCATCATTAATACCGGCTCGGTGACCGGCATCGAGGGCTCGGCTGCATTGCTCGACTATTCAATCACCAAGGGCGGCATCCACGCTTTCACCCGCTCGCTTGCCGGCTCCCTGATCGACAAGGGTATCCGGGTTAATTGCGTTGCCCCCGGGCCGGTCTGGACGCCACTCAATCCGACCGACAAGGAGGCCAAGGACGTCAGCAAATTCGGCAGCAAGGTGCCGATGAAGCGCCCGGCTCAGCCGGAGGAAATCGCGTCGGCTTATGTGTTTCTTGCGAGCCCCCAGATGTCGAGCTACATCACCGGTGAGATCCTGCCGATCATCGGGGGCTATGGGCACGGCTGAGCCAGCAAAAACTCGCTGGTGAAGTCGGCGCGGCCTCTGGCATAAGCGCGCCATGGACAGCCCGCTGCCGACCCGACCTGCCTTTGCGCATGTCACCGATTGGGTCTTTGATCTCGACAACACGCTCTACCCGCGCGAATGCAATCTGTTCGCGCAGATCGACCTGTTGATCTCCACCTATATGGTGGACATTACGGGCCTGCCATATGCCGAGGCGCGGGCGCTGCAGAAGGCCTATTACCGCGATCACGGCACGACGCTGCACGGATTGATGCTGCATCATGGGGTTGATCCCGATCATTTCCTCAGAACCGTTCACGCTATCGACTATTCGGGCGTGCCGGCGCATCCAGGCCTGGCGGCAGCCCTCACGGCGCTACCCGGCCGAAAATTTATCCTCACCAATGGCGACGTCGGCCACGCCGAACAGGTGCTGAACCGCGTTGGCGCGGCTGGCCTGTTCACCGACATCTTCGATATCCGCTCGATGAAGTACCGCCCAAAACCACTACCCGAGGCTTACGAGTCCTTCTTTGCCGCGCATGGCATCGAGGCCCGGCGCGCCGCGATGTTCGACGATCTCGAAAAGAACCTGCTGGTCCCACACGATAGCGGTATGGTCACTGTTCAGGTCGTCGCTCCCGCGAGCTTTGCGCATGAACAGGTCGAGAGCTGGGAACTTGAGCGTACTGGCGGCCCGCATGTCCATCATCTGACCGATGATCTGGCAGGATTTCTGGCGCGGTTGATCTAGCCTCGCGGCAGGCGGCTACTGCGTTGTCACCTCAGGCAAATTGTAGTGCTGGCGCACCACAGCCCAGCCTTCCTCGGCGCTATCGACGACGGTGAACAGATCAGGGTCGTCCGGTCCGATGGTCCCAGCCTCGGCGAGCGCGTTGAAATCGATTACCTTATTCCAGAACTCCATTCCAAACAGCAATAGTGGAATGCGTTCCATGCGGCCGGTTTGGATCAGCGTCAGCGTCTCGAAGAACTCGTCCAGCGTGCCGAAGCCGCCGGGGAAAATAGCCACCACCCGCGCCCGGAGGAGGAAATGGATCTTGCGAGTAGCGAAATAGTGGAAATTGAAGCAAAGCTCGGGGGTGATGTAGGGATTGGGCGCCTGCTCGTGCGGCAAAACGATATTGAGCCCCACCGAAGGGGCGCCGATATCGGATGCGCCGCGATTGCCCGCTTCCATCACGCCGGGTCCGCCGCCGGTCACGACCACATAATCCTTGTAGCCGAGTGCCTTGCTGGTCAGCGAGGCGAACTGCGCAAAGCGCCGCGCCTCGTCGTAGTACTTTGACGCCGCCTCGAGGTTTTTCTTCTGCACCGCGTTGCGCGCGGCCCAGGCGGATTTGCCAGGCTCGGGGATGCGGGCGCCGCCAAACAGCACCACGGTCGAATTGATGCCGCGCTCGCGCAGCCTCGTCTCGGCTTTCAGGTATTCGAGCTGGAAGCGGATGCCACGGGTCTCATCAGCGGTGATGAATTCTTCATCGGTATAGGCGAGCCGATAGGCGGCCGATGCCGTTTGCGGCGTCGACGGGCCGCGTTTGACGGCGGCAATATCCTGCTGGGAGGTGCGCAGCGGCGTGTGCTGCTGCCGGCGACGGGGCATGTCCGGGTCTCCGATGTTCGGCCAAGCCTAGCGGGCTGCGGTTAAGGAGCGGTGCAGGCACTCGCCGCGTTGACTCGTTGGCCATGCCTTGCCATGACGCGGAACCGATTGAGGGACCGCAAATGGCCGACGCCGGGCTCGAACAGACCATCAACGCCGCCTGGGATGACCGGGCCGCCGTCAGCCACCAGACGAAGGGTGCCGTGCGCGAGGCGGTCGATGCGGCGCTGGGGCTGCTCGACACCGGCAGGGCTAGGGTCGCTGAACGCAAGGCGGCGGGCGAGTGGAGCGTCAATCAATGGCTGAAGAAGGCGGTGCTGTTGAGCTTCCGCCTCAACGACAACGCCGTGATCGCAGGTCCAGGGGGCGCCAATTGGTTCGACAAGGTGCCTTCGAAATTTGAGGGCTGGAGCGACCAGAGGTTCCGCGACGCGGGCTTCCGCGCCGTACCCGGCTCGATCGTCCGCCGCGGCGCTCACATCGGCAAGGGCGTCGTGCTGATGCCCAGCTTCGTCAATATCGGCGCGTTCGTCGACGAGAACTCCATGGTCGATGGCTGGGCCACCGTCGGGTCCTGTGCGCAGATCGGCAAGAATGTCCATCTGAGCGGCGGCGTCGGGATCGGCGGGGTGCTCGAGCCGATGCAGGCCGGTCCGACGATCATTGAAGACAATTGCTTCATCGGCGCACGCTCCGAAGTGGTTGAAGGTGTCGTGGTCGGCGAGGGCTCAGTGTTGTCGATGGGCGTGTTCATCGGTGCCTCGACCAAGATTGTCGATCGGGCTACCGGCGAGGTGCATATGGGCCGCGTCCCACCCTATTCGGTCGTCGTTTCCGGCAGCCTCCCCGGCAAGGCTTTCCCCAACGGCCAGCCCGGCCCGAGCCTTTATTGCGCGGTGATCGTGAAACGCGTCGACGAACAGACTCGTTCGAAGACGAGCATCAACGAGCTGTTGCGAGACTGAGGCCGGCTCTGGCGGGCGCGAGGGGATTCCCATAGCTTAGCTGGCCAGGCGGAGCGAACCGCCCATGGGGGAGGACGAATTGTTCAGAGCCTATTTCAGCTTCGACGGCCGGCTCAACCGCGGACCGTTCTGGGGCTACAGCATCCTGCTGATCGTCATCATTGTCATCGTCAGCCTGATTGCCCTTACATCCGCGGTCGGGCCTGAGCTTGCCGCGCTGGTACAGAGCGTCAGCAGCGGCCACATGCCAACCGTCACCGGCGTAACGGCGCTGTTTCAGGGCGCCGTGCCGCGTCTTGGCTGGATCGGTGTCATTGTACAGATCATCCTCACGATTCCGACCGCCGCACTCTGCGTGAAGCGGCGGCATGACCGGAACCGCTCGGGCATCGATGTGTGGATCTATCTCGGTCTCGGCATCGTCCTCAGCATCCTCCAGGTGCTCGGTATCGGCTTTGCTCTGGGGACGGTGATGGGCGAGCCAGCGATGGTGGCTACCGGCCCGATGCAGATCGTTCAACTGGCGATGCTGGTCTTTGCCATCTATCTGTTCATCGTGTTGGCATTCCTCCGCGGCACTGTGGGCGCCAACACCTACGGCCCCGATCCGCTCGGCGGCTAATTCGGCAAAGGACAGGACATGGCAAGCGACGATCGGGCCGATCCTGTCCCGCTGCTTCGCGCGTTGATCCGCTGCGCCTCGGTGACACCCATCGAGGCCGGCGTGCTCAATGTGCTCGAGCACGCGCTCACGCCGCTCGGCTTCGTTGTCACCCGTCTCCGTTTCGACGGTGACGGTTCCTATCCGGTCGACAATCTGTTTGCGACGCGCGGGACCGGCGGCCGGCATCTGCTATTTGCCGGACACACGGATGTGGTGCCGCCAGGCGAGGCCTCACTCTGGACGCATGATCCGTTCGCGGCCGATATCGCCGATGACATCCTTTATGGCCGCGGCGCCGCCGACATGAAGAGCGGCATCGCGGCGTTTGTCGCCGCCGCAGCGCGCGCCGTTAAGGATGGCTCCGCCGATCGCGGCACGCTGTCGCTGCTGATCACCAATGATGAGGAAGCCGATAGCGTCAACGGCACCGCGAAAGTCTTGGAATGGGCCCGCGACAAGGGCCACAAGTTCGATTTCTCTATCGTCGGCGAGCCTTCGTCGACCGAGCGGCCGGGCGATTCAATCAAGATCGGCCGCCGCGGGTCGTTCAATGGCCACATCCTTGTCACCGGCACGCAGGGGCACGCCGCCTATCCGGAGCGTGCGAACAATCCGCTGCCCGTCGTCGCCGCGTTGATCAGCGCGCTCAGCGGCAAGCTCGACGACGGTACCGAACACTTCCCGCCGTCCAATCTCGAATTTACTACCGCCGATGTCGGCAACAAGGCGACCAATGTCATACCGGCGACTGCCGATCTCCGCTTCAACGTCCGCTACAATGATCGCTGGACCCCGGACAGCCTGCGTGCTGCGATCGCGGAAGGCATCGCCAATGTCGATGCGGCCGGCACAAAAATCGCGCTCAGCGAAATCGGCGTCACTTCGCGCTGTTTCCTCTCGCCGCTCGGCGAGGCGGTCGAGGCCCTGGCCGACACCATCCAGTCAGCGACCGGCGCGCGCCCAGACTACTCCACCGCCGGCGGTACCTCGGATGCGCGCTTCATCGCGCAATACTGCCCCGTGGTCGAATGCGGCCTGCCCGGCCCCAGCATGCATAAGGCCGACGAGCATGTGCGGCTAGCCGATGTGGAAGGGCTGACGGGGCTCTACGCGGCCTTTATCAGACGGTTTCTGGGGGGAATTGCATGAGCTTTATTAGCTCGGCCGGCACGGCCATGACTCATGGGATGAATGTGGCGGGCAGACAGCCCGGTGCAGCGGCGGCATCCACGGTGGGATGGTCGGATGCGGCGATCGGCGTCATCGCTCTAATAGTCGTACAGGGCATGCTGCTCGCATGGGCTCTGTCGGAGATCGGTTTTGACCCGATCCTGTTACGAGATCTGGCGCTGGTGGCCGGCACGAGCCTTGCCGCGCCATTCATCATTTTCTTCCTTGCTGCGAAGGCGACGGGCCATGCGGGTGAGCTCCCCGCGATTTTTCTCTATCTCTCGCTTGTGTTGATTTTGACGCAGGCTACGAGCGCCATCCTCTCAAATTTCGGTGTTCAAACGAGCGTGTGGATCGGCATAATTTCCGTCTTCATGGCGTAGGCGGCAAGGGGGTTTCTCGCCATGCGCTGGCCCAGCGCAATTGGGATCGGCCTGCTTGTCGCCTTCGCTACTATCGTTGCCGGCCTCCTGCTTTTCGTACTCCCGACCGGCCAAGCCCTGGTGACCTAGTGGGTCGCGGCTTGTAGACCGTGCGCCAGCACTCTACAGGAACGGGGCCAATCCCGACCGCGATAGTTTACATGCGACCGACCCTTACCGAAGAACTGATGGCCGCGGGCCGGGGCGTGTTCGGCCTGTTGATCGGCGAGCGCAAGGCGCCCGGCTATTTCGATTTCAGCAGCCGCGGGCTCGCCGGAAGCTTCATCGCCTTCGTTCTCGTCACGGCGCTCAATGCGGGCCTGCCGATTATGCTGGGCATGGTCGTGCCGCCGGGCACGTTCAGCCGCTCGCTATTCACAGTCGGCATCCTGTTTGCCCTGCAGGTGGGCTTTTCGCTTATCGTGCTGCGCCAGCTCAAGCGGCTCGACGGTTTCGTGCCCTATCTGGTCGCCGACAATTGGGCGACGTTTTTCCTCACGCTGATCTCCGGCGCGTTCGCCGCCGCAGGCGTTGCCGGCGATGTGCTGATCGTCATGCTCGGCATCGTGATCATTGTCCTTGAGATCAACATCGCGCGTTTGGTGATCACCCTCTCGCCGCTGCAAATCGCCATGTTCATCATCGCCCGCATGGTCGGTGCCAGCCTCGGCATTTTGATTGCGCGCTTCGCCGGGCTGATCCCCGAGCTACAGGGCATGCCTAGCTAGTAGTCGACGCGCACAAGATAGAGCCCTTCGGGCGGCGCCAATGGTCCGCAGCGCGAACGGTCCCGCGCATCGAGTAGATCGCGGAAATCGCGCGCTCTCCACTTGCCTTCGCCCACCAGCTTGAGCGAGCCCACCATCGAGCGCACCTGCGAGTGGAGGAAGCTGCGTGCGCCAGCGCGGAGCACAATCATCTCGCCCTCGCGGCTCACATCCAGCCGGTCCAGGGTCTTGATCGGGGATTTCGCCTGGCACTCGGCGGCGCGAAAGGTGGTGAAATCGTGCTTGCCGAGAATTGTCTGCGCCGCCTCGTGCATGGCAGCCGCATCGAGCGCCATCGGGCAGTGCCAGACGCGATTCTCCTCCAGTGCCGGCCGGCCGCGCCGGTTGAGGATATGATATTCATAGTGCCGGCCGGTGGCCGAAAAGCGCGCCTCGAACTCATCGGCCACCGCTTCCGCCTCGACCACAGCGACCGGATGCGGCTTGGTGTGAAAGTTCAGCGCCTCACGGATGCGAAACGCGTCCCATTCGCGGCTCAGATCGAAGCTCACCACCTGCCCCAAGGCGTGGACGCCGGCGTCCGTCCGCCCCGCCGCCTGCACCACCACGCTCTCGCCGGCCATCTTGCCGATGGCCTCTTCGAGTACCTGTTGAACGCTCAGCACGTCGGCCTGGCGCTGCCAGCCAGCGAAGGGAGTTCCGTCATATTCCAGGGTCAGACGATAGCGGGGCATGGCGCGTTATAGACAAGGCCCCGTCGGAGTCTACCGCTCCGCGATTGACCGGCCAGTTACGGCGCGTATGGCGTCCGCCACCTTTGATGATTCCGGATGTTCCTGGTTGGCGGTGCAAGACGAGGTGAGTTAGCTCACCATAGATGGCAGCGCCCCGGCGCCGCGCTGGAACGCCGCTGCGTCCATTGGTCCCTTGCCCTCGCGCTGGACGGTGACGAGGCGCACTGCGCCGCTGCCGCAGGCAATCGTCAGGTTGCCGCTGAGCGCTCCCGGCACGCCAGATCCGCCGGCCAAGTTCGACCGCAAGACCTTGACCCGCGTAAGGGAACCACCGAGTTGCATTTCGAACCATGCGCCGGGAACGGGCGACATGCCGCGGATGAGATTGTGGACTTCCCTGGCCGACCGGCTCCAGTCGATCCGCGCTTCCGGCTTGTCGATCTTATTGGCGTAAGTCACCCCGCTCTCCGGCTGCGGCGTGAAGGTGAGAGAACCGCGTTCCAGCGCGGCCAGCGCCCGGGCCATCAGGTCGGCGCCGACCACCATCATATGGTCGTGCAACTCACCTGACGTCATGTCCGGTCCGATCGGCATCTCCTCGCCGAGCGCGATCGGACCGGTGTCCAGTCCCTCGTCCATCCGCATGACCATGGCGGCGGTGCGCGTATCGCCCGCCAGCACGGCACGCTGGATTGGCGCCGCACCGCGCCAGCGTGGCAGCATCGACCCATGCAAATTGAGGCAACCCAGAGGTGGCGCATCGAGGATCGGTTTGGGGAGGATCAGCCCATAGGCGACGACCACCGCGACGTCCGCGCCCAGCGCGGCGAACGCCGTATGCTCCTCCGCCCCCTTCAGCGATCTGGGGGTACGCACCGCAATGTCGAAGCCCTCGGCCGCCCTATGCACCGGCGATTTCCGTTCGGCCTGACCGCGTCCGGCGGGTTTTGGTGCGCGCGTATAGACCGCCGCGACGTCGTGACCGCGCGAGACGAGTTCGGCGAGGGTCGGCACCGCGAATTCCGGCGTGCCCATGAAGATTAAGCGCATGGTGGCCTTTCGACGATGGTTCCACCTCCTGCCCTCTCCCCCCGAGGGACAAAGGCTACCGAGAGGCAACCCTAGAAGTCAGCTCGCCTTTTTCGCCAGCTTTTCGGCCTTCTGGAATTTCTTCACGACCCGGTCGCGCTTCAGCCGCGAGAGATAATCGATATAGAGCACGCCATCGAGGTGATCGAGTTCGTGCTGGATACAGATAGCGAGGCGATCCTTAGCCGCCCGCTCCACCTCTTTGCCCTCGAGATCGGTGTATCGCACCGTCACTTCCGCCGGCCGCTCCACATCGTAATAGATCTCGGGGATCGACAGGCACCCCTCCTCGGTCGTCACGGTTTCCTCGGAATATTTGAGGATTTCGGGATTGATCATGACGATCGGGTCGGGCGCCTCGCCTTCCTTGGCAAGGTCCATCACCACGATGCGGCGCATCTCGCCGATCTGCGGCGCGGCAAGGCCGATGCCGGGCGCGTCATACATGGTGTCGAGCATGTCCTTGGCCAGCTGCTTCACCGATGCGTCGATCTTGCCAACCGGTTCGGCGACGGCCCGCAAACGCGGGTCGGGCAGCACGAGGATTTCACGTTTCGCCATCGGGCGGGCCTTTCGGGAGTTGGCGGTCCAATATGGTATTTGGGGAGCACGGGTCAACTCGCAGCACAAAAGAACAAATCATAAACTTCATGTGCTAGGATTCGCTCATGGATCGAATCGTTTTCAGCCTGGGCGCCACGCCGATCACGCTCGAAATGCTGCTCATTGCCGGCGGCAGCCTGTTCGCTCTGCTACTGTCGGTGCTCATCGTGGTGACGCTTCGCCAGTCGGCTCAGCGCGACGCCGAGGCCGAGGCGCAGCGCCTTGAGGCGGAAACGGCGCGCGCCAAAAATGCCGAGCTCGAGCGTCATCTCGCGGGCATGCTGCAAAGCCAGTATGAGATGAATGCGCGCATGCAGACGATGTCGGAAATCTTCGGCTCGCGCACCTCCGATTTGATGCGGTCGGTCAATGAGCGCATCGATGCGCAGGGCCAGCGCGTCGGCCAGGCCCTGGCCGAAACCAACACCAAAACAACCGAGAGCCTCGGCCAGCTCAATGAGCGGCTGGCGGTGATCGACCGGGCGCAGGCCAACATCACCGAGCTTTCAAAAGACGTGGTGACGCTGCAGTCGATCCTTTCGAACAAGCAGACCCGCGGCGCGTTCGGCCAGGGGCGGATGGAATCGATCATCACCGACCAGCTGCCGGCCGGGGCTTTCGCCTTCCAGTATACGCTCTCCAATCACAAGCGGCCCGACTGCGTGGTGTTCATGCCCAATGGCGGACCCAAGCTCGTGATCGATGCAAAATTTCCGCTCGAAAGCTGGCAGCGCATCAACGGCGCGCCGGACGATTTGGCGCTCAAGCAGGCCATGGCGGGGTTTCGCACCGACATTACTTATCACGTCAAAACCATCGCCGAGAATTACCTGATCCCGGACGAAACTCAGGACACGGCCTTCATGTTCGTGCCGTCGGAATCGATCTTCGCCGATATCCATGAGCGCTTCGACGATCTGGTGCAAAAAGCGATGCGGCAGCGCGTGGTGATCGTCTCGCCGCTGATGCTCATGCTGGCCATCCAGGTGGTGCAAGGCCTGTTGCGCGACGTGCGAATGCGCGAGGAGGCGCACCGCATCCAAAAGGAAGTCCGCGAACTGCTCGACGATGTCGGCCGCCTGAAGGATCGGGTGCTGAAGCTGCAGAGCCATTTCCAGCAGGCCAATGACGACATCTCCAATATCCTCACCTCTACCGCCAAGGTGGTGCGCCGCGGCCAGAAGATCGATGAGCTCGAACTCGACGAGCCCGCTCCTGCCTTGGACGCGCCGGTGATTCCCGAGCGCAAAATCGGCAGCCTGTTCTAATCAGGCCTCAATTGTGCGGGCGCTCGCCCTCTGGTTCCCCTTGAGCAGCTGACGCGGCACGAAATCGAACCTCGCGCGTTGTGCCTCCGGGTCCACGCGAGGAGATAATGATGAGTAACGCCCATCCCGGTCGCATTCTGGCACAAGACATGGTGCCGCCTGACGGCGCGGGCGAAATGCTCTCGGCACAACCCATCAGCCAGGCGGAGATCGACGATCTGCTCTATGGCGAGGACCGCCCAGCCGAGGAACGCCTCGCGCGCCTGCGGGAAATCTCCGCGCTTTTGCACGATCAGGAGCCTGGCGATTTCGGCGATGACGATCCGGGCGTGCTGGCGGGCGCGATTGACGAGGCCATCGCCCGTCTTTCCGGCGCGGTGGCTCGCGATCTCGACCTCGAAAACGACGCGGTCGAGATGGACGATGACCCGCTCAACCACCGCGAGACGCTGGCACCGGATTCCGATGAGCTCGAAGCGATCGAGGCCGATGATACCGCTTCACTCAGCAGCGACGAGCCGCCGCGTACCGATGGAACCGCTCGAACCTGAGGAAGGGGACGATGGCGACGGCTTCAATCCAGAGCGCGGCGTGCTTTAGGGGTCCATCCCCGTCCGCGCCTTCAGCGCCTGGCTCAGGGTGCCCTCGTCGAGATAATCGAGTTCGCCGCCCACCGGAACGCCATGCGCCAACCGCGTAATCTTGACGCCCGACCCCGCCAGCCGGTCGGTGATGTAATGTGCCGTCGTCTGGCCCTCGACCGTGGCGTTCACCGCCAGGACGATTTCATTGAAGCCGGCTGTACGCCCCAATAGTGCATCGATCGACAAATCATCCGGGCCGACGCCATCAAGCGGCGACAACACACCACCGAGCACATGATATTTAACCGCGCCAACACCGGCACGTTCCAACGCCCAGAGATCGGCGACGTCCTCGACCACGATCAGCAGCCCACTGTCGCGGCGCGGATCTGCGCAGATGCCACACGGCGAGTGCGTGTCGACATTGCCGCATATTTCACAGATTCGCACCGCCTCGACGGCGCGCTCGAGCGCGGCCGAGAGCGGCAGCATCAGCTGTTCCTTCTTTTTGATGAGGTGCAGTACCGCGCGCCGTGCCGAACGCGGCCCCAGCCCCGGCAACCGCGCCAGCAACTGGATAAGCTGCTCGATCTCGGCGCCGCCATTGGCCATCAGAAGGGCAGTGTCATGCCAGGTGGCAGCGGCAGACCTTCCGTCAGCTCGGCCATCCGGCGGTTCATCTCGGTCTCGGCTCGGCCCTTGGCCTCGTTGTGCGCGGCAATGATCAGATCCTCGAGCACCTCGACGTCGTCTTCCTTGAATAACGACGGGTCGATCTTCAGGCCCTTGAGCTCGCCCTTGGCACTCATAGTAACACTCACCAACCCGCCACCGGACGAACCCTCCACGACGATCGTGCCGAGGCGCTCCTGCATTTCGGCCATCTTGGCCTTCAGCTCTTCGGCCTTCTTCATCATGCCCAGGAAATCCATCACTCGTCCTCCAGATCATTTTGGAATGCGTCCTCGTAGAGCGCATCGGGCACTTGCTCTTCCCGCGTCTTTACGGTGACCGTCGAGCCGGGAAACATATCGAGTATGGCCTGTACCAAGGGGTCCTGCTGAGCCTCCGCCGCCAGCGCCTCGCTGTGGCGATCCTTGATGTCGCGGATGGTCGGGCCGGCAGGCGCGTTGCGGGAAACTGAAATGCCCCAGACCTGCCCCGTCCACTCCTTGAGCCGCCTGGACAGGGTTTGGATCACACCCGGATCGGCGCCAGGCGCCAGCGCCACCTCAATCGATTGCTCGCGAAAGGCGACGGGCCGCAATTGCGTTTCGAGCGCGATTTTCAGCAGCACATCGCGCTTCTCGCCGGCCAACGCAACCAGGTCCAGATAGGAGCGGGGATTGGCAAAGGCCTGCGGGACCGCCGTGGGGCGGGGCGCGGCTTCGACGCGCGGCGCAATCTGCCGAACAGCCTGCGGCCCGCCAGCAACACCGCCGCCATTGCGCACCGGCCGCGTCTCGGCCGCCGGCGCCGGTGCATTGGTGAGCTTGGCGATCAATTCGTCGGGACCTGGCAAATCCGCGGCATAAGCGAGCCGCACCAGCACCATCTCGGCGGCTTGCAGCGCATCGCCGGCCTTGCCGATTTCCTCATAGCCCTTGAACAGGATCTGCCAGGCGCGGCTCAAGGCCCGCATGCCGAGCTTTTGCGCCAGCTCTGCTCCGCGGCTCCGCTCATCGGGCGTCAGCGACACATCATCTGCGGCGGCCGGCACGACTTTGATCCGCGTCACCAGATGGGTGAAATCGCAAAGATCGGCGACGAGCGTCTGCGGGTCGGCGCCGGCGTCGTAGAGTTCGCGCACGGTGCCAAGGGCATTGGCAATGTCGCCGCGCATTAGAGCCTCGAACAGATCGATTGCCCGTGCGCGGTCGCCGAGCCCGAGCATGGCCTTCACCGTCGCAGCGGTGACTTTGCCGTCGCCGTGCGAAATGGCCTGATCGAGCAAAGACAGGCAATCGCGCACCGATCCCTCGCCGCTGCGGACAATCATCGCGAGCGCTTCGGGCTCTGCCGCGATGCCTTCCTGGCTGAGGATGCGCTCTAGGTGCTCGGTCATTACCCGGGGCGGGACGCGCCGCAGGTCAAAGCGCATGCATCGCGACAGAATGGTAACCGGGACCTTGCGGATTTCGGTGGTCGCAAGAATGAACACCACATGTTCAGAGGGCTCTTCGAGCGTCTTCAACAACCCGTTGAAGGCCGAGTTCGAGAGCATGTGGACTTCGTCGATGATGTAGACCTTGTAGGGGGCCGTACGCATCGACTTGGAAAGGTCGATGATCTCGCGGATGTCGTTGATACCGGTATTGGATGCGGCATCGAGCTCCATCACGTCGAGGTGCCTGCCTTCGATGATGGCCCGGTCGTGGATGCCTTCCCGTTCGAGATCGAGATTGGGGTGCGGGCCGGTCTCGTCCTCGAAATTCAGCGCCCGGGCGAGAATGCGCGCGGTCGTTGTCTTGCCCACCCCGCGGATGCCGGTCAGCATGAAGGCATGCGGGATGCGCCCCGATTTGAACGCATTGCGCAGCGTCTGCACCATCGCGTCCTGGCCGATCAGCGTCGCAAAGCTGGTCGGCCGGTATTTGCGCGCCAGCACCAGATAAGGCGCTTTGGCGGGTTCAGGATCACTATCGGGGAAGAGTCCGTCGGCCATGGGAAGTATATAGCCATCGCGGTGCTCGAGCGCAAAAGCGCGAACGTCTTTTCCCTCGGCCGCGTGGCAGAGAAACCAGTTTGAACTGTCGAGGGAAGGCGAGAGGCTGGCAACGACCCGTGAAGGTCTCGTTGGGGCTGCTTCCTTCCGGACCTGACCCGGTTGGCGAGGAACACGTCCGCGCCAACCTCTCGCCGCCTATATCGGACCAAAGCCCCGGCCACGCAAGTCCCGCGCGGATCTGCTAAATTTTTCAGCAAATTGCGCTCGCGGTTTTCACCCGCCCTCCTTGCCCGACTGCTAGTTTCCGCGAGAGTCACAGTTGGACGGAGCATCCCATGCTCTCCGAGACCATCCCTGCCGGCGCCGAAATGCGCGCCTTTCCCCGCCACCGCACCCTCAAGGGTGGCGTCATCATCTTCAATTCCAGCCGCTCGACGATCAACTGCGTCATGCGCGACCAGTCGGACGGGGGCGCGAGACTACAACTGCCATCGCTTCTGGGCGTGCCCGACCAGTTCGACCTCGTCGTCTCCGACATTCCGCGCCAGCATTGCCGCGTGGCCTGGAAAGCCGGCCAGGCCATGGGCGTGCAGTTCGTCGCGGCTTAACCGCCGATTTTCCATGTCAAGGTTTTCGGGCGGTCCTTGCCGGAACGCCGGACTTGCCGCAACCATTGCGTTAGATATGACGCGGCTGGAGTTGCGACATGATCCCCGATACCGAACATCGCGCGGGACGGCGCCATTTGACGCTCAAGGGTGGCAAGATGGTCTTCAATTCTGGCCGCTCCAGCATTGATTGCATGGTGCGCAATTTGTCAGCCGAGGGCGCTAAGCTCAAAGTCGAATCGCAGATCGGCATTCCCGACAGCTTCGAGCTGGTGCTGAGTGATAGCCAAAAACACAATTGCCGCGTCGTCTGGCGCAAGGCCAAGGAAATCGGCGTCACCTTCGCGGTGGCGTAGCCGGACAAGCAACCTGGAGGTTGCGGCTTACGGCCGCCTCACGGCTTGCCCGAAGGATACACCCCCAGCACGTGGAAGTGATCGGTGAAGAACCCCAGCTCCTCGAATGCGAGCTGCACCGATCGGTCGTCAGGATGCCCCTCAATATCGGCGTAGAACTGCGTTGCAGTGAATGACCCATCGAGCATGTAGCTCTCGAGCTTGGTCATGTTGACGCCATTGGTGGCAAAGCCACCCATCGCCTTGTAGAGCGCGGCCGGCACGTTGCGGACGCGGAACACGAAGGTGGTCTTGACCGTCTTGCTGCCACGCTTGGGGATCTCGGGTGATTTGCTGATAACGAGAAAGCGAGTCGTATTGTGGCTCGCATCTTCGATGTTCTCGGCGAGAATATCGAGGCCGTAGACCTCGGCGGCAAAGCGCGAGGCGATGGCGGCCACGGATTTGTCACCGCGCTCGGCGATTTCGCGCGCGCTGCCGGCCGTGTCGACGCCATTGATGGTTCTTAGCCGGTGTTTACGGATGAATTTACGGCACTGCCCCAAGGCGACGTTGAGCGACTGGACGGATTTCACATCCTTCAGCATCGCACCTTTCACCCCGAGCAAATTCATCTCGACGCGCAGGAAGTGCTCACCGGTGATGTGCAGCCCGGATTCGGGAAGCAGATGGTAGATATCGGTGATGCGGCCATAGAGGGAGTTTTCGACCGGCACGACGCCATATTCGGCCTTGCCCGATTGCACCGTTGCGATGGTGTCCCCGAAGGTGACGCAGGGTAGCGCCTCGCCGCGCGGGAATACCGCGCGCACGGCCGCATGGCTGAAGGCGCCGGGCTCGCCCTGGAAGGCGATGGTCTTGGCCATGATCCGCTGCCCCAAAGTCCGAAACTGGCGGCTCTATGAACCCTGGCCGCTGGGCAAGTCAACGCGCTGCCCCGCCTCGCAAATCAAGCTCTTGGGGGAATTGTCGCAGGGCTGGGAATGGCCGTTGCGCGGCCCTTGTGGGCAGACTATCTTCCGCCGCGGTTCGGGTCGGGGCCCCGATTTCGCTTAGGCAGATGCGGCATTTGCAGCCTTTCGGCCAATCGTCTATGCCCCGCGGAAAAGGCTGAGAGACCCGCGATGGATTCGTTCGAGCTGAACAAGATTGTCGGCGCCATTCTGGGCACGTTGCTGTTCGTTATGGGCGTGGGCTTCCTCGCCGAGGCGGTCTACCACCCCGCCGAGAGCGCCGGAATCGGTTACGCGCTGCCGGGCGAGGTTGAAGCCGGCGATGATAGCGGCCAGCCTCCCCCCGTCGCGGTGTTGATCGGCACCCTGCTCGCCTCGGCCGATCCGACCGCCGGACAGGCCTCGGCCAAGAAGTGCCAAAGCTGCCACGATTTCACGCAGGGCGGGCCGAATAAGACCGGCCCCAACCTCTACGATGTCGTCGAGCGCCTGATCGGCAGCCATGAGGGCTTCGCCTATTCGTCCGGTATGCTCGCGCATAAGGATGCCGGCGACACCTGGACCTACGACAACCTCAATGCGTTCATCACGACGCCAAAGGCCTTCACGCCCGGCACCAAGATGACCTTTGCCGGGGTCAAGAACGACCAGGAACGCGCCAATATCATCGCCTATCTGTCGACGCTTTCTCAGTCGCCAAAGCCCTTCCCGGCCGCCGATGCCCCGATGACCGAGGGTGGCGCGCCGGCTGAGGGGCAGACCGTCGAGCCTGCAGCCGAGGCTCCGGCTCAGACGCCGTCGGTCGAAACGCCTTCAGCGATGGACGCCCCCGGGGAGACCTCGTCCGAGGCGCCGTCGAGCGAGCCATCCTCTGCCCCGGCGCCCTGACCTCCTCCTTCATCTTTCCGACGTCGACGAGGCCGCGTGGGCGCGGCGCTACGCCGAGGCCCTGCCGGATTTGCGCGTTCTACGACACGGCGATGCCTATGACCCCGCCGCGATCGACTACGTTTTCGTGTGGAAGCCCAAGCCCGACGCTTTCGATGGGCTGACCGGACTCAAGGCTGTGTTGTCGCTGGGCGCCGGCGTCGATGCGCTGCTCAAGCACCCGCATCTGCCGGACGTGCCGATCGTCCGCTTCGTCGACGCAGATCTGACGCAGCGGATGACCGACTACGTTGTTTCGCAGGTGACCTTCCACCAGCGTCTCGGTACCCGCTTCAGGCGCGACCAAGGCGCGCGCCGCTGGAGCCAGCTTTATCCGCCCGCCGCCGGCGTCACCCAGGTGGGCATTATGGGTTTGGGTGAACTGGGCACCGATGCGGCGCAAAAGCTGCTTTCCCTGGGCTTTACCGTCAAAGGCTGGAGCCGGTCTCCCAAAAGTATCGCGGGCATCGAGGTCTTTGCAGGCCAGGCCGAACTGCCTGCCTTCCTCGCCGCCACCGACATCCTCGTATGCCTCCTGCCGCTGACGCACGAGACCGCCGGCATCCTCAACATCGGCACATTCCGTCAATTGCGCCGCAGCCACGATGGCGGCCCGGTGATCGTCAACGCCGCTCGTGGCGGCCACCAGCGCGAAGCGGACATCGTTCAGGCCCTCACGGACGGCACGCTGGGCGCCGCGAGCCTCGATGTGTTCGAGATAGAGCCGCTGCCCGCGTCGAGTCCGCTCTGGTCGCTCGACAATTGCTATGTTACCCCGCATATCGCCGCGATCAGCAATGTCGAGGCAGGTGTGCGCTATTTCTCCGCCATCATCCGCGAGCACGAGGCTGGCAGGCCTCTTCCAAACGTCGTCGACCGGACTCGCGGTTACTAGCCGTAGCGCCGCTTCAGCACGGCGTAGACAGCTCGGATACCCTGATCCGTGCCGCCGTACGGCCGGCCGGGGCGGGGCTCGGGGGCCCAGGCGAAGATGTCGAGATGCGCCCAAGACTTCGCCTGTTTCACAAAGCGCTGCAGAAACAGCGCCGCGGTGATCGAGCCCGCGAAAGCGCCCTGGCTCACATGGTTCACGTCGGCGATCTTCGAATTGAGCATCGCTTCGTAGGGCGTCCAGAGCGGCATCTGCCAGAGGGGATCGTCCCATTCCATGCCGGCCGCCATCAAGTCGCCGGCGAGCCCATCGTCGGTCGCATAGAGCGGCGGCAGGTCCGGCCCAAGCGCGGTGCGCGCCGCGCCCGTCAATGTCGCCATGTCGAGGATCAACTCCGGCTTCTCCTCATCGGCCAGCGTCAGTGCGTCGGCCAGAATGAGGCGGCCTTCGGCATCGGTGTTGCCGATCTCGACGGTCTGTCCAGAACGCGAGGGCAGCACGTCGCCAGGACGGAAGGCCCCGCCGGAAATCGAATTCTCGACCACCGGGATCAACACCCGCAGCCGAATCTTGAGCTTGGCATCGATGATCGCATGGGCCAGCCCCAATATGTTGGCCGCGCCGCCCATGTCCTTTTTCATCAAGAGCATCGAACTCGACGGCTTGATATCGAGCCCACCGGTATCAAACGTCACACCCTTGCCCACCAGGGTGATCTTGGGGTGACGCGCATTGCCCCAGGTGAGATCGAGCAGCCGTGGAGCCTCGGCACTTGCCCTGCCCACCGCATGGATCATCGGGAAATTGTCACGCAGCAGTGCGTCGCCGAGTGTGGCTTTGAGCCGCATCTTGTGGCGCGCGGCAAAGTCGCGGATCTCGGCCTCGAAGGCATCCGGTCCGAGATCGTTGGCGGGTGTATTGATCAAGTCGCGGGCAAGAAACGCCGCTTCCGCCAGGCGCTCAATTTCGGTACCGTCGGCTCCCTCAGGCAAAGCGAGCTCCGGCTCCGGACGTTCCGCCCGATAGCGGCCGAACCGATAGGTGCCGAGCCGAAAGCCAAGTGCTGCTAGTGTCGGATCGCCGTACTGGCCCTCGAGCCGGTACAGGCCGGGACCGAGCGTCGCTCCCGCAAGTCCCATGACAAGCTTGGGACGCTGAGTCGTCGCGCCCATGCCGAATAATTGGCCGGCCAATCCGCCCTTCTCGTCGGGCAGCGCCAGCAATTTTCCGCGCTGACCAGTGAAGCCGTTGGCCGCGGCCCATTGCAGATGCGGCTTGCTCAGTTCGGCCGAGGCGAGCCGACCCTCCTCGATGCAGATCAGCGGCAGGGATTTGGGCAAGGCCATGATGTTAACCACAAAAAAGACGGACGCGCGGCGTTGCTTAGCTGGTCGCTCCGGAGCCCGCAATGGCAGTCCTTAACCGGGCATTAGGGTTAATCAATTATTGCTTCAGGCGATGGCGCCTCGCGCCAGCCAGCCAGAGTTCTGCCCCGTGACGCGCGTATCGCCCCCTTCGCTCAAGCCCTTCCGTTTGTTGCTCCTCGCGGGCGTCGCCGCGCTCGGGCTCAGCGCCTGCGCTACCAACCGCGCATCGACGGGCTCGCCCGATTATTACGGGCAAACACTCGAGCAATCGCAGACCATGCTCGGCCAGCTGTCGGCGCGTTACAAGCAGAACCCGCGCGACAAGGGAACGATCATCCAGTTCGCCGCCGCGCTTCGCGCCGCTGGTCAGCCCGAACAGGCCATCGCCGTGCTCGAGGGGGGGCTCAAACTCTACAAGGCCGACCTCGACATCCGGATTGCTTTTGCCAAAGCGCTCACCGCCGGTGGCCATTTCCAGCAAGCGATGACCGTCGTCGACGACGCCATCAATCCAGCGGCGCCCAATTGGAACGGGCTGCTGGTCAAAGGCGCGATCCTCGATCAGATGGGACGCAACGTCGAAGCCCGCAAGCTCTACAGTCAGGCCCTGATCATCGCGCCGGGCGAGGCATCGCTCGAAGCCAATATCGGCCTCTCCTTCGCCATGACCAACGACCTGGCCGAGGCCGAGGCACATCTGCGCAAAGCGGTGAAATTGCGCGGAGCCTCTAGCCAGATTCGCCAGAATTTGGCACTCGTCCTCGGCCTTCAGGGCCGGTTCGACGAGTGCCGCGCGATCTTTGCGGCCGAACTCCCTCCAGACCAGGTCGAAGCCAACATGGCCTATATTCGCGCGCTGCTGACGCAGCAGAATCGCTGGGATCTAATCAAGGGCGACAAAGGCTAACTGGTCAAAGAGCTGCCTCACTGCAAAAAAGGGCCCCGACGGGGCCCCTTTTTTTGTCCACCGTGCCCTGCTTCATCCCCCCATGAAGCTGAAGCCGCCGGTCTGGCCGATCTTGATGATCGCTGGCGAGATGATGACGATGAAAAGCACGGGCAAGAAGAACAGGATCAGCGGTACCGTCAGCTTTGGCGGAAGCGACGCGGCCTTCTTCTCGGCTTCCATCATGCGGTTCTCGCGGCCTTCCTCTGCCATCACGCGCAGCGAGGTGCCGACCGAGGTGCCGTAGCGATCCGCCTGGATGAGCGAGGTCATCACCGATTTCACGATGTCGAGGCCGGTGCGCTTGCCCAGATTGTCATAGGCACGGGTGCGATCCTCAAGGAAGCTGAGTTCAGCCGTGGTCAATGTCAGCTCTTCCGCGAGTTCGGGGCTCTGCAACCCGATCTCCTTGCTGACGCGCTTGAAGGCGTGCTCGACCGACATGCCCGCCTCAACGCAAAGCAGCATCAAATCGAGCGTATCGGGCCAGGCGCGGCGCACCGATTGCTGCCGCTTGACGATGCGGTTCTTGAGTAACAGCACGGGGAGATAGGCGCCGATCAAGCCGACAAACAACGCGTAGATGGCGTTGAGATAGAGCGGATTGGTCGAAAAGATTGTGAGGCTCAGATAGGCAAAGGCCAGCACGAACAGCACAAACGGCGTCACGAAACGCAAGAACACATATGTGGTCAACGGCCCCTGACCGCGATAGCCGGCCATAGCCAGCTTGTCGGCGGTGCCCTCGTCGGCGAATGCTTTCTGCAGCGAGAACCGTTCGACGACATTCTTCATATACTCGCGACCGGCGACCTGCCGGATGCTGCGGGATTCCTGCGGTCCCTGCCCGCGCAGACGCGCCATCTCCTCGGCGCGCATCTTTTCACGTTCCAGCGCCACACGCTTGATGCGCTGCTTAACGGTGACTCCGCCGCGCCCGAACAGCGACAAGCCCAGAGTGAGAACGACCGCCATCGTCGATACAGCGGCAAGCGCAGCGATCAGGAAACTGGGGCTGGTGACCGTATTGACGAATGTGTCGAAGTTCATGACGGCCTCAGAAGTCGAACTGGATCATTTTGTACATCACGAAGCCGCCCATAAACATCATGGTGGCGGCAATACCGAGCCACAGAAAGCCGATGTTGGTGGTGAACAGCGGCACCATGTAGGAGGGCGTCGTCAATGACACGAGGGTGCCAACGATGAAGGGTAGTGAGCCGATGATGCCGGCCGAAGCCTTGGCTTCGGAGGACATCGCCTTAATCTTCTGCTTCATCTTCTTACGGTTGCGCAGCACGCGCGCGAGATTGCCCAAAGCTTCGGACAAATTGCCGCCGGCCTGCTGCTGCACGGTGATCACCACGACGAAGAAGTTCACCTCCGGCAGCGGCACGCGGTCGAACAGCGACTGGATCGCCTCGGTCATGGATTTACCGAGGGATTGCTGGTCGAGGACCTTCTGGAACTCCGATTTTATCGGTTCCTTGGCTTCCTTGGCCACCAGTCGCATCGAATCGTTGAGCGGCAGACCGGACTTGACGCCGCGAACGATGGCTTCGACGGCGTTGGGCAGTTCATTGAGATAGGCATTTTGGAACTTCTTGCGGCGGCGGCCCAGATAGAATTTAGGCAGCAAATATGCGCAGGCGACGGCGAAGACGAAGGCATAGAGCAGCTCGAGCCGCAACAGGAAGCAGACAACGAAGACTACCGTCCCGAGAATGATCTGGTTGCGCACGAAGTCGCGCGCCTTGATCTTCATGCCGGCCTGGAAGATCTGGTCCTGCAGCGGAATGCGCTTCTTGCGCTTGCCCAGCGCGTCGTTCTGGGCCTTTAGTGTATCGGCAATCTGCTTGCGGCGACCCTCGCGGGTTCGCGTCACATCGGCGTCGCGACGGTTGGCCTGAATGTCGCCCTGCAATGCCTTGATGCGCTTGTCGGCGCGGCTGGAGCTGCCAAGCATGGAGGGAACGAGGGCAAAGCCTGCGGCCCCTACGCCGAGGACGGCCAACAATACGTAGACCAGAATGTCCATTTACTCACACTCAACTGTCGAGAATTGCACGCTGCTCGATATTGGATTTTTCCAGCGCCTCGACCAGATTGGCTTCCTCGTTGAAATAGCGGGCGCGTTCGGTGAACTGCGGTTTGGTAATGCCGGTCGAGCGATGACGGCCCACGAGATTGCCGTTCTGGTCCTCACCCATAATGTCGTAGAGAAAGATGTCCTGGGTGACGATCACGTCACCTTCCATGCCGAGCACTTCGGTGATGTGAGTGATGCGGCGCGAGCCGTCGCGCAAGCGCGCGGCCTGCACGATTACGTCGATGGAAGAGGTGACCATCTCGCGGATGGTGCGGCTGGGTAGCGAATAGCCGCCCATGGTGATCATCGATTCAAGACGGGCCAGAGCCTCGCGCGGGCTGTTGGCGTGCAGAGTGCCCATCGAGCCATCGTGGCCCGTATTCATCGCCTGCAACAGATCGAACGCTTCGGGTCCACGAACCTCGCCGACGATGATCCTTTCTGGGCGCATACGGAGGCAATTCTTGACCAGATCACGCATGGTGATCTCGCCTTCACCTTCGAGATTGGGTGGACGGGTCTCGAGACGAACCACGTGCGGTTGCTGCAGCTGCAACTCGGCCGAGTCTTCGCAGGTGATGACGCGCTCATCCTTTTCGATGAAGGCGGTCAGGCAGTTGAGCAGGGTCGTCTTGCCCGAGCCGGTACCGCCCGAGATCAGCACGTTCGCGCGGACGCGACCAAGGATGCGCAGAACCTCAGCGCCTTCCGGCGAGATCGAATTGTATTTGACCAGCTGCTGCAGAGTCAGCTTGTCCTTCTTGAACTTACGAATGGTGAGGGCCGCCCCATCGATCGCGAGAGGCGGCGCGATGACGTTGACGCGCGAGCCGTCTGGCAAGCGGGCGTCACAGATGGGCGAGCTCTCATCGACGCGGCGTCCGACCTGCGACACAATACGCTGGCAGACGTTCATAAGGTGGCTGTCGTCGCGGAAACGCACATTAGTGAGCTTCACTTTGCCGCCGACTTCGATGTAGCATTTCTGGCTGCCATTGACCATGATATCGGCGATATCGTCCCGGGCCAGCAATGGCTCCAGCGGACCATATCCTAGAACATCGTTACAGATATCTTCGAGCAGGTCTTCCTGCTCGGAGATCGACATCACAATTGATTTGAGGGCGATGATTTCGGCGACGATGTCGCGGATTTCTTCGCGCGCCGCTTCCTGATCCATGGTGGCGAGCTGGCTCAGATCGATCGAGTCGATCAGGGCGTTGAAGATCGCCGATTTGGTCTGGAAATATTCCTTGTCGCGCGCGATAGCATCGGCGGAGCGAACGTCGACGATTTCATCGTTGCGCAACCGGTTGGCTGCAGCATCAACGACGGCTTTGGGCACGACATCGGAGAGCCGCGGCTGTGCAACGAGGCCACCGCCGGCCGGGGGACCGCTGGGCTGCGGGCGCGGCGCCTCGGAGGCGCCAGGTGTGTTGCCGCCGAAGGTTTGGCGCTTGCCGAACATCTCAAGCCTTCTTCTTCAGGAAGGGAATTTTGAGACCCGAGGCCTTGACGGCCGGCGTCGGGGCGGCGCGGCCGGTGACGTGCATGCCGATCGTTCTGAAGATGTCGTTGGTGCGGTTGTTGGCAGCGACCTCGGCGATCATCTGGCCGTTATTGGCAGCCGTGCCAAAGGTTGCAGCGTCGAAGGCGATCTGGCCAAGCAACCTGCATTCGATCGAGGTAGCAAATTCCTGCGCCGCAATTTCCGGACGTTTGGGCATGCCCATTTGATTGATCACGAGCAATGGTTCGGACTCGGTCGGTCGGAGGGCCTTGATCGTATCGGCGAGGTTTTTGGCATTGCGCAGATTGGCCAGGTCGGGCTCGGCAACGATGACGATTTCGTCGACGGTCGCCAGCGTGTGGCGAACCCAGCTTGTCCAGGCGTGCGGAATATCGAGGACGACGACGGGGGTGGATTTCTGGCTGAGTTCGACGATCTGCTCGAAATCGCGCTCCTCGAAATCGAAGGTGCGGTCGAGCACCACTGGCGCGGTCAGCAAATTGATGTGGTTGGCGGCTTTGGACATCAGCCTGTCGAGCATGATGCCATCCATCTTGCCGCTAGCAGAGACCGCGTCGCCGATCCCATGCGGGGGATCCTGGTTGAAGTTCAGCCCGGCCGTACCGAAGGCAAGGTCCATGTCCAGGATGAGAACGTCCTGCCGTAGGTGCTGGCTGATGGCCCAGGCAACGTTGTGGGCGATAGTCGACGCGCCCGCGCCGCCCTTGGCGCCCACAAAGCCGATGGTTCGGCCGATTGGCGCCGCGCCTTCTGCGGCGAAGAGGTCCGAGATCGCGTTGACAATGGCGTGTGCGCTGGTGGGCAGAACCAGATATTCGGAGACTCCTGAACGGATGAGCTCGCGATAGAGGAGCACGTCATTGACATGGCCAAGCACGATCAGGCGCGTTGCCGCATCGCAGACTTCCGCCAGGCGCTCGAGCGCGTGGGGCACTTGGTCGGTCGGCAGCGAGGTTTCGACGATGATCAGATTGGGCGTCGGGTTGGATTTGTAGCTCTCGACCGCACCGTCGAGCCCGCCATTGTGGGTGGTCAGCGCCACTTTGCTCATGCGGCGATCGTGCACCGCCGATTCCACCAGCTGGGCGGTCTGCGAAAGCTCGCAAAAAGCCTGGATGGTGATGCGTGGCAGAAGCCGCGCGCCCGTTGCGACGTCGCCCGCCGGCTCGTCGTCCGACTTGGCTGGCTTGCTGGTCAGAAAGCTCATCGTCTAACACTCCATCGCAACGGTTAGAGTCCGGTAATCAGTCAAGGACAAATCCGACCGAACCCTTATAGCTGCCGCGCAAATCGCCGGTTTCGCCGACGGCGTACATATTCTCGAGGTGACCGAGGAAAATGGCCTCGGCGTCGCCGGCCACGACATAAGTGTCGGTCGGCAGCTCCGGCCTGGGCCCGGCTTCGGCCAAATAGGGCGTGACCATGATCACCAGCTCGGTCTGGGACTGGATAAAGTCGCGAGACCGGAACAGCGCCCCGAGGATTGGAATGTTGCCCAACCCAGGGAACTGGTTGACCTGTTGGCGGATCTTGTCCTGCAGCATACCGCCGATGGCGATGCTCTCGCCCGAGCGCATCTCCACAGTGGTCTTAGCGGCGCGTTTCTTGGTCGCCTGGATGGTAATCGGACCGATGGTGAACCCGCCTTCGGTGGTGAGCTCGGAAACTTCGGTATCGATCGCAAGCGCAAGAATGCCATTGGTCTTGACCGTCGGGGTGAAGGTCAGCTTCACGCCGAATTCCTTGAAGGTGTAGGTAACCTTGCCATCCGCATCGATTTCGGTCGGCACGGGGAACTCGCCACCGGCGAGGAACGAAGCCTCGGTGCCCGACATCGCCGTCAGCGTCGGCTCGGCCAAGGTGCGCACCGCGCCCTGCCGTTCGAGTGCCCTTAGCGATGCTTCGAGCGAGAAATTGCCGGTGTCGATATTGACGGTCGGGCCGTTGTTGGTGCTGACGCCCGAGGCGCCGCCCAGTGCCGGAATGTTAGCGAAGCCCGCCGTCAGGGCGCCGACCGTCAGCTCGCCATCGAGATTGATGCCCATCTGTTTGACGGTTTCGCGATTGACCTCGGCCACCGTGACCTTGAGCTTGACCTGCTGATTGCCGCCGATGCTCACTATGTTGGCGACGTTCTCCGCCCCACCGGCAAACTGGATGGCGATGGCAGTTGCCTTGGCCACATCATCCTGGGACTGCGCGGTGCCGGTGAGCACGACGCGGTTGGTGGAGTCGCCCAGCAGCACCGATTCCACCGCGATGTTGGAGCCCGGAATGTTGCGGGCGATCGCCGATTCAAGCGCGTTGCCGACATCGGAGCGGGGCTGGAACACCTTAAGATCGAGCACCGTGATGCTGACGCCCTTGGAATCGAGGAAGAAGATGTTGGTGTCGCCGCCGGCGACGCCCTGCACCACGGCGCGAGTCTTGGACCGCATGACGACGGTCGCGACCTCGGGCTGGCTGGCGATCACTTCGCCAGCGGCGACCGGTAGATCGACGATCATCGACTTGTTGACCTGCAGTTCGATCTGCTGGGTCGAGCCCAGCGCCTTACCGGAGACCTTGAGATAGGCCGGCTCGGCCGCCGCCGACGAGGCGATCGCAAGTGTTCCGGTAACCAGCAGCGAAGCAATCCAACGCAGAGGGCGCGCGGCGCGATTGAGCGGACTTAACATCATGGCACTATCCTCGCGCTTCATGGACTCGACTCCCCATTGCCCGTCGGCTCATCGGGTGAGGGAGCTGCTTCAGACGGTGTATAGGCGGCGGGGCTCATCGAGGTCGCGCTGGTCACGACGCTGTCCTCGCGGCCGTAGCGGATGACCTTTATGGGCTGATTGCGCGGTGCGCCGTCATCGCCCGGCGCCGCGACAAAATCGACGATCGAGCGCAGGGCGAGGGCCAGCCGGCCGCGGCTGACGGCGTTGATCACCACTTCACCCTGCGTTGGATCGAGCTCGAGCGTTGCAATGGCCTGGCCGGCAAAGACTTCGGTCCTCGCCGTCGCGGGGTCGGTGGGGGCGCCGGTTGCTCCAAGTTCGCCCAGGCGCGTGTTGATCGCCAGAACCCGCACATTGGAGACGATGGTCTCGGAAATATCGCCAGTCGCACTCGAGCGCGTCAGGATCACGTCGACATGGTCATTGGGAACGATGAAGCCGCCCGACGCGGCTTCCGCCACCACCGGAATAGAGATACCGCGCATCCCCTGGCCTAGCACGGCGCTCAGATAGCCCTGCTCGGTGCGCACTAGCTTGTCGGATCGGATCGGCTCGCCGGGAAAGAATTCGAACCGCGCCACTGAGCCGGTCATCTCGGTGAGTGCCTCGGGCGTCGCAGCAATGTTGACGTATTCGGGCCGCACAGCGTTTTCAGGCCAGGGCGCCCATTCGATATTGGCGTCGGACAGCCGCTCACCCATCCCTATTGCGGCCTTGGCGACAAGGATCTGCGCCCGCGCTTCCTGGATCAACTGAGTCTCGGGCGGCAATTGCTCCGGCGTGGGGCCTGGTCGCATGGCAAGGAAAGCGGCCAGCCCGCCGGCGAGCAATGCGACGAGCAGAAGCACGATCCGCGAGACTCTCATCTCTTACACTCC
The DNA here is from genome assembly GCA_039920085.1 of Devosia sp. Lineage (GTDB taxonomy): Bacteria > Pseudomonadota > Alphaproteobacteria > Rhizobiales > Devosiaceae > Devosia_A. The sequence goes on along the minus strand of JBDSEK010000078.1, from coordinate 1,004 downwards.
ACGCAACCGAGCTAAACCTCGAGGTGAGGCAGACTCTTGGACCCGATACTGGGCGGGAAAGGGTCAAAACTTGGTTAACCGGGGCTTGGCAATCGCGGTTAACGGAACCTTATTCCAGTGCAGGATGCGAAACCGGCCGCCTTGTAGCGGTCCAACCAAGGCTGCTCAGCCAAGGAACCGGTGAAAAATCGTCGTTTCGGAGTAGACGAGCAGCCCCGCGATCGCGAGCGCAATGCCATAGGGGACGCCGGATTTGGCGTCGTGCAACCGGTCCAGCCATTTGTAGCGCGCCAGCTGCGCCGGCAGAGGATACCGCCTCAGTGCGAGAATGAGCAGCGTCAATGCGCCGCCGAGCAACGCCGCATAGACGAGATAGGGCAGCAGCACGCCAAACCCGAGCCACAACGCCGTAGCTGCGACGAGCTTGGCATCACCACCGCCGATCCAGCCGAAGACGAAAAATGCAAAGGAGAAGATCAGAACGAGCCCGCCCGCGGCGGCGTTCATGCCGATTTCAGTCCAGCTGACGCCACCGATCAAGGCCAGCGCGAAATAGGCGATGATCAGCGCCGCCATCAGCCAGTTGGCAATCTTCATGGTCAGCAGATCGGAGGACGCTGCGTAAGCCATCAAGATCGGGAAGATGATGAGGGCGAGGCTTTGCATGATCGTTCCGCGTGGCTCGCGGCTGGTTCGACCGCGGCGCGGCCGATCTTGAAATCTACGTGGTTAACAAAGTGAAAACGAAAGGGGCCCCGAGGGGCCCCTTGATTTGGTCGATGAGACTTTCGGTCTCAATCAGCCGGTAGCGGCGTTCAGCTTGGTGCTGATGCGGCCGAACAGGCTCGAAAGGCTGTTGCCGAGGGTAGTAGCGGCGGCGATGATGCCAACGGCGATGAGCGCGGCGATCAGGCCATACTCAATCGCGGTAGCACCGGACTCGTCGTCTACAAAGCGAGCGACAGTGTTCATTTCCAGGCTCCTTGCACACGTCATCTAGTGAC
>JBDSEK010000077.1:0-5296 GCA_039920085.1 Devosia sp. | reverse complement strand
CATCGCGCCGCCGCCGCATCATCTCGTCGAACGTCTCGCGCCTCAGCTGCTGCGTCAGCTGGGTGCGCATCATCATCATCGGCGCCGCCGCGAGGGCGTCGAACAGCTGCCACTGCGCCACCAGCACATCGTCGAAGTCGAAATCGTCGAGCAGCCGCACAATGGCCGGGTCGAACAGCGCAATGGCGCGATTGCGCTTGTCGACATGGTGCGTGCGCAGCGCGATGGCGTCGAGCGCTTCGTCGCCGAGCCCGGGATATTCGCTCGCCTGCATCCGCCGCAGCATACCGCGAATGCCCTGGGCGCTGCGCACTCCTTCGAGGTCGTCCAGCGTCCCGCGTAGCCGGACCAGCCCGCGCGTGTCGGTGACGGGCCCAGCATCGATAAGCACCGACCCCGCGATCATCGACGGCGTCTTGGCGGCGAGCGCCATCAGCACCTGCCCGCCATAACCTTGCCCGACAAAGATCGCGCGTTCGATGGCAAGGGCTCTCACGATCTCGGCAAGGTCCGCGGCGTCGTTGAGAGAGCTGTACGCGATGTGCCGGCGGCGGTCGCTCGAGCGGCCTCTTCCCTTGAGGTCGAGCAGCACGATGGGCGTCGTGCTATCGGCGCGGCGCATCAGCCGCGCGAACTCGGCATAGTCCGTCATGTTGCGCTGGTAGCCCGGCACGCAGATCAGCGGCACCCGGCCGGCATAAAGATGGCCCGCCACATGCACGGCCATCTGCTCGGATGCATGGCCCACGGCGATCATCTGCACGGGCAATGCCGTGAAAGGCGGATGATCGGCAGGCACGGTGCGGGGCTTCGCCATGCCCCAAGGCTTAGCAAGCCCCTTGAGGGCGGCGCTACTATGAAATGCGGCGGAGCGCCTGCATCAGCGTCATGTCGTCATGGCCAAGCCGGGCGCGATAGACGAGGTAATTGCCGAGCACCCGCTGCACATAGCGGCGCGTCTCCTGGAACGGGATCAACTCGACCCAGACCACCGGATCGATCGTCTCGAGCCGCGGATCGCCGAAGGCCGCAATCCATTTGCTGGCATTGCCGGCGCCTGCATTATAGGCCGCCGCCGCCAGCACCAGCGAGCCGTCGAAAGTCGCAAGCTGGTCGGCGAGATAGGCTGAACCGAGCCGCGCGTTATAGGCGCCGTCGCTGGTCAGCTTGCTCTGCGAGTAGACGACCCCCATTTTCTTGGCCGTCTCCTTGGCCGTCGCGGGCATCAGCTGCATCAGCCCGCGCGCCCCGCTCGAAGACACGGCGTCGATCTGGAAGCGGCTCTCCTGCCGGGTGATGGCGTAGATGGCGGCCTTGTCGATTTCCGCTAGCTGGGCCGAGGGCAGGCCATCCTTGGGGAAGCTGAAGAGATCCAGCGGTGCGCCGCGTTTGTCGGCGATGTCGGCGATCGAGATTGCGAGGTGATGCGCGCCGATCCGCTGCGCCAGCCGCGCCGCAAGCGCCAGCTCCGGCCCGTCCTGGAGCCCCTGCGCAAAGTTGCGGAGCAGCGGCGTCGCCAGTTCCCGATGCTCGTTTTCCGCCAGGAGCACGATGGCGCGGACGATCTCGCGATTGTCGAACGCCGCCTCGCTGTCTTTCGACGACGGCATGCCGCGCAGTTCCACCGGCTTCATGCCGAGCGCGCCCCGGGCCAGCAGCCCATAATAGAGCATGCCGTATGCCGCGGCCTTGCCATAGGCCTGTTTCGCCGCCTCGGCCTTGCCGAGCCTTTCTTCGGCGCGGCCAAGCCAGTACCAGGCTTGCGACGCTGAATCGGGCAGCGTCGACAGCGCCGTCATGGCGCTGAAATGTCTTTCGGCGCTCGCCGCATCATGGAGGAAACTGAGGGCGATCCATCCGGCATGGAAGCGCGCCTCGACCAGCCGGCCCTCGGGCCCGGCATTGTAGCCGTCGGCGGCGCGATAAGCGCGCCCGACATCGCTCTTGCCCAGCAATAGCCGGATCAGGGTGCGCCGCTCATACCACCATTCTTCCGCGTCCGGGTCGCTGGTCGTGCCCCTATCGAGATAGGCAATCGCATCGTCCCACAGTTCAAACTGCCGCGCCCGTTGCGCGCGCGAAAAGAAATAGATCGGATCGGTCTGATAGGTTGGGTCGACCTTGTCGAGCAGCTCCTTGGCATTGCTCGCATTGCGCGACACGGCATTGCGCGCCACCGCCAGCGAAATCTGCGCCGGGTTCAGCAAGGGCAACAGCCGTTCAACACCGCCGGCGCGATCATGCATCATCAAATGCTGCGCCCGGGCCCAATGGTCGGCGGGCGTCAGCAGCTTGCCGAGGGCCTTGTAGACTTTGTCTTCGCTTGCCTTATCGAGATAATCGCCGACCCAGATCGCTTGTGCGATGCGCTGCGCCCGCGCCGTCTCACCCTCCTCGACATAGGCGAGAGCAAGCGCGATCTGCGCCTCGAGCGTATTGGGCATCGCCCCGCCCAGATGCTTGACGATCTCGTCGCTGCTGGCCTCGGCCATGAGCAGGGCCTGCTCCAAGCGGGTCTTGAATACCTCGGCGGCCGCGAACCCCGGCGCGTCCTTGAGGAAAGCCAGCACCGATTGATAGGGCACGCCACCATTGCCGAAACTGATCGCCGCCCATTGCACCGTGCGGCGCTCGACCACATTGGGCAGCGCGCTCGCAAGCTCATAGGCCTTGGCTGGTTCCGAATTGATCAAATCCAGCGCGGCGCGGAATTCCGCCGAGCCCTTGGGATCGACCGGCATCGGCGCGCCGGGATTGATGGAACCGGTGATCAAATTGTCGATCGCGTCGGGCGCTGCCGCGGCCGGCGTTGTGAGGATCGGCAATTGCACTGTGACCGCAAACAGCGCGGCCAGGGCGCCGCACCGCGCCCGTCTCATATCGAACATCTCGTCCCGTTGGTCCTCAGCACAAGCCCAACAAGGCGCCCCGACCCTTGCGGTATCCGGACTCTGCGCGTCCGGGGTGAACAATTGGTTGCCGCTTGGTCCTTGTCATACGCCCGGCGGCTCTCTGCTTGTCGCGCCGGACCAGAGAAACTATGCTGGCTGACTGTGGCTGCGCCTAGGCAAGGAAGCGGCCACAATCTGGCGGCGGGGCCGCAGAAGGCGCGGGCAACGCGCCCTCCAACAAGGAAAGATCAAATGCTCAGAGGTTCGATCACGGCGCTTATCACTCCGTTTGCCAATGGGGCCGTGGACGAGAAAGCCTTTGCGCATTTCGTCGATTGGCAGATCAAGGAAGGCACGCACGGCCTGGTGCCGGTGGGAACGACCGGCGAGAGCCCGACGGTCACCCATGAAGAGCATCGCCGCGTCGTCGAGATTTGCGTCGAGGTCGCCGACCGCCGCGTGCCGGTGATCGCCGGCGCCGGATCGAATTCGACGGCTGAGGCGGTGGCGCTGGCGAAATTCGGCGAGGAAATCGGCGCCGACGCCGTGCTCTCGGTGGTCCCCTATTACAACAAGCCGACTCAAGAGGGGCTGTTCCGTCATTTCTCGGCGGTCGCCGAAGCGACCTCGTTGCCGATCCTGCTGTACTCGGTGCCGGGTCGCACCGTGGTCGACCTCACCATCGACACCATCGCGCGGCTGCGTGAGGCGCATGACAATATCGTCGGCGTCAAGGATGCGACCACCAGCATGGAGCGCGCCTCGCTGCAGCGCGCCAAGCTCGGTCCCGATTTCATCCTGCTGTCGGGCGAGGACATGACGGCGCTCGGCTTCAATGCCCATGGCGGCAATGGCTGCATTTCGGTCACCAGCAATGTCGCGCCGCAACTGTGCGCGCAGTTCCAGAATGCCTGCCAGCAGGGCAACTACCAGGCCGCGCTGATGCTCCAGGACAAGCTGGTCCATCTGCACAAGAATCTGTTCCTCGAGAACAATCCGGGCGGCGTCAAATACGCCGCTGCGCGGCTCGGGCTCTGCGGCGCCGAGCTGCGCCTGCCATTGGCGCCGGTCAGCGAGGCCAGCGAGAAGGCTATCGACTTCGCCTTGACCCATGCGGGCCTGCTCAACTAGCCAATGGCCAAACCGCCCAACAAGCCCGCGATGATCACGACGGGCGCGGTGGCTGAGAACCGCCGCGCCCGTTACGACTATGAAATCCTCGATACGCTCGAAGCCGGCATCATGCTGACCGGTACCGAGGTGAAATCCCTGCGCCTGGGCAAGGCGCAGATCACCGAGAGCTACGCCTCTCCCGAAAAGGGCGAGCTCTGGCTGGTCAACGCGCACATTCCGGAATACCTTCAGGCCAATCGCTTCAACCATACCGAGAAGCGGCCGCGAAAGCTGCTCGTGTCGCGCAAGGATCTGGCCAGGTTCAGCGAAGGGGTCGAGCGCGCCGGCAACACCATCGTGCCGCTCAAGCTCTATTTCAACGATCGCGGCATCGCCAAGCTCCTGATCGGCCTCGCCAAGGGCAAAAAGAGCTTCGATAAGCGCGACACCGAAAAGGCCCGCGACTGGAAACGCGAGCAGGGCCGGATCATGAAAGAGGGCGGGCGAGGCTAGGCGATGCCGACCGGTATCGCCGCACTGTCGAGCCTTGGCCCCGTAACCACCCGCCGGCTCGCCGAAATCGGGGTGCATACCCCCGACCAGCTTCGCGCCCTCGGTTCTGTCGCCGCCTACCGCAAGCTCAAATTCCGTTTTGGCCGCGAGGTGACGCTCAACACGCTTTATGGTCTCGAAGCCGCCATTCGCGATGTCCATTGGCGCCGGATCGACGCTGAGATCAAGGCGATGCTGCGGCGCGAGCTGGGGACGGACGAACAGCAAGGTTAATGGCGGCTTTGGTCGCCTCGGGCTTGCGCCCGCGGCCAAGATGTCGGTTAATAAAGCCTTGATGCGTTTGGCGGAGGTGCAAATGCCCGCATCGTTTGGGCTTGGGCGCCTGGTTTTTGCAACTTTCCTGCTGGCAGTTTTCTCGTCGGGCCCAAGCGCGGCCGCGACGGGAACGGCAATGGGCGTCAAGATCGATGCTTCGATTGAATCCGGAGCAATAACGCGGACGCTGGTGGTCGGCGACGATTTGCTGATCGGCGATCGCGTCGTGACCGACAAGTCCGGGCTGGTCCAGATCCTGTTCGAGGACTCGACCGAACTGGTTGTCGGCCCCAATTCCGAATTGGTGATCGAGGACTATCTGCTGCGCCAGGACGGCTCCGCGGGCCGCCTCGCGATCAACGCTCTGTCGGGCACCTTCCGCTTCGTTACCGGCCTAGCCCCCAAGGACAGGTACGAAATCACCACACCGACAGGCACGATGGGCGTGCGCGGCACGGCCTTCG
>JBDSEK010000076.1:0-3560 GCA_039920085.1 Devosia sp. | reverse complement strand
AAGCCCGCTTGGTGGGGGAGCCGGCAATGGGCTCCAGTTCAACGGCGCCGATCAGTCCGAGATTGCGGATGTCGATGACATGCGGCAGGCCCCGCAGCGAATGGAGCGCGTCCTCCCAGTACTTGGCAATGCCCGCGCCGCGGGTCAGCAGGGCTTCGTCCTTATAGGTCTCGAGGGTGCCGAGCCCGGCGGCACAAGCCACGGGATTACCCGAATAGGTATAGCCATGGAAGAACTCGATCATATGCTCGGGGCCTTGCATGAAGGCGTCGTGGATCTCGCTGGTCACCAGCACCGCGCCCATCGGGATGGTGCCGTTGGTCAGCCCTTTGGCGCAGACGATCATATCGGGGATGACGCCGAAATAGTCTGCGGCGAACGGCGTTCCAAGGCGGCCGAAGCCGGTGATGACCTCGTCGAAGATCAGCAGGATGCCGTGCTTCTTGGTGATTTCGCGCAGCTTGTGCAAATAGCCCTTGGGCGGGATCAAGACGCCGGTGGAGCCGGCCACCGGCTCAACGATGACGGCGGCGATGGTCGAGGCGTCGTGCAGGGTGACGATGCGCTCGAGCTCATTGGCAAGGCTTTCGCCATCGCCCTCGCGCTCACCGCGCGTAAACTGGTTCTTGCCTGGCATGTGGGTGTGCGGCAAATGATCGACGCCCGTCAAAAGCGTCCCGAACATCTTGCGGTTGGTGACGATGCCGCCGACCGAGATGCCACCGAAATTGACACCGTGATAGCCGCGCTCACGCCCGATCAGGCGGAAGCGGCTGCCATCGCCCTTCACCCGGTGATAGGCGAGGGCGACCTTCAGCGCCGTCTCCACCGATTCCGAGCCGGAATTGGTGTAGAGCACATGGTTGATGCCCTCGGGCGCGATCTGGACCAGCGCGTTGGCGAGCTCGAACGCCTTGGGATGGCCCATCTGGAAGGCCGGGGCGTAGTCCATCTCCGCCGCCTGCTCGGCAATGGCCTCTACGATCTTGGGTCGACAGTGGCCGGCATTAACGCACCAGAGGCCGGCCGTGCCATCGAGCACCTGGCGGCCATCGGAGGTGGTGTAGTACATGTCCCTGGCGCCCACGAACATGCGCGGCGCCTTCTTGAACTGCCGGTTTGCCGTAAACGGCATCCAGAAGGCGCTGAGATCGTTCGGCGCGACATTGAGGCGGTTGGACACGCTGACGCTCCCGAGACGTTTTTCAATCCGGTCAAAGGATTAGGACTTGACGCCGGGGCAGCTTGCCCAGAAAATTTGACCAGTTGGAAAAATGTTAGCACTCCCGTACTGCCGATCAAGGCGAAAATGGCGGCCTGTGGGGCGGCGGAGGACCAGAATTGGGCCCGGTATCAGCCAAGTCGAAGGCCAAGCCTGGGCCCAAGACGCGCATCCAGCGCGAGAAGCAAGACGTCATCCTCGAGGCGGCGCTGACGATCTTTTCGCTGCATGGCTTCCGCGGTGCGACGATCGACCAGATCGCCGAAGCGGCGGGGATGAGCAAACCCAATCTGCTTTATTATTTCCCCAGCAAGGAAGCGATGCACCGCCGGCTCATGACCGGCATGCTCGACCTCTGGCTCGATCCGCTGCGCGCGCTCGACAATGAGGGCGACGCCATCGCGGAGCTGCGGTCCTATCTTAGGCGCAAGATCGAGATGGCGCGCGATTTCCCGCGCGAGAGCCGGCTGTTCGCCAATGAGATGCTGCAGGGCGCCCCGCATGCCATCGACGTGCTCGAGGGCGAGCTCAAGCAGCTCGTGGACGAAAAGGCGCAACTCATCGAAAGCTGGATGGATGCCGGCAAGATCAATCGCACCGACCCCTATCATCTGATCTTTTCGATCTGGGCTACCACCCAGCACTACGCGGATTTCGACGTGCAGGTCCGCGCCGTGCTCGGCAAGGATCGTGGTGGCGAGGGCCGCTACGAGGACGCGGCGCGCTTTCTCGAGAATTTGTTCATGGATGGCCTTCGGCCGAAAGGCTGATGTTGCGCGAGTTGCCGCAGCGATGGACCGACGCGGTCGTGCTGGCGCTTGCTAATGGGCTCGCTGTCCTCAGCCATCCAGGCCTAGCCTTCCGCTATGTGCAAAAGATGCGCGGCTGGCCGCTCTTTGCGACGCCGCGCGGCCACAGCGCGATGGTGCAATGGCGCAAGATCTTCGACCGCAATCCGCAATTCGTGCTGTTCTGCGACAAATACCGGACCAAGCAATGGGCCAGGGAGCGCGATCCCGAGATCGCGCTTGCCGAGGTCGTATGGACCGGGACACGGCCGGAAGATATTCCGGATGAATTCCTTGCACCGGGCTACCTGCTGAAGGCCAATCACGGCTCCGGTTACAATTACTTTCCGCATCGCAAGCGGTGGCCGCGAGAGCGCGTGGAGCGCCGCTTCCGCCATTGGCTGTCGCGACGGTTCCGGGGAGCGAGCGAATGGGCCTATTGGCATGTGGAACCGATGCTCCACATCGAGCGGATGCTACCGCTGCCGCTCTGGGAGATAACGTTTCGCTGCCATGACGGCGTGGTGTCGGCTTTCTATGTGGCGATCGACCAAAAGCTCGCCAGCGAACACGGCAACTATTTCGCGGCAAGCGGCGAGCGCCTGCCGCTAGCCGCCGACGATACCGAGTCCGAGGATCTGCCCGCCGATTTCATGCTGCCACCGGTCTTTGCCACCGCGCGCCGGCATGCGGAACTGCTCAGCCAAGGCGTCGACTATGTTCGGGTGGATTTGATGTGCGTCGGCGATGCCGTGTATTTCTGCGAAATGACAGTCTATGTCGGGTCGGGTTTCGGTCGCGAAAACAACTCGCCGGCCGGGGCTCTGATCGAGAAGGGGTGGCTCGGCGCAATCGGCGTCAGCTGGTTTCTTTCGACCCCGCAGCCCTGGCCGCTGTCACTGTATGCCCGCGCCTTCCAACGATGGGTCCAGCGGCGGCGACAAGAGTTGGGGCAGCCGGCGCAGGCAGACTAGCCTAGTGCGATCACCAGCAGACAGGCGCCGATGAGCGCTGCGTTGACCGTCAGCAGATAGAGATGCAAGTCGCGGTCTTTGCGGGGGAACATCAACGGATTGTGGAAGAGCGCGGTGGCCGGAATGATGAAGGCGATCAGCGCCAGCGCTCCCCATTGCGACCAGAGCCCGAACGCCACCGACAGGCCGGCGACGAGCTGGACGGCGAAGCCGAGGGCGAGCAGTGGGGCCGGCAGCACAAAGCCGTAATTGGTTTTGAAGGCGACACGCTCCTGGAAGCGGATAAAATTGCGCGCCCCGGCGATGATGAACATCAGCCCGAGCAGAAAACGGCCGATGATAATGATGAGGGTGACGGACATGGGGCTCCTGTGATCGGTCGTGCCTCACATGTCGTCCTCACGAAGCGACAGCCAGCGTTGATCCGTTGGCTATCGCCCTTGTATGCGTCGCGCAAGCCGTCAGCGCAGCCGGCGGAAGAATTTGCGGATGTCTTCAACCAACAGCTTGGGCTGCTCCATTGCCGGGAAGTGACCGCCGGAAGTGAATTCGGTCCAATGGGCGATTTTGTTCTCG
>JBDSEK010000075.1:0-16555 GCA_039920085.1 Devosia sp. | reverse complement strand
GCTGGCCTTGTCGACGACCTTTTCCGCATCGACGTTGAGGTGCTCGACGACGATCTTACGGACGCGGTCAGCGATATCGCTCATATTTGACTTCCCTTTTGATAGTCTGGTTCGCTTTGTTTCTTGCCGGAGCCGCGCGTTTGGTGGCGCTTAATGCCCAAGCCGACTTTAGGCGGGCAATTCCCGGCCCGCAAGCCGGGCCGAAACCCATAAAATCAGCGGCGCAGTAACATATCCCTTTGGCTTTGACCATATTGGCAAAGCCCGGTTTCCGGGCTTTTGAGCCGTCCTTGTGCGGCGCTTCAGATCATCAACATTCCGCCGTTCACATTGAGGGTCTGGCCGGTGACGTACGCGGCCTCCTCGCTCGCAAGATAGACTGCGGCGGCCGCGATTTCGGTGCCGGTCCCCAGCCGCCCCTGCGGGATTTTGGGAAGGATCGCTTCCATCTGCTTGTCGCTCAGCTCGTCGGTCATCGCCGAACTCACGAAGCCAGGCGCGATCGCGTTGACGGTGATGCCGCGCGAGGCGACTTCCTGCGCCAGCACCTTGCCCATGCCGATGAGCCCGGCCTTGCTGGCAGCATAATTGGCCTGCCCCGGATTGCCGGCGACGCCGGTGAGCGAGGAGATATTGATGATCCGGCCCCAGCGCTGCTTCATCATCCCCCGCAACACCGCCCGGCTCAGCCGGAACGGTGCGGTGAGGTTGATGGCGATCACCTCGTCCCACTCTTCATTCTTCATGCGCATGAAGAGATTGTCGCGTGTCAGTCCGGCATTGTTGACGAGGATGTCGAGGCCACCCAGCGCAGCTTCCGCGTCGGGCACGAGCTTGTCCACCGCACTCAGATCCGCGAGGTTGCACGGCAGGACAGTGTGCCCCTCACCGCCTATCTCCTTGGCCGTATCCTCGAGCGCCGCGACACGGGTGCCGCTCAGCGCCACCTTCGCGCCCGCCGCCGCGAACGCCCGCGCAATCTCGCGGCCGATGCCGCCCGACGCGCCGGTCACCAGCGCGCGTTTGCCGGTCAGATCAAACATTTGGCGGCTCCTTTGCAGAGACTGATTCAAGTGGCGTTACTTGTCGTCAACAGCACGATCCACTCACAGTGTCATCCCCGCGAAGGCGGGGACCCATTTCACCGGTGGCGCAAGAGTTGCGTTGGGTCCCCGCCTGCGCGGGGATGACACCGGTGCGGGATGTCATGGCTTGAGAGCCCCCACCAGCGCCTCGATCTCGCCCGGTCCATTCACCGCGCTCGCCGCCACCTCCGGCGCAATGCGCTTGGCCAATCCGGTTAGCACCTTGCCGGCGCCAAGTTCACAAAGCTCGGTAACGCCGCCCTCGCCCGCGAGCCATTTGATGCTTTCGGTCCAGCGCACCATGCCGGTCACCTGCTCGACCAGGTGCTGGCTGATTGCAGCCGGGTCGCTGGTCGGCCGCGCCAGCACATTGACCACCACGGGCACGGAGGGCGCGTTCATGGTCACGGCGTCGAGCGCGTGGGCCATTGCGCCGGCCGCGGGCCGCATCAGGGCGCAGTGGAAGGGGGCGCTCACCGGCAGCGGCAGGGCGCGTTTGGCGCCTGCCGCCTTCAGCAAGTCGATGGCGCGATTGACCGCCGCGACATGGCCCGAAATCACCACCTGCCCCGGCGCATTGTCATTGGCGACGCCGCAGACTTCGCCCTCCGAAGCATCGTTCGCGGCGCGCAGCACGGCTTCGAGATCGAGCCCGAGGATCGCGGCCATGGCGCCCTGCCCCACCGGCACCGCCTGCTGCATCGCCTGGCCGCGAATTTTGAGGAGCCGCGCGGTGTCGGCAATCGAAAACACGCCCGCCGCGCAGAGCGCCGAATATTCGCCCAGCGAATGGCCGGCGACATAGGCGGCGGCATCCTTGACGCGCACGCCCCTGGCTTCGAGCACGTGCACCACTGCCATCGACACCGCCATCAGCGCCGGCTGCGCATTCTCGGTCAGCTGCAGCGTTTCGGCCGGGCCTTCGAACATGATGGCGCTGAGTTTCTGGCTGAGTGCCGCGTCGACTTCATCGAACACCGCCCGCGCTTCGGGAAAGGCCTCGGCCAGTTCCTTGCCCATGCCGACGGCCTGGCTGCCTTGGCCGGGGAATATGAATGCGCGCCTGGTCATCGGGCCTCCCGCTCTGTGCCGAGGCTAGGGCCGCGCCGGCCCGCCTTCAAGCTGGCGCCGTGTGGCGGAGCGGGTTGGTTGAGTCAAGCCGCCGCTCTGGCGCAGGATCTTCTCCAGCGGTCGGCCCTTGGCCAGTTCGTCGATCAGCTTGTCGAGATAGCGGATCTCGCGCATCAGCGGCACTTCGATCTCCTCGAGGCGGACGCCGCAGACGACGCCCGTGATGAGTGAGCGCTGAGGATTGAGCTTTGGCGCCTTGGTGAAGAAGGTCGTGAAATCGGTGCCGTTGGCCAGTTCCTTGTCGAGCGACTTCTGGGTATGCCCGGTCAGCCAGCGGATGATCTCATCGACCTCCGCCTTGGTGCGTCCCTTCCTCTCGGCCTTGGTGATGTAAAGCGGATAAACGCTCGCAAAGGCGAGGGAATAGATGCGCTGGTTGCGGCTGTCTTTCATCGATCGGCGCCAATGAACTCGCTAAACCGCCTGGGCCATTTTTGAGACTCTGACCCCGCTTTGATTGCTGAGTTGTAATGATCTTGCCATTCGACAAGGGGCACAAACGCAGGTCCACCGGTGCCGGCCTGCAGATCGCCATCCATCCAGACGATCCAGCCTCCAGCTCGTTGCGACAGTCGGTGCAATGTTGCGCGCGCGGATTGGGGAATGGGTCTTTGTCCCCACTTACCATCGTCGTCAGCGTCGCTCATGAAGGCCCAGAGGCGGCCCTCCGTCCCAATCATCCATCCAGCGCAATAACAGAGTTCGCTGATCTCACTCATGAAATCATGAAGTTCCTGCTGGTCGGGGGTCAACATTGCGATCGCCCCTTAGCCTTCTATCCAACCCACCGGAACACCGAGCGCTCTCGCGATCGCAATAGCGGTCTCAGCCGTGACACCGCGGCCTCCCGTCTCCAGATCGGACAAGTGTCCTCGTGTGATTCCGGCGTCTCTCGCCAGCCGCTGCTGAGTCACTGTCTTCCAGTTGCGGATGGCCCTGATGCGCCGATGCCCCTTGAGCAAAGCCATCGTGACTTCGGCGGGCATGGGTGCCGAGCCAACGAGGTCGGCCTTACGGGCGTCGTAGATCGCGACGTCGTCCGCATCCTTGACGTCTTCCATTAGCTTCCTCCGCCTGCTCCCATGCGAGCTGGTGTCTCCCCGAAGGTAGCTGAACCCGGGCCTTTGGGCCAATACTTGACCACTAACCTTGCCCTCGCCCATTTTTTCCCCTATGTCCCGCCTCGCAATCGTTCGGCCGGGGGCTGAACGGAGGGTCCGAGCGATCGGATAGGGCGAAGGCCCGGCCTCCCGTGTTCCCGCTCTTTAGAAGATCGCTTTGTCGCCTTTCCGGCTTCAAAGAGGCTCCGCGCCGGGCGGAGGCAGTGTGAAACCACTCGAAAGGAAGGCGCCCGCATGGCCCTTTACGAGCATATCTATCTTGCCCGCCAGGACGTTTCGCCCCAGCAGGTCGAAGATTTGACCAATGCGCTCACGGCGGTTCTGGTCGAAGGCGGCGGCAAGGTCACCAAGAACGAATATTGGGGGCTCAAATCCCTCTCCTACCGCATCAAGAAGAACCGCAAGGCCCATTACAGCCTGCTCAATATCGACGCCCCGGCTCCGGCCGTCGCCGAGATGGAGCGGCAGATGCGCATCAATGAAGACATCCTCCGCTTCATGACCGTTCGCGTCGACGAGCTCGAGGAAGGCCCTTCGGCGATGATGCAGAAGCGCGATCGCGACGATGATCGTTCCGATCGTCCGGGTGGCTCGCGTGGCGGCTTCGGCCGCGACGATCGCGGCTCTCGCCCGCCGCGCCGGTTCTGATCGACAAGATAAGAGAAACAAATGGCCATCAAAGACCTCACCACCGCCCAGGCCCGCCGGCCGTTCCAGCGCCGCCGCAAGACCTGTCCGTTCACGGGCCCGAATGCGCCCAAGATCGACTACAAGGATGTCCGCCTGCTGCAGCGCTATGTCAGCGAGCGCGGCAAGATCGTGCCGTCGCGCATCAGCGCGGTGTCCTCGCTCAAGCAGCGCATCCTCGCCCAGGCGATCAAGCGCGCCCGCTTCCTCGGCATTATGCCCTACGCGGTCGGCTAGGGCCGTATTTCTGGCGGTTGGCGTTATAGACGCGCGCCAACGCGCTGATCGCAGATCGCAAACGCTGGGGTTGCGGATTGGCCGCGGCTCCTAACCATCATCCCGATGGGACAGCACGGAAAGAACCTCCCATGAAAGTCATTCTGCTCGAGCGCGTTGGCAAGTCCGGCCATATCGGCGACGAAGTTACCGTCAAGGACGGCTACGCCCGCAATTTCCTCCTGCCGCAGCACAAGGCGCTGCGTGCCACAGACGCCAACCGCAAGAAATTCGAGGTCGAGCGCGGCTCGATCGAAAAGCGCAATACCGAGCGTCGCGAGGCCGCCGCCGGCATCGCTTCGGGGCTCAACGGCAAGACCGTCGTGATCATCCGCCAGGCCGGCGAAACCGGGCAGCTCTATGGCTCGGTCTCGTCGCGCGATGTCGCCGAGGCGCTGAGCGCCGATGGCTATGCGGTCGCCCGCTCGCAGGTCGATCTCGCCAACCCCATCAAGACCGTGGGCATCCACAGTGTGGCGCTGCACCTGCACGCGGAAGTCGCGGTGTCGGTCAATGTCAACGTCGCCCGCTCCGACGACGAAGCGGCGCGCCAGGCCAAGGGCGAAGATCTGACGCAGCACAATTACGACGACGAAGCGGCCGAAGTGTTTGCGGCGGCACAGGGTGAAGCCGCAGCGGAAGCCGAGGCTGAAGTTCAGTAGGTCTATCTCTTCCCCCTCTCGCTTGGCGGGAGGGGGAAGCGCCGATGCAACGGCTCAATCGCCTTCTCCCCTTGAGGGAGAAGGTGCCCTAAGGGCGGATGAGGGGTTGCTGCAGCAATTACCGCGCCTGAAGTGGTGACTGCACCAACCCCTCATCCGTCTCGCCCTACGCGCAATCCACCTTCTCCCTCAAGGGGAGAAGGAGTCCAGACTGCGGGCTTATTTGCGTTCTGTCCCTCGTCGCCATCGGCAACGAGGTCCAACCGCCTCTTACTTGCGCTCTGTCCCTCGTCGCCCTCGGCAACGAGGTCCAACCGCCTCTTACTTGCGCTCTGTCCCTCGTCGCCTTCGGCAACGAGGTCCAACCGCCCACTCCCCGATTCGGAGTCGAGTCCCCTCGGACCACATCTCGCCCGATTGAAAGTTTATCCACGCTAATCTCCGATGCTCACAGGCGACACGAAGTGAGTCGTGGAGGCCGCCTTGCGGGGGCTGCCACAAAGGTTAACAACGCCCGGAGGGGGCCTGCCCGATGGCTGATACAAATGTAGCGCGCATCCGTCCGGCGGATGACAAGAGCTTCAGGCTTGCGCCGCAGAACGTCGAGGCCGAGCAGGCGCTGCTGGGCGCCATCCTCGTCAACAACGAGGCCTTCTACCGCGTCTCCGATTTCCTGCTGCCCGAGCATTTCTACGAGCCGATCCATCGCGAGATCTATGAGGTGCTCGGCAAGATTATCCGCGCTGGCAAGACCGCGACGCCGGTGACGCTGAAGACGTTCCTCCCCGACAATCTCATCGCCGATGTCACCATGTCGGTCTATCTGGCGCGGCTTGCATCGGAAGCGACGACCGTCATCAACGCCGCCGATTACGGCCAGGCGGTTTACGATCTCGCCATCCGCCGCGCGCTGATCCAGATCGGCGAGGAGATGACGGGCGTCGCCTACGACGCCGATGTCGAGATGACGGCGCCCAAGCAGATCGAGGAAGCCGAAAAGCAGCTGTTCGACCTCGCCGAGCGCGGCCGCTACGATGGCGGCTTCCAGACCTTTTCGGCAGCGCTGACCGAAGCCATCAAGATGGCGGGCGAAGCCTATGGCCGCGACGGCTCGCTGTCGGGGACAGCGACCGGCCTTACCGATCTCGACCGGCTGATGGGTGGGTTGCAGAAATCGGACCTCGTCATCATCGCGGCGCGCCCGGCCATGGGCAAAACCTCGCTCGCGACCAACATCGCCTTTCATGTCGCCCATTCGTGGAAGGGCGAGATCACTCCGGACGGGCACCGCAAGACTGCCGATGGCGGACAGGTCGGCTTCTTCTCGCTCGAAATGAGCGCCGAGCAGCTCGCGACGCGCATCCTCGCCGAGCAAACCGAGATTTCCTCCTCCGACATCAGGCGCGGCAATATCCATGAGAGCCAGTTCGCCCGACTCGTCGATGTGTCGCAGATGCTTGAGACTATCCCGCTCTATATCGACGATACAGGCGGCCTGTCGGTCAGCCAGCTCTCCGCCCGGGCGCGTCGGCTCAAGCGGCAGAAGGGGCTCGATCTCATCATCATCGACTACCTGCAGCTGCTCTCGGGCTCGTCGCGCAAGGCCAATGAGAACCGCGTGCAGGAGTTGACCGAGATCACTACCTCGCTCAAGGCGCTGGCCAAGGAGCTCGATGTCCCCATCATTGCGCTGGCGCAGCTCAGCCGCGCCGTCGAGCAGCGCGACGACAAGCACCCCCAACTCGCCGACCTCCGCGATTCGGGTTCGATCGAGCAGGATGCCGACGTCGTGCTCTTCATCTATCGCGAGGAGTACTACCTCAAGAACAAGGAGCCGCGCGAAGGCTCGCCTGAACATCTCAAATGGCAGGAGGAGATGGAGACTGTGCATGGCCGCGCCGAAGTGATCATCGGCAAGCAGCGGCACGGCCCGACCGGCACGGTGCAGCTGAGCTACGAGGCGCAGTTCACCCGCTTCGGCAACCTCGCTCGCGACTCCTACCTGCCGGAACGCATGCAGTGATGACGCCCCCGGCCCTCACGACCGGTTATGGCTGCCGCCTGACGGTCGATCTGGGCGCCCTGCGCAAGAACTGGGAAGTCATCGACAAGGTCAGCGCTGGAGCGCTCACCGGCGCGGTGGTCAAGGCCGACGCCTACGGTACGGGCATTGTCGCCGCCGCCCGTGCCTTCTATGCGGCTGGAGCACGGTTCTATTTTACCGCGACGCCTGATGAAGCCATTGCGCTCCGCGCCGTGCTGCCCGACATCCACATCTTCGTGCTCGATGGGCTCTATCCGGGCTCGGCGCCGCTCTATGTGGGCGAGCGGCTGATGCCGGTCCTGAGTTCGCTTCCCATGCTCGAGGAATGGCTGGTCGCCTGTCTCGGCCGCAATGAAGCGCTGCCGGCGGCGGTGCATTTCGATACTGGCATGAACCGGCTCGGCTTCAGGCTCGGCGAGACCTCGATCGTCAAGCGGATGATCGAGGAAGTCGGCTACGCGCCGCAAATGCTGATGAGCCACCTCGCCTGCGCCGACCAGCCGCAGCACGAAAAGAACCGCACGCAGCTGGCGCTGTTTTCCTCGCTGGTGACGCAGTTCCCCAACATTCCGGCCTCGCTCGCCAATTCCGCCGGCACCATGATCAGCCGCGACATGCATTTCCAGATGGTGCGCCCCGGCATTGCGCTTTATGGCGGCCGCGCCGTCGCCGGCCGGCGCAACCCGATGCTGCCGGCGGTGCGCCTCGAAGCGCCGATCCTCCAAATCCGCGACGCGCGGACGGGCGAGTCGGTCGGCTATGGCGCGACCTATACGCTGTCGCGCGACAGCCGGCTCGCGACCATCGCCATCGGCTATGCCGACGGGTTCCTGCGCTCGCTGTCGGGCTCCAACCTGCATGGCGGCGGACGGGCGTTCGTCCGCGGCAGGCTGGTGCCCGTTGTCGGCCGCATCTCGATGGATCTGACGGTTCTCGACATCACCGAACTCGGCGACAACCCGCCGCTGCCCGGCGAAATGGTCGAGATCCTCGGCGACAATGTCTCGGTCGACGACCAGGCCGACCCCGGCAACACCATCGGCTACGAAATCCTGACCAGCCTCAAGGGGCGGTACACGCGGAGCTATGTGGATAGTTACGAGGGCGAGGCGGCGGCGCAGGACGGACCCGGCGCCCCGTAGTCGTTCGCTGCGCGAAGTGAGGAACGGTGTTGCGTGTCATCAGGCGGATCGGCCTTACCCTTCTCGCGCTGGTCGGCGGCACGGTTCTGCTCGCAGTTCTCGGGACTTTCATCCCTTACCCGTTCGTTGCCACCGAGGATGTCGGCACGCCGCTCACCCGCCACGTCCTCGTCGTCGGCAACACCACTCACACGGACATTGCCATCCGCATCGAGCCCGACAGCATTGCCGTTTTCGGCGAGTTGGAAGGCACCGGGCTCCCTATCTCGCATCCGAACGCGCGCTGGCTCCTCTTCGGCTGGGGCGGACGCTCGTTCTATCTGGAGACACCCACTTACGCCGACATCAAGCCGTGGCCGACCTTCCGGGCACTGACGATCGACAACTCCGTCATGCATGTCGACGTGATTGGCGAGGTAACCGAGACCGATCCGGCGGTGATGGGTGTGAACATCTCGGAACCGGCCTACGCCAACCTGCTTCGCTCGATCGCAGCAAGCTTCACGCGCAACGATGGCCACGTCAAACTCATCGACGGCTATGCCTATGGCTCAGCCGACAAATTCTACGAAGCCGAGGGCAGCTTCAACGCGCTCGTCGGCTGCAACGTCTGGACCGCCATCATGCTTCGCAGCGCCGGCATCCGGACCGGCTTCTGGAACTCATTGCCGATCTCGCTGAAGACATCGCTGCCGTTGTTCAACAGTGGGCGATTTGGACCCTCGATACTGGACTGATCCGGTTCTCAGAACTTTCTTCATTGCCGGACTTGTTCAGGCAATCCAGTGGCCCGACGTCGGCCGGGCCGACCCCGGCAACAGCATCGGCTACGAAATCCTGACCAGCCTCAAGGGGCGGTACACGCGGAGCTATGTGGATAGTTACGAGGGCGAGGCGGCGGCAGCTATGCCGCAACAGTGAAGGCTGCGGCGACACCGTCCGGGTTGGCAAGTATATCGTTGTTCCAGAAAACACCGCCAAGACTTGGATAGCGCTGGCCTGGTGAGTTACAGCGCTGTCTCCGCAAACCCCTGGCGGCTGGCGGGACTCGCGGCCGGAAACTGCGTATACATCCCGGACCACAAGCAGGAGAGCTAAGCATGGGCAAGTTCATTGCCGTTACGGGCAAAGGCGACAAAGGGACGATGCTGATTAACTTCGACCACGTCGCGCGGATCAATGCTCAGGACGTCAAAGGGAAGTCCGGCGCCGAGTTGACCTTCGCGGACGGCGATACTCTGACTGTTCAAGAAGACCTTGAGGCGCTTGGCCAGATGCTGAAGGTCACGGCAAAGTCTAGACCGGCTTGGTCCGCCTGAGGCGGAACGCGACGTACGAGAGGCGCGGCGTAAGGCCGCCTCGCCACCATCGCCATCGGCTATGCCGACGGGTTCCTGCGCTCGCTGTCGGGCTCTAACCAGCATGGCGGCGGAAAGGCGTTCGTCCGCGGCAGGCTGGTGCCCGTCGTCGGCCGCATCTCGATGGATCTGACGGTGCTCGACATCACCGAACTCGGCGACAACCCGCCGCTGCCCGGCGAAATGGTCGAGATCCTCGGCGACAATGTCTCGGTCGATGATCAGGCCGACCCCGGCAACACAATCGGCTACGAGATCCTGACCAGCCTCAAGGGGCGGTATACGCGGAGCTATATCGATAGTTCCGAGGCCGAAGCCGAGGCCGCTACGCCACAGCAATGATTGCGCCGGCAATGTGGGCGGTGCTCACCAGCATCGCTGTTGCCGCAGCTGTATGGTTGTCGGGTTCAGCGCGCCCTGAGGAGCGGGGCGCATTGCTGCGCCCCGCCGGAATGCCGGGCCGTCACCAGGACGGGCCGGCCAGTGGATGGATTACTCGTAGAGGTTCGGCTTGATGATCGGATCGTCGATATTGGTCTTGTCGTACCAATAGAAGCCGGTGTCGATGTGAGCCGGAACGGCCTCGCCCTTGATCGCCATCACAGCGGCCTTCACCGTCTCGTAGCCGATGCCGACCGGGTTCTGGGTGATCGAGCCGGCGAGAGTGCCGTCACGGATCGCAGCCAGCTGCTCGGCGCCGGAATCATATCCGATAGCGACGATCTTGCTGCCCGATTCCCGCTTGCCGATCGCAAGCCCGATCGCGGTGCCCTCATTGGTGGCAAAGATGCCCTTGAGGTTCGGATGGGCCAGCAACATGGTCTTGGTCGCATCCGCCGACAGCGCATGGTCGCCGCCCGCCACATACTGGATGTCGACGATGGTGATCTTGGGATACTTCGCCTTGATCTGGTTGACGAAGCCGTCACGGCGCTCGATGCCCGTCTGGCTCGTCTGGTCATGGGCCAGGATCGCAACTTCACCTTCGCCACCGATCAGCTCCGCCATCTTGTCGGCTGCAAGTGCTACCGAGGCAAGGTTGTCGGTCGATGCGCTGGAGATCGGAATGTCGCTGGCAACGCCCGAGTCGAAAGCGATGACCGGGATGCCGGCGTCCTTATACTGCTGCAGCACAGGAACAGTGGCCTGGCTGTCGATCGCGGCGATACCCAGCGCCCCTGGATGCTTGGCAAGCGCCGCCTGCAGCATATCGAGCTGGCGGTCGACCGCGCCTTCACCATCCGGACCTTCGAACGTCATGTCGACGTTGAACTCCGTGGCGGCCTTCTCCGCACCCAGCTTCACAGCCTGCCAGAACTGGTGCGAGAAGCCCTTGCTGATAATGGCGACATAGGGCTTGTCCTCTGCCATCGCAAAACTCGACGCGCCAAGAATGGCCGTCGCGCCCGCTAGGGCCAAAAGTGTCCGTCTGTTGAACATGATTCCTCCGTGGAATGTTCTTTGTTGAATCGGCGTCCGTGCGTGGGGCATTCGCCCTTCTTGTTGGCGCGGGTTGTTGGCCGCGCGGGGTTCTCCTCAGGCCGCGCCGCGGCGCCTCAGAATGTCGAAATAGACGGCCACGATGATAATCGAGCCGGTGACCACGATCTGCCACTCCTGCGGCACCGAAAGGATGCGCAGGCCATTGGCCACCACGCTGATGATGAGCGCGCCGATCATCGTCCCGACGATCGTGCCGCGGCCGCCACTCAGCGACGTCCCGCCGATTACAACGGCGGCGATCGCATCGAGCTCATACCCCTGCCCGATTGCTGGCTGCGCCGAGTTGATGCGCGAAGCAATGAGGATGCCCGCGACGGCGCAAATGGCTCCAGCGAGGCCGTAGATTGCAATCTTCCAGCGATCGATATTGACGCCCGATAGACGGAGCGCCTCTTCGTTGCTGCCCATCGCGAAGGTGTAGCGTCCGAGCGCCGTCCGGCCCAGGACGAACGCTGCCGTCACGGCGACGGCAAAGAGCACCACCACGCTGTTGGGAAGCGGCACTCCCGGAATGACGGCGCTCACGAGTGAGCCCGCGGAGAATTGGTTGAAGCCGCCGGCATTGGTGAAATAGATCGGCTTGGCGCCGCAGATCGCCAGCGACAGGCCCTTGTAGATCAGCATCATGCCAAGTGTCGCAATGAACGGCGGAATCTTCAGCTTGGCGATGAAGGTGCCTGACAGCGAACCCGCCGCCAGGCCCACAATCAGAGTCCCGACAATGCCGACCGGGACCGGCACCCCCAGATAAATCATGAACACTCCCGCCGCGACCGAGCAGAACGTCATCAGCGTTCCTACGCTGAGATCGATGCCACCCGAAATGATCACCAGCGTCGCGGCCACCGCGAGGACACCATTCACCGATGTGGCCTGCAGGATGTTGATGATGTTGGCCGTCTGCAGAAAATTCGGCGAAGCAAGCGAAAAGCCGACCAGCAGCACGATCAGTCCGGACGAGGCCAGTATCTGCTGGAATAGCGCTGAGCTGCGGAAAGAGTCGGCAGAGCGCGGTCTCACTACGGTGCCGACATCGTTCATTCTATGCGGCCTCCCGCACGGCACTCTGGCGCTGCGTTGCGAGCAGCATGATTTCCTCTTGCGAGGATCCCGCCGGCAGTTCTCCCGTCAGCCGTCCCTCGCACATCACCGCGATACGGTGGCTGATTCTTAAGATCTCCGGCAGCTCTGAAGAGATGACGATGATCGCGCAGCCCTGTGCGGCGAGCGCATTGAGCAACTTATAGATCTCCGCTTTAGCGCCGACATCGATGCCACGCGTCGGCTCGTCGAAGATCAGGATCGGGCAATCGCGCAGCAACCATTTGGCAATGACCACTTTCTGCTGGTTGCCACCCGACAGCAGCCGTGCCTCCTGCAGGTCCGATGGCGTCTTGATCGAAAGCTGGCCGATGAAGCGGCGCGCGGCCTTCTCCATCTCATCCTCGCGCAGCACCCCGCCGAACCCGGAAAACCGCTCGAGACTCGCCAGCGCGATGTTGTTGCGAACCGTAAGCCCGGTCGCGAGGCCGAAATGCTTGCGGTCCTCGCTGAGATAGCCGATCCCCGCCTGTACCGCATCGCGCGGCGAATGAATGCTCACCGGCTTGCCGTCGACCAGGATTTCACCCGCATCGCGCGGGTCCGCCCCGAAGATCGCTCGGGCCACTTCCGTGCGCCCGGCGCCCATCAGGCCCGCGAGGCCGAGGATCTCGCCACGCCGCACGGAGAAACTCACATCGCGGATTTCCTTACCGCGGCTGAGCCCCCTCACCTCGAGGGCCACTGGCGCATTATTCTTGCCCGGCGCACTGGCGATCTCCTGGCTCAGCTCGCGCCCCACCATCATCGAGATGATCTTTTCGATCGGCGTATCGGCCGCGGGCACCGTGCCCACATACTCGCCGTCGCGCATCACCGTGACGCGGTCGGCGATGCGTTTGATCTCGTCCATCTTGTGCGAGATGTAGACGATCCCAACGCCCTCGGCCTTGAGCCTGCCGATGATGGCGAAGAGCTCGTGGATTTCCGCCTCGGTCAGCGCCGCGGTTGGCTCATCCATGATCAGTACGCGCGATTTGAATGACAGCGCCTTAGCGATCTCGACCATCTGCTGCTTGGCGATCGTCAGATTGTCGATCAGCACGCGCGGATCGAGGCTCAGATGCATCGCCGCAAAGATGGCCGCCGCCTGCGCATTGAGTGCCCGCTCGTCGAGCAGCAGGCCGCCGAAATTCTTGGGCTCGCGCCCGATGAAAATGTTCTGAGCCGCCGTCAGATGGCGCATCAGGCTCATCTCTTGATGGATGATGGCGATGCCGCGCTCCTGCGCCTGGCGTGGGCTGGTGATCTCCACCGGCTCACCGTCGAGCTTCACCAGGCCGCCGTCGCGCCGATAAACCCCAGCCAGCACTTTCATCAGCGTCGATTTGCCCGCGCCGTTCTCGCCCATCAGCGCATGCACTTCGCCGGCTTCAAGCTCGAAATGCGCACGCTTGAGCGCCCGAACGCCCGGGAACTCCTTGTCGATCTCGTGCATCTGGACGAGCAGGCTCATCGGCCCGCCACTGGGAGATCCAAAAAACCGGCGATGGAGAAACTGATCTTCAATTCGACCGCGCCTCCCGTCGCTATCGCCAAGTATCATATACAAAGATCATATTCACAAATAAAATGAGTGGCAACGGCAAATGCCGACTGGGGTTCGCCGCGGCGACTGGATTTTGGGTATGGCTGAATGAGCACCGCCGAAGACCTCGACAAATATCGGGCCCCTGCACTCGACAAAGGCCTCGACATTCTCGAACTGCTCGCCACGACAGAGGAGCAGCTTAGCCAAGGCGAAATCGCCAAGGCGCTCGACCGCTCGCCCAATGAAATCTATCGCATGCTCGACCGGCTGGTGCGCCGCGGTTATGTGCGCCGCACCAGTGCGGATCGCTACGAGCTGTCGCTCAAGTTGTTCGAGCTGGCCTATCGCACCCAGCCGATCCGCCGGCTGGTGAGCCAGGCCACGCCGGTTCTCCGGCGCTTCGCCCGCGATGCCGAACAGGCGGTGCATCTGGTCATCCACGACCGCAATGTCCTCGTCGTGGTCGCGCAGATAGACGGACCCGGCTACTGGAACGTGTCGATAGGCGTCGGCTCCCGCATCAGCATGATCAACACCGGCTCCGGCCACGTCTTCCTCGCCTTCGCCGGCGACGAGGAGCGTGTGTTGATGCTCGAGGACCAGAACGGCCGCCGCAAGAAGCTCTCGCCGGAACTCAATGCCCGCCTTTCCCGCGTCCAGGTGCGCGGCTACGAGATCATGGAGAGCATGCAGGTCGCGAGCGTCGTCAATCTCTCGGTCCCGATCTTCGGTCCACTGGGCACGGTGATTGCCGCCCTCACCTCTCCCTATACCGTCCGGCTCGATAAACCGGAAGCGCCCGATCAGGCTGCGGCGCTGAGGCTCCTGATCGGTGCCGGCCGAGAGATTTCGCGTCGACCGGCAGGAGGGGCGTGACGCGGTCCCCCTAAGCAATTACGTCGAGCGGCACCCTGAGCGCGTCGGCCAGCTTCCGAAGCGTCGCCGAGGTGCCGGTGCGACGACCATTCTCGATATCCGAAATGTGGCTCTGGCTAATGCCCGTCAGGACCTCAAGGTGGAGTTGAGTCTCGTTGCGCCATTGGCGGATGACGCGCACGGCGTTCTCGCCATCGGCGATGCGATCGACGACCGCCAGCGGCAGCAAGGGCGCTCCTGCTTCGAGGTCCCTCCGCCCGCGAGCGAGGATGCGCGCGGTCCCGGAGTCCTCATCCGCTTCAGAAGCACGCTCCAGAAGCGCTTCGTACTCGGCCCGGGGCAATACTGCGACTTCGCCACTCGCAGTCTTTTCAAATCGCACGGTCACTTCATCACCTCAGTCATAAATTTCGCGTCGATGCCCGACCGCGTAGACAATGATCTGGTCCGGGCCTTCCTCGAAGATCAACCGCCAGTCCCCGACACGAAGTCGCACACCTCTCCGGTCTTTGAGCCTTTTGACATCACCCTGCCGGGTTTCGGCGAACTCCATCAGTTTTCGACGAATGCGTGATCTTACTTCGGCAGACAGCTTCGTCCATTGACGCAGACCAGCCGGCGTAAAGACCACCTCCTTCATCCAACAACTATCGCATATCGCGATACCTCAAGGCAAGTGGTTCACTCTTTGTTCTTTACTCCGGCGCTAGCCTTGCCTACAAGGATTCAACCCCCGAGAGCACCATGGCTAAAGCCAAGACTGCCTATGTCTGCCAGTCCTGCGGTACGGCGCATGTGCGCTGGCAGGGGCGTTGCGAGGGCTGCGGCGAGTGGAATTCGGTGGTCGAGGAAATGCTCGATTCGGGTGTGGGCGCGGGGCCCAAGGCCGCGACCGCTTCGGGCCGCCCGATCGCCCTCGTGCCGCTTTCGGGTGAAACCGAAAGCGCGGCACGGATCGAGACCGGGCTCGCTGAGCTCGACCGGGTGACCGGTGGTGGCTTCGTCATGGGCTCGGCGGTGCTGGTCGGCGGCGATCCGGGAATCGGCAAATCGACTTTGCTGCTGCAAGCCGCGGCGGCGCTCGCCCGGCGCGGCAAGCGCGTCGTCTATGTCTCGGGCGAAGAGGCGGTGGCGCAGATCCGGCTCAGGGCCCAGCGCCTCGGCCTCGGCGAAAGCGATGTGCAGCTCGCGGCCGAGACCAATGTCGAGATTATTCTGTCGACCCTGCAGCAGGGCCCCGTTCCCCACCTCGTCATCATCGACTCGATCCAGACGCTGTGGACCGATCGGGTTGAGTCGGCGCCCGGCACCGTTACCCAGGTTCGCACCTCGGCGCAGGCGCTGACCCGCTTTGCCAAGAAGTCGGGCGCGGCGGTGGTGCTGGTCGGCCATGTCACCAAGGACGGCCAGATCGCGGGCCCACGCGTCGTCGAGCACATGGTCGATGCGGTGCTCTATTTCGAAGGCGATGCCAGCCACACCTTTCGGATCCTCCGCGGCGTCAAGAACCGCTATGGCGCGACCGATGAGATCGGCGTCTTCGAGATGACGACGCTGGGCCTCCAGGAAGTCGCCAATCCCTCGGCGCTGTTCCTCGACCAGCGCGACAAGGACGCGGCGGGCTCGGCGGTCTTTGCCGGCATGGAGGGCACGCGCCCGGTGCTGTGCGAAATCCAGGCGCTGGTCGCACCCTCCCCGCTCGGCACGCCGCGCCGCGCCGTGGTCGGCTGGGATGCGTCGCGGCTGTCGATGGTGCTCGCGGTGCTCGAAACCCGCTGCGGCGTCCGCATCGGCGCCAACGATATCTACCTCAATGTCGCGGGGGGCTTGAGGGTGAACGAGCCGGCCGCCGATCTTGCGGTGGCGGCGGCGCTCATCTCGTCGCTGACCAATTCGCCGCTGCCGCCCGACGCGGTCTATTTCGGCGAAATCTCGCTGGCGGGCGGGGTGCGGCCGGTGGTCCACGCGGCGCTTCGCCTCAGGGAGGCGCAAAAGCTCGGCTTTGCCAGCGCCGTCACCGGCAAGCTCGGGGCCGGCG